>JBATSN010000001.1:0-2112 GCA_049293315.1 Saccharimonas sp. (SeqCode)
AGTTCAGTCTTTCCGAACACAGAGGCCATGGACGCCACATTCAGGGCCCCCGACGCGGCAACCACGAGAAAGACCGCGAATACATGCGGCAGACCCCAGACGATCTGATTGTTCATGCCTGTTACGACATGTCCGTGGTGCTCCATATACGCTACCGCACCCAAGGCAACCAGCACGATGGCGCCGAGCATTCCCAGCAACCCGAAGTAGCCTCGGCCTTGGGGTGAGAGTTCGCGCAGCGTGATGTTCATGGTCTGGGCTCGTGGTGCAGGGTTCAGATGCCGCTGTATCGCACGCCGGTGTTCAGGTTCAGGTCTTCGCGCAACTGGCGCGAGGCATACCGAGCCACCCGCTTGGAGATTTCGCTTTCTGGGTCGTTGAGGTCGCCGAACACGATCGCCGAGTGACCGGCGGCGCTGCAGGCGGTCACACAGGCTGGCAATTCACCTTTGTCCACGCGATGTACGCACATCGTGCAGCCTTCAACGGTCCCCTTGCCGCGCGGCACGTCAGGTTTCTGGTTGTGCAGGGGTTCATGCACAAAGGATCGTGCCTTGTAGGGACAGGCCATCATGCAATAGCGGCAACCAATGCAGATGTGTTTGTCGACCAGAACAATGCCGTCGGCGCGCTTGAACGACGCGCCTGTGGGGCACACGTCCACGCAGGGCGGATTGGCGCAGTGCTGACACATAACCGGCAAGGAGTGGGTCTTTCCGGTACGCACTTCCTTGATTTCGATCTTTCGTATCCACTGAGAGTCGGTGGCAAGCCGCCCGCCGGACAAACCGTTTTCGGCCTCGCAAGCGCTCACGCAGTCGGTGCACCCATTCGCGCACAGGGCACTGTCGATCAACATGCCCCAACGTACCCGCGGGTTCGCGCCGGCCGGAGAGGGCGCCGCCTGTGATACTTCGATCAGGCGCACGCCAGGAGCCAGCAAGATTCCCGCCATTCCGACCGCAGCAACGCCGAGAAAACCTCGTCGCTTCGGACCGGGACTCCTGACAGGGCTCTTTTCCGAATCGGTTGGGGCGGTCATCGCTTCACCTGTGGCTGGCTGGCATGGCATTCGAAGCAGTCAATCTTTACCGCGGCGTAGGCGTGGCAACTCTGGCAGAAGTTGGTGCTGCTTGCGGCGACGCTGTTTGTGTTCTGGCTGGCGTGGCAGGCAATGCATTCCTTAAGGCTATGACGTGTCTTGCGTACACCACTGCGCATCGTGTCGTCGCGCTGGTGCATCAACAGGTCCATGTGATTGCGCCGCATGAAGTTGGCACTTTCAACGCACTGCCCGCCACGTGCAGACTCGATCACCGGCTTGGGAACGCTTCCGGCAGTTCGCTGGGTACCCACCATGACAGGCGAGGCGAATGCGTTCAACGCCAGGAAGGCAAGCAAAAGCGTTGCCGTGCGCAGCATTTCGAACCGTCGTGGTCCAAACCAGTACCACACGTTCAATCGCATGCCGCTCAGTCTCCCAAACCCATCTGGATGTACCCTGTGGGGCAGACATCGGCGCAGATGTGGCAACCGATGCACTTGTTGTAGTTGGTGTCCACGTAGCGGCCCGTGGTGGATTTCGCTTTTGGCACCTTAAAGACAGCCGTTTGCGGGCAATAGACGACACAGTTGTCGCACTCGAAGCACTGCCCACAACTCATGCAGCGCTTGGCTTCGGCCTGTGCCTGGGCTTCGAGCAGTGGTTGAAGGCGTTCCTCGAAATTGTTCAAGGCCTGTGCCGCATTGAGGGTCACGACGCCGCGGCGATGGCGTTCC
The DNA here is from genome assembly GCA_049293315.1 of Saccharimonas sp. (SeqCode). GTDB lineage: Bacteria > Patescibacteriota > Saccharimonadia > Saccharimonadales > Saccharimonadaceae > Saccharimonas. The sequence goes on from JBATSN010000001.1 coordinate 1,780, forward strand.
GTGTAGGGGAAATGGCCTAGGAATAACTCCTTGTGGGAGATGACGTATCGATCCGAGCGGTCGTCGAAGTTGTGGATCGCTGCGGTATTCTGGTAGGTGCCGCGAATCGGTTCGTGCACTTCACTGAACGTGTACCCCTTCTCGATCATCTTTCGTTTCAGATCAAACGAATGCACGTCGATCTTGGGACGTTTCTCGAGCGGTTCATTCTGCAGGAACCGGTCTATGCCGTCGGCCGCGATGGCGCCGTGGCCGATTGCCGTTGTGAGAAGGTGAGGGCGCACCACGTCTCCGCCAACAAAAACACCGGCCTGCCCCTGAACCTGGTAGTTC
>JBATSN010000002.1:0-39010 GCA_049293315.1 Saccharimonas sp. (SeqCode)
CACGAAAGATACTCGACTACCATACCGCCGAAGAGATGTATACAGCCTACAAAAAGGAGACCACACATGCACGCTAGATTACCGCAAACAAAAACCCAACTTGTTGCAGTTGGGGGTTGTGGGCAGGGTAACGTGGTAATGCTTGTTATAAAATAACTGTTGCTTTTATTCAAACTTTGTGCTATAATAGAAATAATCATTGAGAAACGAGGTGTACGTGAAATATTTTCTATATGCAGCAACAAGTCTGGTTATTCTAGCAACACTAGTGAGTACTGAATTTGCTAATGCACTTGTGCGCCTGCTAATTGCCGGCGTTGTACCTGGCACGAACTATACAATTCCCTACTGGCTCACGATGTCGGTGTACAGCGCACTGATTGCAATGATTGTTACTCACTACGTTGAACAGTGGAACTTCAATCGACGCAACAAAAAAGCAGTTAACTCTAGTGCTTCACGCATGCCTCGCCGCCGCTATAGCCATATTTAAGCGTCAATTGGTATTACAGATTCTGCCCACAACTGCAATTCTTGCACCATAAACTGCGTGCCAGGATTTGTGTCGGCCATAAGGCGCTGCAACGCTGTCATAAACCCCGGCAACTGGGCAGCAATTCGGGCTTCACGCCAATTTTCCCAAGCATGTTGCTCGGCCTCGGTTAAGCAGCGTCGAAAATTACGGGCTTTATAGTGTAATAACAATGGCGTTAAGCGTTCATCAACAAACTCAGGGTGAAAATCAGCTAAGGCTTGTTCGCTAGCGTTACGCACTGCTTCTACTCGCAGCTTATCGCGGTCGAGCAAAAAACCGTCGTATAACTGGGCTTCGGGGTCGGTGGCGGGTGCATACTCTGGGCGCGCTTCGTATACCGAGCGTATTGTTTCGGCAAATCCTGGCTGTGCCAATAGCAGTGTTTGATGACGGCGAATAACTGCTTCGTCTAGTTCAATCCGCTGCCAACCGTCACCCTTGCTTAACACACCAAGCGGCGCAACTGCTGGTGCGCGGTTATATTGTAATTCTTTGACTGGTACCGCTACATAATCAGGCTGTTGGCGCTGCTCCCAAGTAGCGTGCAGCGTACTAGCAAGTTGTGTCTCGGTTAACCCTAAGAATGGTGTAGGGTCAGTTCGCAAGTCGTACACCACCACATTGCCATTTTTGCCACTAGTAAGCGGGAACGCTACGGTTGTACTATGGTGTGCGCCGCCGTATCGACCACTGGTATATACAAACGGCTGCTTGTTTTCAAGATTCACAAGTTGTTGTACGGCTTTCTTATGGCGCATCGAAAATAAATAATCAAATAACTGCGGTTGTTTTTGCTGCAGCAATTTAGTTACACCGATTAACGCTTCTACGTCACTTAAGGCATCATGAGCAGTCGTGTGGACTATACCGTTTTCGGCACTTAAACGCTCCAATTTGTTACTGGGTTTACCTTCAGGTGTTGTGGGCCAGGTAATGCCGTCGGGTCGTAATGCACGCGTCATGCGCACCACGTCGAGCATATCCCACCGCGAGCGACCCTCTCGCCACGCCCATTCATATGGGTCGTAAAAATTCCGCCATAGCAAGTGACGAATAAACTCATCGTCAAACCGAATGTTATTGTAGCCAACAATAGTGGTATCGGGCGTGAAGACTTCTGTCATCAGCAGCTTAGCAAACTGGGCTTCGCTATAGCCTTCATCAATAGTTTTTTGCGGTGAAATACCGGTTACAACGAGTGCATCTGGGCTAGGCAAAATGTCGTCGGTTAGCGCCACAAGTACATTAATCGGTTCACCAACTTGCTGCCACTGTTCGTCAGTTCGTATACCCGCAAACTGCATAATCCGATCAGTACGGGGGTTGAGCCCACTCGTTTCAAGGTCGTAAAAGAAAAAGGTTTTCATTGTATCTATGATACCAGATGCATGTGCAGCGCAGCGCCTGCTTATGGATTAGCAATATAGTGTGGTACAAAAAAGGCCATGTCGCCAGTAATATGCGTTGAAGTTTCACGAATACCCACCCCTACAGCGTCTTGACCAACTACCCAACTGCCAATCACTGGTCGCCACTTATAAAAAACCGGCAACTCCTGGTACGCCTGGTACACATACCCCTCCTCACCATAATCGCCACCGACTGATTCGATCACATTGCCACTAGCACTAAAAATCGTAACATTTGCGCCTTCTCGGCTGAGCTTTGGTTTTTTTACATAGCTGCGCCCGCGTAACTTGTTTGGCTGAGTGTATGTTTCGAGTAGGTTTGGGTGGCCCGGGAACAGCTCCCATAACACCACTAATAGTTGTTTGTTGCTGAGTAGCATCTTCCATATTGGCTCAATCCAGCGAGTGTGCGCGCTCGCTTCAAGTAGTTTTGGGCCATAGTCTTCATGCACCATCCACTCCCAAGGATACAACTTAAATATAGTGGTAATTGGTAGATTATTGGCATCAACAAACTGTTTTTTTGTGTCATCCCAGGCAATCTGTTCAATAAAAATCTGGCGTGTTTTAAACCCTGCCTCTTCAGCAACTGTAGTCATATATTGCACTAGGTCGTAATCTTCTGCTAAAAACTCACCTTCCGCGCCACTGTGCAAGGAAGCTAGCACCAGCTGATCTTTAGTTTCACCAGCTAAGCGCTTTTCACGAATATGCCGCCACTGCTCTACGAGTGCTTCGTGTATTGAGTTAAACTGGTCGGCCTGTTTGCCCTTGACTTCACGCATCCACCACCACTGCACAATCGATGCTTCAAGCAGCGAAGTAGGCGTATCAGCATTAAACTCAAACAATTTTGGCGGCATCTTGCCGTCGTATACAAAATCAAACCGTCCGTACACCGTGGGGTCATCATCATTCCAGCTGCGAATAATTTCTGCCCAAAACTGCTCGGGAATGCCAAACTCAGCAAACCGTCGATTTGCTACCACATGTTCAACTGCATCCATACAGCGCATAAATAACTCGTTGGTGGCAGTTTCAATTGTTTCTACATCATGGAGTGTTAGCTCATAGGCTGCCGTTTCACGCCAATACGGATCGCCGTTTTCGCTTGGTAAATCATAAAACGTAAACCCAGCGTCAGCGCAGCGTTTTTGCCATTTTTTACGCGCTGCAAGCTCAACCCGCCGCATACCCCTAGCCACCCTTGCTTGATGTATGGGCCTTGCCGGTAGAACCAAACCCATGCTTGCTCGCGCCACTTGGTAACTTTTTGCCAACATTACTACTGCTAGCGATTTCAGTGCCAGTGTACCCTGAACGCGGCGTGTAGCCGCTGCCGTCTTGCGGGTGATATACGGGGCCATAATAGCGCCCAATATACCCTGTTCCAGAATGATAGTTTGACACAGGTTCGCACTGGTATTGCAAACTACTCGGCACATCTTGCATACACGCTTCACGCGACGGGTACACGGCGCGCTTACTGCCTTCGCGAATATAGTATTGCTGGCCACTATACGTAAATGGCACACCGTACACCGTGTTATACTGGGCAGCCACCGTACCAAACCCAATTGCTGCAAGTACACTGCCCGAACCAATTGTCAGTATTTTTGCTGTCGAAGAATAGCGTCGTCGTTTTTCCATGCTAGCTATATGATAGCAGATTTGTTATAGTTTAAGGCATGACAACATTCGCATCACTACCAATGGACATTACCTATCAACTTGGCCTATTTGGGTTAATTAGCCTATATTCTGTACTTGGCGTTCTATTGATGCTCGCCTGTGTAGCCCTGTGTAATTACGTATTTCGAGTTGACCTACGCAAAGAACTCCTAAAAGACCAAAACCCCGCCATGGGTATGATGTTCGCTGGTCTATTTATAGCGATAGCCATTATTATTGCAGCTAGTATTGCCGGGTAAAATACTCCCGTATACACAACTAAAAACACCCTACTAAGGGTGTGCGTGATTGGTATATTACCATTGTCAGAGATGTAATGAGCGGCCTCTTGGTGAAGGTGGGGCGAGAGTTATTGGGCATCACACCCTGGGCGCCGAAAACGCGCTAACTCTCACCCCACCAGCGTTGCCTCTCCCAAATGCGACTAGTGTGAACCACGATGGCTCACTTTAAAGGGCTTCTAGTCAGCCCCAACGGCCAGATTCCGGCTCTGACGGGCCTGCCCGGAGGGCTATAAGACGAACATCACTGTCCTTTCTGGTTGTGGCGAACTTCCTACGAATCGGCCAGTATGGCCGGCGGTGAACGCGAGCTGGTGCAGGTCGCGCAATCAGAGGACCCAATAGGCACCATTTAATGCCTTTCTGTGATCCAGCTCAATTGTAGAGCTGGGGATATCTATACACAACTGCCTGTTCTGTATATATATTCCCAGCTCTGTTTTCTCTGACAATGGTAAGTTTCTCCAGCGTAAGGCATATGCCATAACGCTAGGTTACTTGTATGATAGCATATTGTCGTATGTGTGTCAATACTTTTTTGCAATATATCTTATTGCTCTACAAGTGTAAACGGTGTCGAAGCGCCAATTTGCACCATACTCGTGCCAACTGCACCCTGCCGCGACAGCTCATGAGCAATGCCAAGGCGTTTCATAATATCACGTAAGCGGTTCACGCTTTCGAACTGATCATAGTTAGTGCGACGAGCAAACTTTTCAATCTTTTGCCCTGTGACCTGATATAGTTCAAGTGATTCATTAAACGTTACTTCCCAATGCTCCGAAAGCTGGCTATCGCTCAGTGTAATGGTGGGTGGGCCTGCCGGTTCATCACTCGGTACCACCGCAGCCTGCTGCTGGCGAGTTGCCACCACGGTAGCGCGCAGCGCACGCAAAACTTCTGTCAGCCCTTGATGTGCTACTGCTGAAATAGCAAATAACTGCGTACCTTTTGCAAGATGCGGTGTTAAGGCATCAGTTTGCATAGCAATCATTTCAGCGTCGAGGCCTTCACATTTAGTCAACGCTACGATTTCTGGGCGCTCGGCAAGTTCAGGGCTATACTTTTTTAGTTCGTTACGAATCGTTTTATAGTCAGCAGCCACATCGTTGCTATATACATCGATCAAGTGCAACAATACAGCCGTTCGTTCTACATGGCGCAAAAAAGCATCACCAAGACCTTTGCCTTCACTGGCACCTTCAATCAGCCCTGGAATATCAGCTATAAGCACACTCCCGTTATCGATGTCTGCCACGCCTAAGTTAGGGCTAAGAGTTGTAAAGGCGTAATCGGCAATTTCAGGCCGTGCGTTAGTGACGACAGACAAAAACGTAGACTTACCTGCGTTTGGAAACCCAATAAGGCCAACGTCTGCGAGCAGTTTTAGCTCAAGCTCAGCTTCAAACGCATCACCTGGTTCGCCAAGCTCTGCCATACGCGGTGTTTGACGAACAGACGACTTAAAGTGTGCATTTCCAAACCCCCCGTCGCCGCCTTTTGCAATAATGATTTCTTGGCCAGGGGTAGTGATGTCTGCCACCACTATACCGTCACGCCACACGAGTGTTCCAACAGGTACTTTTACGCGTATATCTTCGCCTGAACGCCCCGCAGACCGACGCTTGCTGCCAGCAGCGCCATCTTTAGCTTTTATTTCTGGTTTATATCTAAAATCAATCAAGGTGTTGAGGCCACTATCGGCTACAAAAATAACGTCACCACCCCTGCCGCCATCACCACCATCTGGGCCACCTTTGTCAACATAAATCTCGTGACGAAAGCTAACAGCGCCGTCACCACCTTTGCCGGCCTGAACTGTTACTTTAGCTGTATCAACAAACATGGTGTGAAAATAAATATATAAGCTGTTATGTAGTAATGGTCTATTTTATCTATACTATCGTAGCATTATTGACTTATTTTAGCAAATTTGATATAATATTAGTGTTAAAGCGTTCACCACTAGTAAGAAGGTGTGTACATGAACAACTATCAGCCACTAGCACGAAGCGGCCAGGAGCCGGCGATTGGCCAAAAGCAGCGAGAGCGAGCAGTTATCTTTGCTGCAGCGGGCTTTTTTGTGCCCTCGCTACTCGGCATACTCCTTTCGATATTGGCAATAACACAGAGTAGTCATGCCGAAAAAAATGGCATCCCTTGCCGGGGCCCCATCATCGCAGGGTCGATCAACGTGGCTCTCCAGGCTACGCTCCTTTACCTGTTGGTGAGGGGATATCTACACATTTAACGCCAGACGCCCGCTCTTTGCGCGGGGAGACTTGCACCTATTACCTATACGGTAACTGGTGCTTTGTAAAGTCTCCCTGCCAAAGAGCGGTTTTTAATGCACATAGCGGTACATGCCGCTAGTGGCTTCACCCCACGAAATAGTCACGTAGCCGACTCGGCCCCAACCACCGCCACCACGATACCCGTTCATTTCTGAAATATAAATTACATTACCTGGGTCTACCATTTCAACAATTGCTACGTGGCCAGCGCCGTCCATAACATCACCTGGTTGCGGGTTATTGTCGACCGCATAGCCGGCCCGCGCACCGCTGTAACGCCAGTATCCGCCATTACCCCACTGATTACCAACTGGCTTACCGAGTTCGGCACGTCGCACCGCAGCATACCATGTGCACTGCCCAAATGGGTAGCCGTTACTGACAATTGGGCCCGACCACGCATGCGCTGGTTTCCACGCACCACCGCCGCCATACGACTGGTAGGTTGGCTGAGAGACAGGTGCCGTGACAGTAACACGAGGAGCAGGTGCAACATAACCCGGGCGCTCTTCAGCTGGCAAATCGGCCCCAGGAATAATAATTTTAGCACCTACAGCGGGATCGCCGGTTAGTTCAAGGTCGTTAAAAGCGCGAATAATCGCTGCGTCAGACTTATATTTATTTGCAATGCTATCAACTGTGTCACCCGATTTTACAGTATAAATAATACCATCAACTGGAGGAATAGTGAGTTCTTTACCTGGTTCAATAGCGTCAGACGTAAGGTTATTAGCCCATTTAATAGTGGTAGCAGACACGCCGAATGTTTGTGCGACACTTTGCACCGTATCACTTGCCACCGTTACATACTTTTGAGTGGCCCGGCTATCGGCGGCAGGCTGCACTATTTGCGGCTTAGAAATCACATTTGTATCGGTACGCGCCAAAGTACTTTCAATCGCGAGTGACTGCGAAAGGTTAGCAACGTTATCAGTGACAGGCATATTAGCACTCTGCGCTAAGGTGGCGGCGACAGTGGTAGCCATTAAGCGGTCAACTGTTGATTCGGTAGATGCTATCGGACTCGTTACCGTCCCTTCAACAGTAGTGCCAATATTAGCGACGGTAGTGGTTTTAACAGGTGGGTTATAGCCGATTGCTACCATAGCAATCACCAGCAAAAATACTCCTAAATACGAAGCGATCGATGTAGAAGAAACTGAACCCTTGGCTGACGCTGAGCGCAAAGAACTGTGCCGAGCACTCTGTTGAATATCATTTTCTGGCGTTGATCCATATGAACCAACGGGTGTAAAATTACGAATAAACGTTCTCCTGTGCAACTATTGCTAGTGGCACATTCTACCTCACTCTGTCTTACTCCGCCTGGGGCGGACAGAACACACGTGTCGACCGATTTTATTAATTATTATTACTAAAAAGTGCTTATTTCGGTGTTCGTACGACATTTCAAGGTAGGCATACATGAAAACAACTCTCTTTTTATTCCAAGTGAGCGTTGTATTTCAATGTGCTAGTGACGATTGTAGCAAACCAGGTGCCATTTGGCAAGATATTGCCCATGGTTTAGGCTATAGCTACAGTTCATTGCAGAGCTTTTGACAGTGGTCACGAATGTTTTTTTCATGGCCTGCTTGATCTTTGGCAAAGTAGAGTAATCCGTCGTCACCCGCAATAAAAAACATATAATCGGTAGGACTAGGGTTGCCCACTGCTTTTAGGGCGTGTATACCTGGTGAGGCAATGGGCCCGGGCGGCAATCCAGCATGAATGCGCGTGTTATATGGTGAATCAATGTTGACACTTGGGTATACGCCTTGCATGTCTGCCGCATAAATAAATGTCACATCCGAACCAAGCGACGTACCTTCACGAAGGCGTTTTAAGAATATCTGGGCAATCGTTCGTTGATATTCATAGCATTTCTCTTTACGCTCTACTGTTGGTTTAGCTTCACAGTCAAGTTCGCGCTGGACAATCGAAGCTAAGGTAATGGCCTGAAACATAGTCAGGCCCTGTGTTTTAAACTTTTGTTCAAGCTGATTCTTTGTAATATCTGCGTACATCTGGTCGAATGCTGTTTGTAACACTTGTTCGGCAGTGGCCCCAATATTTACGTAATATGTTTCACCATACACGTAGCCTTCTAAGGAACTACCGGCCGGCTTGTCGGCAAATAGTGGGCCAGTGTACGTTTTAGTAAGGGCAGCTGTAATCTGCTGTTCGCTATACCCGGCACTCGCTAACACATGTTTTATGTACATTGTCGTATCAATTTCGGCATGAGCAGGCTTATAGAGTGGCTTTTCGAGTGTGGCACCCGGGAAAAATGTAATCGACACAAAGTCATGACACCCTTTTACTAACTTATCAAGAATCTGTTTAGTTGAGAGCGCTGGTGAAAGCGTACATGTGCCTTCTTTTAGTTGTGTGCGCTTACCTGATGCAGCACCATATAGAGTTGTCGCGAAGGTATTGCGAATCAACCCGCGCTCCTTTAAACGCTGCACTACGTACGAAAAGCTGGCATTTTTACTAATAACCACTTTTTGCTCTTCGGCACTGCCAGGCGCTACAGGGCGTAACTGTAGCATGTACCAATAGTATGCACTTGCCGATACAAATAATATGGCCAAGCTACCAGCAATCGTTAGTGATCTGCCATATAAGCGGCGCTGCAAGAATGGCACCTTAGCTGGCTTTATGGGGTCGCCCACGACTGGAGCGCGGTAGTCACTGGTTGGCGCCGTCTCTGCTGTAGACACTGGCGGATTGTCAACACTAAACGGCTTATTGACCATTTCGGCTGGTCGAACCCGCACGGCAGGCGGCTTACTGGGGCGCTTAAATCCGTCCATGGTTCGCCTCTAGATAATCTTGCAAAATAATTGTCGCAGCCATAGCATCAATGTCGCCCTTACTGTAAGGCTTTTTTTGAGCCTTTAAGCGCTGTTCGGCTTGAATGCTGGTCACTGATTCATCTTGGTAGGCGCATACTACCCCTGTTGATTTTAGTTTCATCGTAAACGCTTCAATAGCCGTCGTTTGTTGCGTTTGACTTCCTGACTGACTACGCGGATACCCAACAACCACCGTGTCAATCTTTTCGTTCTGTATTAGTGAAGCGATCGTTGCGTATTCTGTACCATCAACCTGTATTGTGCTGTGAGGAAATGCAATCAGCACCGCCGTGTCTGCCATGGCCACCCCTATACGCTTTTCCCCCACATCAAGCGCCATATAACGTGTACTACGTGCCATTAACCTTAAACTCTACTGAAATACGCTTAGTGTCGTTTGGTGCGGCGAATACCCAAAACGGCGAAAACTTTACGTTCACACTATCAACGCCGTCAATCTGTTTCATGTAATCTTGGATCTCACCTACCCGCTTACCGCGAGCAAATTCCTTAAGTGCTGCTTCATTAATATTAGGACCGATTTTACCGTTGGTCGAAACGGCCGCACTAAACCCGGTATCTGTTTGCGATACACTAGTGAATGAAATGCCTTTTAACCCATTTGCGTAAACTTTTTGATTGGTTTTGCCATCTATTTGTTGGGCAAAATACTTATCGAGATACTTACTAATTTCGCTATTCGCGGCACCAGTAAGGGTGTATACTACTGAACCTGCTAAAGCAGCCTTGCCATCCGCTGCTTCAGTGTCAAGCGCAGGCGAAGGTTTCACTGCAGTAGAATCAACTTTAAACGTAGTGCTTAGCACGGTATAGTCAGCGCCAAACTGCTGAGTAAGCTCTTTTTTGGCAGCATCGACGGCTGACTGTTTGGTGACTTCCGTTACAGCTTTGTCGATATCGTCTTGTGTGACCACTGCTACGGTTTTATCGGTACCACCTGAAGTTGCTGTGGTGAAGCTAGCCGAAGATACACCGGCTGGTAAATTAGTAATCGCACCTGAAGCGCCATTGTATGATGCACCCGGGGCAGTCGCTGTAACCGCAACAGTGACACCAGACAGCCCTGAAGAATCTCCCTTTGCAAATACAGCAGCTGTGTTAGTGGTATACGTAGCGCCACTCGACGAAGTAACTGTCGTACCAGCTGGCACTGTGAGGCCAGACACTAAAATGGTATACGCATCGGTTTTAAACTTAACTGCTCCAGTTGCGCGTTCGCCGACATCTTTTTTACCTGTTGCCGTGAAGCTTTGTGAAACATCTTTTTTAAGTGTTTTTGTGCTGCTGAGTATTGTGCCGGCCTTAAGGTCAGTGACGCCGGTAGTAACAAACGATACATTACTATTGAGTGCGTAGTCGGTAGTGCGAGCGGTCACCACAATAGTGGCTTTTGGCGCATATACTAATGCCCATACAAGCCCCATAATAAGTAGCGCCATTGCCGCTATGCCAATAAATAATTTTTTACGAAACGAATCAAAGTTTGGAATCGCTACTCGACTCGCACTTCGCTCACCACGCGACACACGATTACCGCTTTTTGACACTGGCGCATAATCGGCCTCAGCTCCTGCTAAACTCGCAGGTAATACTATTTCTTCTTCACTCGCTTCAGTGTCAGTGTGTGAGCTGGCGGCTTTTTCGGCCACTGCCACATGATCGCCCACCGGTAGTTCACTACCGTCAATTACATCATTACCGTCATCACTATCTTCGGCTGGTGCTTCCGCTAACTGTGGTTTACTTTGTAAGTTTTTAGCTACTGGTATACCAGCAGAACTAGCCAACGCTACTAATGCGTGATTATTGCTGATAATCACGAGGCGCTTGTTAGCTTGTTCGGCAGCGCGATGAACCAGCTTCATATTGACCGCACTTTGAATAACACCCACTCGCTTTGGTGGTACTAGTGCCACGATCGGCTGTTTCGCAGCTGTCACTTTGCCAATAATCGCCGTAATATCGTCATCTACGTCGATGTATACTACGTCTTTTTTCATTAGATTCTCAGCATTCTATTTAGTTTGTCGCGAAGCGAATCACCGTCGCTCACCCCTATCATTGTATCATAGCCAACTCGCAGCAAACCCATGGCAGTGATATAGGTATGGTCACTGGCACGTTCTGTGGTGTCAACAATCCCCAGTACATCACTGGGCTGAATGTGCGTAACTGTAGGGCGTTTCGTGAATGGTAAACTTTTATACCATTCCCTGGTTTCAAGCGCTCGCACTAATTGTTGCAAGCTCGCCCCACCGCCACACAGTAAAATGCGCGACGGCAAATGGTCAACCGAATCAAATTCACTCAGCGCTAATTCAACACCAGCTAGCCACACCGCTAAGGTTTTATCTACCGCTGTTTCAACATCTTTACGTACTGTGGGCTTCACTTGTTCGTTATCGATGTTCACTTTTAGTTTTTCAGCGGCTCCGTAGCTAATATCAAGATCACTGGCAATAATATTGGTAAAACTTCGCCCACCAATGCCAAACATTTTAGTGCCTTCGACACCGCCATCGTTGACCACGGCAATGTCAGTGGTGCCACCCCCCACATCTGCTAAAATTGCCGTTAATGAAGTGTTAGCGTCAGTACCCAGTACACTACGGCTCACTGCAAATGGCTCTGCGGCTACTGCTATTAGCTCAAGTGCCAGTTCATCAGCAACACGCTCTAACGCACCAATATGTACCATAGGTGCAAACGCTGTATATATTTGCACAGACACATCTTTGCCCTGGAAACCAATTGGATTACTTACCTTATACCCATCAATGTGAATACTCACCAGCGCACTGTTAATAAGCTTCACTTCAACATCATCGTTGCCAGTTTCAAGGGCAATCTGTTTTTGCGCCTTAGTGGCCGCCCTGTCTTGAACTTTTTCAATAATAAACTCCATTTCGGCTTCGTCGAGCGGCTTATCGGGTTGTGGCCGTCGGTAGCGAATGGTATTGGTGACGCCCTTTACAAGCTCACCCGCAATACCAATGATACAGCGCTTCGCTTGCACGCCTGCTTGTGCTTCAGCTTCGCTTAAAGCGGTTTCACAGTTGCGTACCACCCCAGATATATCAGCAATGGCACCCTGATGCATATCACCACGCTCTTGATGGGCCCGCCCAACTCCCACAATTTCAATCGTGTCACCTTTTATGTGCGCCACAAGTGCCTTGACATATTCAGTACCTATATCGAGTCCAACTATATACTGCACATTGTCGGCAGCTGATTTTTTGAGAAATTTACTAAGTGGCATAGATATACATATTATACATGAATTATGCTCACGGTAATAACTATTGCGTTATTCTGAATTTGTGCTATAATATATAGATAATGCCATTCAAAGATTCTTTCAGAGATCCCACGCCATTGCAAACCCTTGATTCAGACTCGTATGATCCGGAATCTTTCGTTTCGGCAGCCGACACGGCACAAGCCTTCTATGACGCAATGCAAAAACGAAAACTCGAGCCAACAGTTCGGCACGCGCACTACAACTATGGGACGCTGTTTAACCCGGCAGATTTTAATAAAATTATATGGCCTACAGAATTGCAAAGTGCATTCGATACCATGGGCACCAACCCTGTTGATGTGCAAGTCGGCATTTCGCGTACCCCTGAGCATACTGAAATCGCTTTTGAAATCACACTAAGCAACGATTCTTCGGTTCACATTCGAGGTCACATGAATAATAATGGCGAGCCGACGTATGAATTTTTTTACAACCAAAAAAAGTTCACTATGCCACACACGATGCTTGGCGTCACCTTAGCAACTATGGCACTTAGGGGTGAACATAATGACGAAGCCCACCTTTCGCCAGGCTACTACAATAAACCACTCCAGCCGATTGACCCCTTTAACCCAACTTTGCTGGGATTGATTGAAGCAAGTCTCACAGATACCTGTAGGTACGACACTGACACTACCTACCGCGTGCAATATAACAATCCGATCGAAGATCGAGACGTTGAGATTGAATATAGAATTCAACGTGGGGATGACGGTGCAAAAACTTATACTCTGACGTGCCAAGAAACGTCAACCGATCCAACAGCGTCAACCACAGCGCGCTACGGCATACACTATAAAATCGATGGTGATATGCACCTATTAGAGCCAGCCCCTTTTGGCGAAGTAATAGTTAGCCCATGGGCAAACGAGCCATCTACATCAACTGCAATCGACAACCAAGTAGCGATAGATTTTACGTCAACAGTCCTTGAGCGGGCCACGAACCAGCTCGTTAATGGCACTGGTGCTACCGTGACAACGTAGCCCTACTACACGAGCACAGCTTTGATGCGCCGAATACCGGCACTTGTGGATTCTTCTTTGACTATTTTGAATGTTTTGCCGCCTTCGGCCAACTGACCAGTGTGCGCCACATGCGGCCCGCCACAAATTTCAAGACTAAATGGAGCATCTCCTACGCCTGCCTGATACACTTTTACGGTGTCACCGTACTTGTCGCCAAATGCCCCCAAGGCACCTTTTTCAAACGCTTCAGCGGTTGGGTACTCATGCCACGTCATTGGTAAATCTTGAACAATAGCATCATTTACAATTGCTTCAACCTGGTCTAGCTGCTCACGAGTCACTTTTTCGGGGTGTGAAAAATCAAAACGCAGGCGCTCTTCGGTAATATTACTGCCGCGTTGCACGACATGATCACCAAGCACCATCCGCAGCGCCTTATACACTAAATGAGTAGCGGTGTGGTACTTTAGGTGAATATCGTCATGGCCAGCTAGGCCGCCCTTAAACGCACCTTTAGCGGCAGTTTGGCTGCGTTCACGCTGCTGCTGCATCTTAGCATTAAACTGTTCACGCCAATCGTCTGGCAACTGTATACCACGTGTAAAACATTCTTCGACCGATAGCTCTACTGGAAACCCATACGTGTCATAAAGCGTAAATAGAATTTCACCTGCTGCTGATGTTTCACTGTTATACGTTGCCGGCAAAAAAGCCTCTTCGAGCTTTTTTAAGCCCTTACGCAGTGTTTGGCGAAAGGCTTTTTCTTCCTTCACCAGCACAGCAATCACACTGTCACGACTCGCAGCTACTTCGGGGAAATCTTGTTTGTATAAATCGGCGATCACTGGCACTACGGCTTCAAGAAAATTCTGTTCGATACCAAGATCAAAGCTATAACGAATAGCCCTGCGGAGTAGCCTGCGCATCACGTAGCCTTGCTCTTTATTGCTTGGCACGCAGCCGTCAACTGCCAAAAATGTAGCCGAACGTAAGTGGTCAGCAATAACACGCATACTTTCGGTGTGACTTTCGTATTTTTTACCACTGAGTTGCTCAAGTGTTTCGATAATCGGCCAAATGACACTCACACGAAACATGTCAGGATTATTCAATACAGCCGCCGCAAAGCGTTCCAATCCTGAACCATGATCAATATTTGGTTTGTCGAGTAGCTCGAACTGACCGTCACCAACCTTTTTGTACACCATAAATACGTTGTTACCGATTTCCATAAAGCGACCGCAGTCACAGTTTGGGTGACAATGCTCACCATATGCGGTATCGTGTTCCACAAAATCAAACTCGTAAAACATTTCACTGTCAGGGCCACAGGGATCGCCAACTGGTGTGTTTGCCTCACTCCCGTTACGACTCCACCAGTTTTTACTACCATCGTAATAAAAAATACGCTCACCTTCACGCATACCGCGCGCGTAGGCCGCTTCTTCGGAACCCATATCAGCAGCTGTAACGCTCATGTGTTTTGAATTAAAGAGTTGCTGCCATTTGTCGGCCGCTTCGGTGTCTTTTGGTATACCAAACTGCTCGTTGCCAATATAGCAAGTAATGTAGATTTTGTTTAGGTCGAGCATAACAACGTCAGCAATAAACTCGAACATCCATTCGATTTGCTGCAACTTGTCGTAATCGCCCAGGCTCCAGTTGCCAAGCATTTCAAAAAATGTCGTATGACGATTATCGCCGATATCGTCGATATCTTGGGCGCGTAAACATGTTTGGCTATCAGCGATACGAACACCCTTGGGATGCGCCTCACCCAGCAAGTACGGAATCATTGGCTGCATGCCGCTACCAGTAAATAATGTCGTCGGGTCGTCACGTAACACTAGCGGCGCACGGGGTATAATTTCATGACCACGATCGCGGTAAAATTGAAGGTAAGCAGCGCGTATTTGTTGTGCATTCATATCTGTTATTATAGCATAGTAAAAATAAACCGTGGCTATGTGTGGGCGGCTATAATACCACCGCCTACACATTCGCTGCCCGCATAACACACGACTGATTGGCCTGGTGTAGCTACTCGTTGCGGTTCACTCATAGTTAATATGCCCGTTTGCTGGCCAGTAACCTGCAGTTCAGCGGCCGCCAAAGGCGCCCGGTGGCGCAAGCGAACCTGGTAGTGGCCAGATTGTAGCGCACCAGTAATGCCATGGAGCATATGTAGACGTATTGTTGGCTGCCACATCGCTTCATTATGTAACCGCTGACTAACATACACTTCATTTTTTGCTATGTCTTTACCCACTACATAGTATGGTAAACCGCCACCCAATCCCAGCCCATGGCGTTGGCCAGTTGTATAAAACAACGCACCGTCATGTTGGCCCAACACAACTCCTGATTGTTGGTCGACAATATTTCCGGGGACAGTTGTAACATAGTGGCTCAAAAAATCCTTCATACTCACATTACCAACAAAACATACGCCCATACTTTCTTTTTTTGTAGCCGTCCAAAGCCCCCGTTCGCGTGCCATATCGCGTACCTGACTCTTGGTGTAGCCACCTAACGGAAACAGTGTTTTACTCAGCGCTTGTTCGGTAACGCGGTATAAAAAATAGGTTTGGTCTTTACTTGTATCTTTAGCCTGTAGTAGCGCACTACGAGGTATGCCAGTGGTTTCTTGTGATTTCACTCTCGCATAATGGCCAGTAGCAATCATATCAGCACCGTCTGCGAGCGCGGCTTCTAAAAACAATTTGAACTTAACTTCTTGGTTGCACATAATATCTGGGTTTGGCGTACGTCCTGCCGTGTATTCATCAATCATGTAATCGACCACGTGGTGTTTATATTCAGCTTCAAAGTCGTACACTAAAAAATCAATGCCTAGTTGCACAGCAACTCGCTTCGCATCAGCTAAATCGTCAGCCCACGGACACCGCATGCCTGGTAAGTCTTTTGTCCAGTTTTTCATGTACACCCCAGTCACCTGGTAGCCTTGCTCGACCAACAGTGCGGCAGCAACTGAACTATCCACACCTCCACTCATACCGACAAAAACACGTTTCACCTGGCAATACCACCGGTCGAAAGAATGAGTGAGCGAACCACTTCAGGAATTGCAAGCAACCAACCAGTTGGTGTGAGCCACCAAAAACGGCCCCACTGCTTGTCGGTAGGCACAGGGTGTGAACGTACTGTTACATTAAGCGCCCGGCGATTAAACTCAAGGAGTGCGCGACGTTGATGATACGCCGACGTTACCAAAATAGCAGATTTATAATTATTTTTTTCAAAGATTGACGTGGTTTTAGCGGCATTTTCACCGGTTGTTTCACTTTGTTCTTCAATAATAATAACGTTTGGGTCAATACCTTTATCGATCGCCTGCTGCTTCATGACCTGGGCATTACTTGGGCCAGATTTATCAGCCGCAGCCCCTGAAAAAATGATTCGTGGCGCCCAGCCAGCTTGGTACAAAGCGATTGCTTCTGCAGCACGCGCTGCAGTATCGCCACCGCTAATCGCCACAATTACGTCAGCTGTTTGGCACCCACTGGTCGCTGACGGCTGCGTGTTTGCACAGTGACGCAAATCATCTGGACCTAAATAACTCCCGATACTCCACGCGGCAAATCCAAAGAGAACAGCAATAATGAGCAGACTTGTCACTATTTTCATGCGGCCACCCTTGCATATTCAGCGCTAATGACTTCGTTGATGATTGCCGATGCACTGGCTATGGTTTCGGCAGTTGTTAATCTGCCTAGTGTAAAACGTAAACTACCGTCGGCTTCAGTGTCGCTACAGCCAATCGCCGTAAGTACATGTGAGCGTGTGCCTTTATTCGCAGCACAGGCACTACCTGTTGCTACGTACACCTGGCGCTGCTCAAGTGTGAACACAAGGCGTTCAGCATCAAGGCCGGGGAATGACATCAGCAAATGCCCTGGCAAACGATGGGATTGATTCCCGATGACTAGACTTTTCGGATGGGCTTCACATAGGGCTTGTTGGAGTTGGTCACGCAAAGCAGCCAGCCGCACGGCTTCACTTTTACGGTGGTCGGTTGCGAGTTCTAATGCGGTTGCAAACCCGATTGTGCCAGCCACATTTTCAGTACCACTCCTTAGTCCACGTTCCTGCCCACCACCAACTATCAAGGGCGAAAGGCGTAGATGCCTAGCCGTCCATAATAACCCTACCTGCTTTGGCCCATATAGCTTACCGGCATTAATTGTCATCGCGTCAACTCCAAGACGAGCCACGTGCGCATCAATCTGCCCAACGCCTTGCGATGCATCAGTGTGAACATAAATTGGCAGATTGTTCCTAGCCTGCCGTCGTTTTTTAGCTTCATCTGCAATGAGCGCGGTAATTTCTTTTATTGGCTGAATTGTGCCTATTTCGTTATTCGCAAGTGCAATACTCACCAGCTGAGTTTCTGGTGTTATAGCAGCCACTACCGCTGCCGCAGACACAATACCTGTTTTATCAACCGCTACTACTGTATGATCGTGGCGCCTCGCAGCCTCAAGCACAGCAGGGTGTTCGATTGCCGATGTGACAATGTGGCCCGAAACACTAGCAAATAGTACGTTTATTGATTCAGTTGCACCAGCTGTAATCACTACTTCGTCAGCCTGAGCGCCTAAGCAAATTGCCAGTCGGTGCCTGGCCTGTTCGTACTCACGGCGAACTGCCACTGCGGGCGCATATGGGCTTGATGGATTATAAAATTGTTCAGCAAAATATGGCTGCATTGCAGCAAGTACACGATCATCAAGCGGTGTAGCCGCCGCATGGTCTAAATATATTCCTGACGCGTTCACACTGCTTATTATAGCAATGTTTTACCAGTTGCAGGGTCTCGGTGGTATACCTCGCGGGCCACTCGTTCGTAGTACATGCGAATCGACAGGGCAAAGTTTTGTAGTTCCTGGCCTTCAAGATAGCTGTAGCGGGCGCCTGGTTGCGTTTTTAACACCCCTTGTTCAGTAATTTCATACTTAATTGTACTTGTGTTCAGCTTCTTATCGACGCCAACCCATTCTTCATGCCATATCCAAGTAGTTGCATCAAGGCAAAAAAACTCCCGGCGGCGGCCTTCTGGTATCGGCCCGAATAACTGAGCGCCGATTGCACTTTCTAGGCGCAGTAACTCGCGCTCGGTTAGTTTTTTCAGTGGGCGATTTTTAGGGACGCGCGTAAAATCAAAGCTAGCGTCTTCACCCACCAATAGTTGTAAGGTTTTTTGCAGAATATTCATACACTATATACCTTAGGCTGCATAAGGCACTGTGCCATTACCTGCCGCAAGTGCCCGACCACGCATATGCGCTACGAGTGCAGTGGTTTGTTGTAATACAGCAATGTCGGTCAATAGTGGGTGGTCATGAGTTTCTGGCGTAGAGGCGGCATCGACAGTCGCAGCGCCTAAGTTAACATATTCGCCACGACGCGCTTCAAGGTTATCAGGATTTGCCGGTGCCGCACTTGGGGCAGAATTAACCGCGCGCTCGGTAAGTTTTAAAAGATAGCGTTGATGATCAGGGGTGCCATAAGCAGCCTCATCTTCATGAGTTGGGGTGGTATGGTAATCATTATGTCGTGGTGTATACATAATTGTTAGGGAATCCTATACAGCACCTTGGCATTATGGGTAGTCGTACGCACAACATGGCTCACTGACACTTGTTTTAGTGCTGCCTGATGCTCTGCGACCCTCCCCACATACGCTGGTTTATTCATTTTACCACGAAACGGTGCTGGAGTCAAGAAGGGAGCGTCAGTTTCAAGGACAATTGACGCAAGTGGCAGTTCACGGTAGAGCTGTTGTTGCTGCTTGTCTTTTGTGAACGTACTAATGCCGTTTACACCAATATAAAGGCCGTGGCTCAGAGCGATCTGAGCATTTTCTTTGGTATCAGTAAAACTATGCAACACCCCTTTTACCCCTTTAAACTCACGAAAAATTGGCCAAAAATCGTCATACGCATCACGAACGTGAAAGCTCACGGGTAGCCTATATTTAACAGCAAGCGCCAACTGCTCACGAAGCACGCGTCGTTGTTGTTCACGCGGGCTATTAGTGTAATAATAATCAAGCCCAATTTCGCCTACCCCTACGACCCGAGCGTGATTCGCTTTCAAAATATCTTCGATAGCCGCTACATTTGCTGTTGCTGCTTCGTGTGGGTGAATGCCCACCACCGCCCAGCACTTGGGGTGTGTCGCGACAAAATCAACAGCCGCCAATGAGCTGCTCACATCAGTCCCAACGCACACCATTGTAACACCTGCTTCAATCGACTCTGCATACACGGCTTCGCGATTATCGGGGTAAAATTCAAGGTCATGGAGGTGACAGTGGGTGTCGATCAGCATATTCACTACCCCTTTGGCGCACGCGGGTCGGTTGTATGAAGGTAGATTTTCGGGAAAAGCGGCGTAAAGGTAGCTGGCACGACTCCTGATTCAAATAGTGTATGAATCTGCGCGGCCGTTGCTGGCATAAATGGCAGCAATAAATCGGCTACCTGCAGGAGTGTACTAGACGCGTAGGCCAGCACTTCTTCAAGATGTTCATTAGCTTCAGTGTCGGTGTCGCGACGTTTAGCAATTTCCCATGGTTTGACATGTTCAAGATACTGATTTAAAGACCGAACGGTAGCCCACGCTTCGTCAATCGCCTTATTAAACTCAAACGCTGCCATTGCCTCGCGATACGGTCCCATGTCGTGTTCGGTTTGCGACGCTGTACCAATTACTCCAGCCTGGTAACGAGTGATCATAGCAGCCACTCGCTGCACCAAATTACCAAGGTCGTTCCCTAGCTCATTATTGTAGGCGTTTTCGAATTTTTCCCACGTAAAGTCACCGTCTTCAAGTGTTGGAATGTGACGACTAAAATAATAGCGGAAGGCTTCCTGCCCATATGCACTAATTACCTCTGTTGGATTCACCCCATTACCAAGTGACTTACTCATTTTCGCGCCGTCGGCGTTCACATGGCCATGCACCAGTAACACGCGCGGTAGTGATAATCCAAGTGCTAACAACATCGCCGGCCAAATACCCGCATGAAACCGCAGAATATCCTTCCCAACTACCTGCACATCAGCAGGCCACACCTCTTTCCATTCTGGTTTATCAGGATACCCTATAACAGTAATGTAGTTACTAAGGGCATCGAGCCACACGTACATTACTTGACTATCGTCGCCCGGCACCGGAATGCCCCAACTCAGGTTCTTGCGTGGCCGCGACACAGATACATCTTTAACGCCATCTTTAATCTGCTCTAAGAACTCGCGCTTACGAAACTCTGGCACGATTTTCATACGGTCTTTTTCGATCGCTTCACGAAGTTCAGTACTAAATTGACTCGCCTTAAAGTAATAGTTTTCTTCACTGAGGCGCTGATAGGCTGTTTGATGATCGGGGCAAATCCCATTTTGTTCACCAGCTTCTTTGTCACCTACAAAGTTTTCACAGCCCTGACAGTACCACCCCTCGTAGGTACTTTTATATATCAGCCCGGCCTGCACTAATTGCTGCCAAATATATTGCACGGCACCTTTATGATGCCCATCGGTCGTGCGAACAAAATCAGTGTATTCTACACCGAGTGCGGCAATTAGTTGCTGAAAATTACCATACATACTGTCAACATATGCCTGGGGTGTCTGGCCAAGTTCGGCGGCTTTTGCAGCGATTTTGTTGCCATGCTCGTCGGTGCCAGCTTGAAACCGCACACTACGGCCATTTTGCACTTGATAGCGCGACCAAATATCAGCTAATAAGTAATCGAGCGCATGTCCAATATGCGGAACGCCGTTAACATACGGGATGGCCGTCGTAATATAAAGATTTTTTCCCATTACCCATAATTATAACAGGACAGTTGCTTAGGGTACAGGTATTATTGTTGTAGCTACTAAGCATAACCGCTATACTACATTGTATGAAGCAAGTGAGGCGTGGGTTTACGATTATAGAATTAGTGGTGGTAATCGTAGTAATCGGCATTCTTGCTGTACTGGTTGTCGTTGCCTATAACGGCGCCCAAGGAAGGGCGCGTGACACACAGCGTCGTCAGGATATTTCTAATATTGCCAAGGCTATGGAACTCTATTATAACGATAATGGGACCTACCCGGTTACTGGCGGTTCAACTACCATGGGTGCAAACTGGTCTGCGTCAAACGATTCAAGCTGGGCAACCTTCGAATCGATTCTCAAAACAGCAGGAGCAATCGATAAGCTACCTGTAGATCCGCAAAACTATCCTTCTACAGGAGCAGGTGGCACCTCAGTTGCCCACTCAACTCTGTACTTTAGTTATACTATTTATGTTAATAAGTCTACACATTGCGGCTCAGCAATCGGACAAATGTATGTTATATTGTATCGACTTGAAAGCACCGATCAAGAAACGTACAGCGACGGGGATTGCAGTGTAAATGAAGTCGGCAGCGTCTATGGTACAAGCTTTTATCGTTCAGTTAAGTAGCCTGCACTATTTTATGATTGCCAGTAAGCCAAATCGGCCGCCTGTTTCGCCTTGAGAATGCGAAAAGTAGTGAGGGTTCGTAGCCGTATTGATTGGTGAACGTGTGATATTTTGTGCTAATACACCCGCCCGCACACACTGCTCACGATTAAACCCGAGGAGGTCTACATAGTACTCACCATTTTTTTGTACAACAAAATCATGCCACTCTGGTTGGCTGGCCGGCGTAAAATATTCAAGTTGGTAATGCGACTGATGGACACTCGGCGACATCCACACCAACAAATCAGCTGCTAGACTGCCGTCACTAATGAATTGTTGCACGACGCTCTGAAGCAAGGGCGTCAAAGACGAGTGCCTGCCCAAGTGAAGTAATGCTACGGCTCGTCGTGTTGGGCAATACATAACCGTCGCTACACAATCAGCAACTGGCAAAAACAATCCAACACCCCGCTCAGTGGTATACAACGCATCAGCTGCAACGTGTTCGACATGGCGTGACGTTAGTCTGCTGTCAACACGCGCAATACGCTGATACGTTTGGTCGTCGCCATACTGAATGCGCTGATACACCACGTCGCGATAATCCACTCCTACTTGAGCGCAAAACCGCACACGATTCGCCACGATTTCTGGGTGATGAATACCTTGGGATTTATCAAGCACAGTGCCGTCGCTTTTTGATGACACCGCCACAAGTAACTGTGATGGAAAACACGTTGGCTGGTCGGCTTGTATCACTTCTTTTTTACGATTCCTTTTCTACGCATATACGCATACCCAAGTGGCCATACGCCGTAGTACGACACAATAAACAGTATTGCCCCGCTCACCGAAGCAGCAATTGGGGCAGTGAGGTAGGCGTGTTGACCGTCAAAATATGCGTATAAGATACTGACTAAAGCTACGACGGGCAGCATACATATAAATCCAGTTACCATAACTACGCCGATATATATCAGGGTGAACCATACCACCGCTTCAGAATCTTGAAAATCAAAACGCGTATGCAGTGATTGCCGATATTTTCGAAACCAAATATTCTTTGTCACACTAAAAAATGAACCAAAAAACTCCTCTGATTCTCGTCTTTGTTGTGTATACGAAATAGGTAATTGGTGTGGCTTTGGTGAATCGATACTCATATATGTCGTAGTATACCAGATCAGTGTGTTGACATAGATTTTGCAAGATTGAGCCACTCATCGATCGCGAGGTCCTGCGCTCTGAGCGCAGGATTAATACTAGCGCTTCGTAGTAAGTTTTCGGCTTCATGCTTTTTAATACCAAGCCCGGCTGCTATCGAGCTACGGAGTTTTTTGCGACGCGCCGCAAACCCAATTTTAACTATACGAAATAACGCCTTTTCGTCAGCCGCTGCAATGAGTGGTGTGGGGCGAGTACGCAATATGACCACCTGTGAATCTACCTTTGGCGGTGGCGTAAAAAACTGGCGCGGTACGGCGTGGCCCAGATGCACAGTGGCGTAAAGTTGCGCGCTAATGCCAAGAATACTGAAATCACCTGGCCCTGCCGCAATCCGCTCAGCCACTTCTTTTTGCACCAGTAGTACCGCGAGGGCAGGCTTATGTGGCGCTGTTAAAAGCTTTTGAATAATTTTACTCGTAATATAATACGGCACATTCGCTACCACCTTATAGCCTGCCGGGAGCGAAGCAAGATTGTACTGCAGAATGTCTTGATGAACAACCGAAAGAGCAGTACCCGGAAATTGCCCGGGTAGCTTTGCTGCCAACTGTTCGTCAAACTCAACCGCTACAACAGTGCCAGCACGCCGCAGCAATTCACTAGTAAGCGTACCAAGCCCAGGGCCGATTTCTAACACGGTATCAGCCTTCGTAAGTTCAGCGGCTTCGGCAATACTCGCCAGCACACTGCGATCAGTCAGCCAGTGTTGCCCTAGTGACTTATTCGTTGGCATATTAGTGGCTCGCAAGAATGTTGTAGGCGTACGTCAAGCGTAAGTCAGACCGACACATCCCGCACCCTTCATACCTATCTTGGAATGCATACATAGCTGCTTCAACAGTAGTTGCCGCAAGTACTGCATTTTTTGCACCACTATAACGACCGTTTAATTCGCTCATCATAAACTCAAGTTGCGTATAAATATTGTACGGGTCTGGTAATGCCATTAGGGCTGCTTTACGCCCGCCAGTCCACTGTGCTAGTCCATCGCCAGATGTATTAAACTTATGCTCTTGCATGAGATTACCCATAATACCTGCTGTTTGCTCCCGACTAAATCCTTGGGCGATCAAAAAGTTCCAAGTAATTATTTCATTTTCACCTGGGGTGGTAAAGCTACCCTTGGCGCCAATCACTTCGACCTGCTTAACAGGCTCTTTTATCGTGACACTGTTCACCACTTGCCGTGAAACTTCAAGACCA
Source organism: Saccharimonas sp. (SeqCode) (assembly GCA_049293315.1). Taxonomy (GTDB): domain Bacteria; phylum Patescibacteriota; class Saccharimonadia; order Saccharimonadales; family Saccharimonadaceae; genus Saccharimonas. The sequence continues at coordinate 24,260 of JBATSN010000002.1, forward strand.
TTTTGCATAACAATTTTGTACGTGACAGCCTTTTTGCCCGGCACCCCAGCGGTCTTCACTTCTTTGTAACCGCGCTCACGATTTGCATCACGAATTTGCTCTACCGCAAAGGCAACTTCTTCATCGACCGTAGCTGTTTGCTCGCCATTTTTCCATAGTTCTACCTTCATGCCGCTTGTAATAGGTGTTGAGGCAGCGGGTGAAAGTGTATCATTAGCGGCTGGTGTAATAGACTTTTGCATAAGCATTTCACCGACTGTTTTTGCATGGGTGTAGGCTTGAATTGTTTTACCATAAAATACAAAGGTGACCGGATTAGCACGTGTAATCGTTAGAACTTCGGCGCCACCATCGGCAAGCATATTGGTTGAAGGTGTGAGTACAGCGTGATCTTCACTGTGAAGCCCTAGCTGTAGCTGCTCGGCAATTTGCTTACCGGTGCGAAATGCGGTAATCACTTTTGTTTCACTGCCTTGATCTCGCACAACCACCAAGCGCGCACGGTAAATGTTGACTTCGTACGAAGCGGCGACTAGCGTTTCATCGAGAGCCGGTTCGGTCCGATCATGTGGGTCAAGCCGAACGCCCGCCTGTGCAAGAGCATCGCGAAGCGTAGTTGCTTTAGTAATAAATCCTTTTTCGGTGCCATTATCATGGAGGGTGATAATATGCTCATCAGCCGCGTTCATGGCGGATTCGGCCTGAACACTGCGCGTCAGTGCATTACTCAATGCAACCACAATAAGTGTCAATACTACAACTAGCGTAGCAAGTTGTACACGCGTCTGCTTCATGATCGATAGGGCAGTCAAGCTGCGCCGCTTCCCATTAGACATGCTCTCCATTATACCAAAAAACTGCTCATCTTCCAAGATTTAGGTGAGCTTTTCCAGATGTGCGTACTCGACATTTAGCTTTTTTCTGGCACCATTTTCAAAGATTACTGTGACCGCTAGGCCGTCAATATCTACCACTTCACCAATACCAAACTGCCGTGACCGTACTTGGTCGCCAATATCAAAATCCATCACGTATTCGTCATATTCGTTATGCATTGCTTGCTGACGCGACGGCAGCCGCGCCACCGTTTGGCCCATGTCTTCTAAAAAGCGTGATGGTGCCGCGTACGCACGCTGGCCAAATTGCAGCCGACTTTGGGCATAGAGCAGGTACAGTTCTTCTTTTGCTCGTGTCATTCCCACATAGCAAAGTCGTCGCTCTTCTTCAAGCTGGCGCAGCCCTTCTTCAAGCGCCCGCATACTCGGGAAAAGTCCGTCTTCCATACCCACCATGTATACAATTGGAAACTCTAAGCCTTTTGCGGCATGCAGTGTCATCAGCGTCACTTTTTGCTCATCGCTGCTCGTGTCGGCACTACTCATCAACGCAACTTCTTCTAAAAAGTCAGCCAACGTCACAAACGATTTAGCATCACTCACCAGTACACTAATGTTCGCTTCCCTGTCTTCGCCACCCGGTGAGCCATCTAAAATGTACTCTGTGTAGCCAGTTAGTTTTAGCAATTGTTCAATAATATCGCTCGGGGTTTGATTATGTAGCACCGCCATTTGTACTGTACGTAATATATTGCCAAGCCCAGTTAGCGCCTTTGCTGCCCGTGGCGTTAAGCCTGACACAGTGCTAGCGTTCGCGAGTGCCGCTATAATATCCATACCGCTCGCTGCTTGCCACACTAAAAATTTTTCAAAACTTACACTCCCTATGCCACGCGTCGGTACATTGACTATGCGACTAAAACTCATGCGGTCATTTGGTTGATACAATAGTCGCAAGTAGGCAATGATATCTTTTACTTCTTTTCGGTCATAAAACCGCGTACCACCCACTAGCTGATATGGGATGCGGTGCTGCATGCAGGCACGTTCCAAAGCAAAACTTTGAGCATTCATTCGGTATAGCACAGCAACATCACCATACCGACGATTGCCCTGCGACACTTGTTGTGCGATACGATTCGCCACCATATAGGCTTCTTCGGCTTCATCATATACCGCCTGCACCTGCACTGGTATGCCCTCGCCTACCTCTGTCCATAGCGTCTTGTCGGTACGTTCAGTATTTTTACTAATCACATTATGAGCGGCTGTAAGAATCGCTGATGTTGATCGATAATTTTGCTCGAGCTTAATGACCACGGCACCCGGAAAATCACGTTCAAAATTAAGGATATTCTTAAAATCAGCCCCCCGCCAACTATAAATTGACTGCCAATCATCGCCCACTACACATATGTTCTTAGTTTCGTTTACCAGCAGCGTTACAATCATATACTGCGCGGCATTCGTGTCTTGATATTCATCAATTAATATATATTTAAACTGCGTGCGATACTGTGCGCGCACTTCAAAACTTTCGCGTAATAGGCGTACTGTTTCGAGTAATAAATCGTCGAAGTCAAGCGCTCCGGCTGCGATGCGTAACGTTTCGTAGCGCTCATACACTTCAGCCACTGCTTTTTGAAACGGATACGTCGCACGCTCAGCGTATTCATGTGGCAATACCATCTCATTTTTGGCTGTGCTTATCGCTGCGCTAACTGCCCGCGGCTTCACAGCATCAGCTTGCAAGCCTAGTTCTTTAATGGCTTGTTTAATCAACCCTTGGCGATCGTCTTCGTCGTAAATAACAAAGTTTGCTTGCACGCCAATTGCTGTGCCGTGCTGACGCAACATACGGACACAAATCCCATGGAATGTTCCCATCCATGGCATAAAGTTTCGAGGAACTGCACTAGCCACAGAACCGGCGGAGTGATGCCCTGCGAGCTGGTAGAGCCGTTCACGCATTTCTTTGGCGGCTTTATTTGTAAAGGTGACTGCCAAGATTTCGTGTGGCCAAACGGCTTTTTCTGTCAACAAATAAGCAATACGGTGTGTCAGGGTTTTAGTTTTACCACTTCCGGCTCCTGCCAAAATGAGCAGTGGTCCTTCGGTTGCCTTGACAGCTTGTTGCTGAGCATCATTAAGTCCGCGTAGTATGTCCATACTATTCTAGTATACCGAAATATAGGGGCTTACTACGTTGTGAAATAAAAGTATGCAGCGCCACCAAGGACACTCAAAATAGCCAGCACCAGTAGCCAAATCACCCATTTTACAATCGATTTTTTTGGCGCATTAGCAGCGAGTGGCTGTGCATGCGTTGAAGTGTCATAAATAGCTGTTGTTGACTGATCGCCAGTGCTTGGTGTTTCAGCATATTGCTGCACAATCTGACCAGGCTCAATAGGCGATACTGGGTCAACTTCGGTGTTTTCTGCCTCAGTGATGCCTGGTGTTTTTGGCGTATCTTCGTCAGTGGTTTCTACAGCTTCACCCGTGTTTGATGATTCTAGCGACATAATTTCACTGTCTAGTTCGGCCGGCAACGTGTGTTCAGATTTTGACTCTGGTGCTTCACTGGCTGCCGAGTCAGATTCACCATCAAGCACACTAGTTGAAGCTTCGGTCGTATTAGTTGCTTCTGATTCTGGTGCAGGACTCAACGTGTCAGACAACGCACCGAGTGGACGCTTTTCGACTTTTGTATCAGGTAAAAATGGCGACGACAATGGCTCAGTTGGCTCTTCGGCTGCGACTGATTCTAAGCCTGCCGCCAGCTCATCTTCAGGCGATACCTCTGTTGATTCAGTCTGGGATTCAGTAGTCGCTTCCGGTGCATTCATGGCAAGATCAATCGGGTCGGGCCATTCCGGAGCAGTTGGTTCAACGGTTTCGTTTTCAACTGGAGCGCTTGAGTCTTCGGTGCTTACTGCTGGCTCGCTGCTTAGTTGTGGCGATGACTCGCTTGACTGACTGGGTAGCGATGAGCCGGTTGCTTCTGTTTCAAATGCTAGATTGCTAAAGTCGGCCATTGGTAGTTCTGGTTCAGGTTCTTGAGTGGGCGCAGCGGGCTGAAGCGTAGTGTCGAGAGGTTCAACCGTAGCTGCCTGACGGTTGACTGGGGCGGATACCGGCTGCTTGCCGGTTGAGCCTGGGCGTACCATATCCATAAATTGTCCACGACGCTTGACTGCGAGAGGTGCCGCAGCAGATGCAGCAGCAACCGGAGCAGTTGTAGCGCTATTGGCCACAGGGGTAGCAGTGGAAGCACTAGGAGAAGTTGGTACAGTAGACGTTGTGTTAAGGGACAGCACTTTGTCTTCTGGGTCGTCAAGCGCAGTATTACGCTCCGATGCATCAACATTCGACATAAGATTATTAACGGCCTTATCAAGCTCTTCAAAGTCAAATTCGGTCACTTTTTCTTCCCCTTCGTAGTTACTGTATGTGCTTTTTCAATAATCACTGTAAATGCGCGAATGTCTAAGCTTGACGCGCCAACCAACAGCCCGTCCACCCCTTTTGTATCGAGAAAACTCGCTACATTATCGGCATGAACACTACCGCCGTACAACACTCGCACCTGGCGAGCAGCTGTTGCCCCAAATAAATTACTGACCTGTGTGCGAATCGCTTTGACTGCTTTTTCAATTTCTTCTGGAGTTGGTACAGCGTGGGTAGCGACGTCTTTACCGCTGCTAATTGCCCATACTGGTTCGTAAGCAATAACAAGGCTTTTGATTTCGTCACTCGTTACATTAGCTAACCCTTCTGCAATCTGATCGTGTAGCACCTCATTGGTTTCATGCACTGATCGCTCACTGGCTGTTTCACCAACACAAAGCACCGGAATAATACTGTTACGATAGGCCGCTTGCACTTTGTAACGAATGTCACGGCCATATTCACCAAACAAATGACGACGTTCAGAATGGCCTATAAGAGCGTACTTCACTAAGCCCCGTAATTGATTAGCCGAAACCTCACCAGTATACGCACCTTGATCGCGCCAATAAAAGTTTTGAGCAGCAAGCGTAAAGGTGTTGTGTGGCAACTGTAGTGACACGGGCTGCAGGGCCAACATAGTCGGGGCAAGCACCACTTCAACATCATCGTACTGAGGCAGCGCAGTTACTAGTTTATGAACAAACAAACTCGCCTCGCCGACGCTCAGGTTCATTTTCCAGTTTGCGATAATTAGTTTTTTGCCCACTATTCTTTAATACTGCTTATACTTATTTTCTTTAGTGTACCCTATTTTTTAATGCGCGTCCATAAGTGCGTCTACACCGGGTAGCGATAGTCCACTCATAAGCTCCAGGCTTGCGCCGCCACCAGTGGACACATGAGTAAAGCTTTTACCACGCTTTTTGTCCCAGTGAATCGCAAAATCAGCCGTGTCACCACCACCAATAATCGAAGTAATACCAGGATTGTCGGCCAGCGCTTTTGCCAGGGCTTTCGACCCTGTTGCAAACGCTGGCACCTCATCATAGCCTAGCGGCCCGTTCCAAATAACTGTTTTGGCCTTACTAATAATCGCAAGCATAGCGGCGATTGATTGTGGACCGATGTCGAGAGCCAATGCATCGCTTGGCACTGCGTTCACACTCACATCACGACGTGTCGCCGTGCGTTCAAGTGACATGCCCACGCCTACATCTGTTGGCAATACGACATAGCTACCTGCTTTGCCTTGGCCTGCTTTTTTTTCGGCCGCAGTATAAATTGCTTTTATTACTGGGTCTTGGCCATCCTCAACTTTACTTTTGCCCATAGATTTACCTTGATAAGCCAATAATGTATTCGCCATGGCGCCGCCAATAATAATCGTGTCGGCTACTTTTTCAAGTGCGCTAATAACTTGAATTTTGTCACTCACCTTCGCGCCGCCTAGCACGGCTACTAGTGGTTTATCAGGATTCTTCATGGCAGTGGTAATAGTAGTATATTCACGCTCAAGTAGTAGCCCTGCAATACTCGGTAGCCACTGAGTAATAGCACTGGTGCTAGCGTGCGCGCGGTGTACCACACCAAAACCATCCTGCACAAAATAATCTGCGCCGCTGTCTCTTGCCAGTTGACGCGCAAACGATGCGTCATCGGCTTCTTCTTCAGGGTGAAACCGTAGATTTTCAAGCACTGTCACGCTGCTTTTAGGGGCGCGTTTTATAGCCATGCGTACACGGTCACCGACGCAATCGTTCACAAAACGAACAGGTTTTTTTAACAAGAAAGCGAGTCGATCGGCCGCAGGTTCGAGCGTGAACGCTCCATCCTTTTTACCGTCGGGCCGCCCAAGATGACTTATGATCACGACCTTGCACCCGCTGTCAATTAGCATGCGAATAGTTGGTACGCTGCTTCGAATACGATAATCGTCGGCCACTTTGCCGTCACTCGTGAGTGGCACATTATAATCGGCCCGCACGAGTACCGTCTTACCTTTAAGCGGCACGTCGCGAAGGGTTAGTTTTTGAAAGTTCCCACCTGGTTTCATATATTTTTATAATAGCACTTTTTTAGCTTGTCTCATTTGGATCTTCGCCAATAACACGCACACGGATGGTGTCGGTACCGCCTGTCACTCCAGGCTGCCGACCACTTACAATTACTACAGTAAGCTGCTTCATGGTGCCAAAAAATTGCGATTCATAGAGTTCTTTCATGAGTCGACTACCGGCCTTTTCGCCAACGGGACGCACAAAACTACGCGTTGCATACGAAAGGGCCAGTTGCTGAGCCGAACGATACTCGCTCGTGACTGCTACAATTGGCAAGTGCGGGCGACACGCGGCAATATTGGCCGCTGTTGCACCCGATTTAGTTTCGGCAATAATGGCATGCGCTGAAATACTTTGAGCAATATCAACCGCTGCGTGCGCGATAGCATTACGGTGATCATCTTCAGGGTCGACCACTAACTTATCGCTCAGCGTAACTGGCCAATTTTCTTGAGTATAGACAATCGTTTTACGCATTGCAGCGACTGATTCTACAGGGTATTTTCCATTGGCAGTTTCATCACTTAGCATCACCACATCAGCGCCTTGTACGGTAGCGGTTGCAACATCACTCACCTCAGCGCGCGTTGGCTCAGGCGCGTCTACCATACTCGCCATCATCTGTGTAGCAACAATGCATAATTTACCGTGCTTACGACATAACGCGATAATGCGGCGCTGGACAATTGGCACCACTTCGGCACCCGCCTCAACCGCCAGGTCACCACGTGCCACCATCACGCCATCACTCGCCATAACAATCGCTTCTAATGTTTCAGGCTTAATTGCAGTTTTTGTTTCCACCTTAGCAATAATATGCGCCGTACTCCCTAGCCCCACCATAATTTGACGTAAATTATGTATATCATCTTCATTCTGCACAAAACTAAGTGCCACGTAATCAATGTCTTGTTCGGCGCCAAACTCAATGTCTTGCAGGTCTTTGTCGGTCAAAATATCACCACCAAAGTCGGTGTCGGGTAAATTAATGCCTTTTTTGCTCATTAGCACACCATCATTTTCGACTTTTAGTCGAATTGCAGTACTAGAGGGTACCTCTACGACAGTTGTACGAATGTTGCCGTCGTATAAATAAATCGGCTCACCAACTTTAACTTTTTCAGCCAGATTATACTGTACTGGCAGCGTAAGGCCGTCGTGCTGCTTGCAGTCGTAGTCAAGTGTGATAATATCACCCTGCTTGACCACTTGGCGATTATCATTTAGCACACCGAGGCGAATCTTTGGCCCTTGTAAGTCTTGTAAAATAGCTACTGGGCGTTCCATCTTTGCGCTGGCAGCCCGCACCCAAGCAATTTGCTCTAAGCGTTCAGCGTAGCTACCATGACTAAAGTTAAGTCGAAACCCGTTGGCACCAGCTTCAAGCAGTTGGGTGATTTTTTCGGGGCTGTTAGTCACGGGGCCAATGGTCGCGAGTATTTTTGTTCGTTTAAAAATCGTGTTCATTTATATTAGTATACCTTATTACACCGTCTTCGACCATCGACCTAAAATGCCACACGCCACGCCGCTCGGTTTTATAGCTCCAATAAAACCAGGCGTCTGCCGCTTCATACGCAGCCAGTTGCCGCTGTATATGCTCGGCTACAATAGCCGCATGTTGTGGCTGTTGGTAGCGGCCTAGCATTTGCCCCGAAATAATCCCGTTCCATTCACCAATAATGACACCTTGCCAGCGTTTTAGTGAAGTAATTAACCTACCATGCCAGGGAATGATCAGCCGAAAATACCATTTAAGCGGCAGCCACCGGTGCGCCCAAAATGCAAAATGATACCAATGAATATCCATAGTTGCAGGGAAACGCTTCATATCCCATACGGCTCCACTCATCATGCGCGGCATAAAAGCATCGTGAAAAATAATGCGCGTAGTAGGGTGAACAATCGCTACAACACGGCGATACGCCTGATTATAAAAACGTCGCAAACGATATTGCACTAATTTAGCGCGCGGTTCATTGAGTAGCTGTAGGCCCCAAAATTCTGGGTGATCACGATAACGACGGGCCAGTTGTTCTAATACGACAATGGTATGCTCGCGATGCGCAGCACTTTTATACCACGCAGCCTTCCCCACCCTGCCGCTGTGGTCTTGGCCATTTTGACTGCCTGGTGCGCCGTGCATCGAAATCAGTACTTTTATGTGATATTTTTTTGCCATTGCAAAAGCCCAGTCAAGCCGACCAATACACGATACATATGGTGGATCACCTTCAAATATCCAGTACCCAACTGGTATACGTACTACCTGAACGCCGTTAGCTGCCATCCAGGCAAAATCTTCTTCACGTATAAAGTTTTTTTGGTGTTGGCGCAATAACTCTCGCGCAGCTGGCTGTTGCATGAACGTGTATTCATCAATTGCAGGCGTGCCTTCAAATAGGGTTGGCGTCATCCATTTTTCAATAATTAACCAACCGCCAAGATTCACGCCACGTAATGCTGCCATACGGCCTAGTATAGGCTATTCGTCGCGCATGTCACGAATCGGATTGCGCCGAATGTTGCGAATAAGTGGCAAAGCCATGCCCACTAGCCCTGACACAAAGATTGCCAGTATCACTCCAGCAAACTCGGGCGAGAATCCTACAAGCCGAATCGCGTCGTTACTCCCTGATAGACCAAGCGCCAGCTGAGCTTCACTCGTAATATCAACCCACCACGCTGCATCGAGTAAGCTAGCGATGAGTAGTGCGATCAGTGTTGACATAGCCACTATGCCCAAACATATAAGCAGTGTGTACGCCACGTATATCTGTGTGATGTCAAAGCGCTTAAATCCAATCGCTCGAAAAACGGCAGTTTCCCGGCGGCCATCAGCAATCATGCGACCAATGGTTAAACTAGCAATAACCGCCGCTAAGCCGACAATTACTACAGTTAACCAAAATAAGAATTGACTTACACCTTTTTTGGCGTCGGCAATCCCAAGGCTATTACTACCGAATGGATTCAGCATAACCTGCTTATCTTTTGGTAAACATTCACCACTAAAACTATAGGTACAGCTTTCGTTTTTACTAAAACTCCGCGCTTGGTCGGCATTCGCAAATTCAGCATACACCGCACCCATTCCGCCCATAAAGTCGTAGCTTGTGCCAGCACCGCCAGGGTTTTTTGCAAACACTGTATCAAGTGCGGCTTTGTCGGGCAGCTGATTGTATAGTTCTTCAGGAATAGCAAAACGAAAGGTTTGTGAAGCCAACATCGATGAAACCATACTGCCAATCCCAAGTGAAAAACTCGTACTGTCGTACATACTATTTGGCGCAATACCGACCACTTGGTAGGTAATCTTGCGTTGATCAGCATCAACAACTGCACCAAACTGGCGCTTAAACTCATTTTGCTTCACAGCCAGTGCCTTATCGGCGCTCGAACGCTTGTCGCTCAGCACCGGCGCTGGGGCGCACGCAGCAGGGTCTGGCAAGCCATATATTACCTCTGGCTTCATATAGTTAGGGTTATTCTTGTTATTTGCAATATCTTTTGCCACCATCTGTGCCTGCGCAATCTGCTCTTGACTAACCGTGTTGCGATAACACACCGAAAACGTTAGTCCTTTGGCTTTTTGACGAAGCTGTTGCATGTAATCTAGCTTTTGCTTGGCTGACACCGACCCAGTCGGCATGGCAAACTCCAATAACTGCGCAGCACGTTTTTGAGTTACCACTACCGGCACGGTGCCGCTAGCTGGTGTCCAGCCGTGGTCGCGCAATACATAAAGTGACACCAATGCCTGTGGGGCCAACGTCACATCTTGAACATCAACAGGCGCACCCGTCATAGCGTTACGAGATTTAGCCGTATTGTACTCGAAGGCTTCTTTACCACCTACCATTTCAGTCATTGTGCCGTCTTTAGGCCGCACTGTAAATGTTTGGTAGAATGCGGTTGGCTGGTAGGGGGCGGCTATTTTTTTAAGTCGATCTAAGGTCATCTGCGGATTGCGCCTTGCGTCAACCTCGGCCATCATCTCTCGACCAATCGGGCTATCATTATTGAGTACTTTTTCGCCTATTGCTGGGTCGCCAATTACGTACGGTTTTGGCTCACTGCTTGGGTCAAATTCAATACCAAGGCGCTTGGCTTCAGCCTTCATGGCCGTAATCCGCGCATCATACAGTCGCTGAGCTTTTGCTACGGCTTCGCTATCAGCATAGGGATTGCCCGCGGAAGTTGTGAACGAAAAAGCTGGGACAGCATTGATAATATATCGACCTGTCATGGCTTGTTTATTAAGCCGTTCTGCACCCTGAAAAAACCCTTGAGTTACCAGCAGTATCGTCAGTATCATGCTAAATAATAACCCTGCAACTATAATCGTAAATATAGTGCGAACTTTTCGGGTCCTGGTTTTGGTTATGGCAAGCGTAAGGGTATCACCTAGCCCAATCATATAATTACTCCATCTTTTAAGGTAATGACTCTGTCGGCACGGCTTGCAACTGCAGGGTCGTGCGTTACAATCACAATACTCGTATGAAACTCGTCGCGGATCTTTTCGAACAACTCAATGACTGCCTGCCCATTTTCGCTGTCAAGGTTGCCGGTTGGTTCGTCAGCTAAAATTACTTTTGGGTTATTAAGCAACGCACGTGCAATCGCTGCTCGTTGCATTTGCCCACCGGAAAGTTCCTTGGGGTAATGCTCAAGCCTATCGCCCAATCCTACCACCGCAGCAAGTTGCTTCACACGTTCGCGCCGCTGCGGACGCATAGTGCGCGCCGGAATGCCAGCGACTTCTAGATTCTGACGTAATCGCAAAAAAGGCTGCAGGTAAAAAAACTGAAATACAAAGCCAATGGTGCGGTTGCGGAATTCGGAGAGTTTTTTGTCACTAAATGAGGAAAGTTTGGTATCTTGGATTGTCACACTCCCCTCGCTTGGCCTATCCAGCCCGCCAATCAACTGTAGGAGCGTACTCTTACCACTCCCGCTGGCTCCCGTTAATGCTAAAAACTCACCCTTATGAATATCAAGCGTCACACCGTTGAGGGCATCAACGTGTTGCTTGCCAATTTTATAGGTTTTTTTGAGATTCTCAACACGAATAACCACTTCGTTAGAAAGCTCCCGACGCGGCTTACTTGCAACCGCAGGCCGTTCGTAAGCCACCTCGCGCAACGCTCGAACAGCCTGCACGACATCGCCGTCGAAAAGATCGATATATGCCTGAATTTTATCTTTTGGAACGTCTACCATAGCCCACCTATTCTTATAGTTATCCTATCGTTGTGCCAAATAGCACACCCACTCCGTAGGTTATTGCCATCGCCAGTAAGCCGCCAAACATGACACGGACAACCGCGCGGCTTTTTGAAGCGTTCCCCGCCTGGGCACTTAAATAACCTACACAAAAGAGAGCCACTACTACAGCTGTGACAGTGGCGGGGATTCGCCAATCTTGTGGCATAAAAACAATCGTCATAAATGGCACCAACCCACCGATGGTAAAGGCAATGAGCGAAGCAATTGCAGCATGCCATGGGTTGTTAATATCTTCAGGATCAATATTAAAATGCATTCGCAAATGCGCCTTGAGTGCATCTTTTTTCGTTAACTCAGCAGCCACCTGATGGGCTAGCTTGCTGCTTACGCCGTGTTTCATATACTCACGAGCCAACTCATCTAACTCATATTCAGGCATTTTTTTGAGATCGATTGTCTCCTCGGCGATGTAGGCTTTTTCGGCGTCGCTCTGGCTGCTGACCGAGACATACTCGCCGACTGCCATCGAGAGCGCACCGGCGATGAGAGCGGCCAGGCCCGCGATTGCAATTGCTTTGCTGTCGCTTGTCGCACCAGCCACACCCATGACGAGGCTTGAGATACTGACGATACCATCGTTCGCACCCAGTACCGCCGCGCGCAGTTTGTTTAGTTTGCTGTTGTTTGCCATATCCGATGGCAAGTCGTATGTTGTTGTGTCGTATTCAGCCATAATATCTCTCAGTATAGCTTGTCTGGTGCCGAAACAATAGATACTCGCCTATATGCTTTTCAGCCATACAACAGTGCGCTGGTCATAGGTTTGGTGCTTGCGATCAAACGTCCCGCTGCAAGTGATGAGATTGAGTTGCGCCGGAATATCGCTCCGCTTACTAAATAACAGTTCGTTTGCCGCCGCTTCTGGCACGGTCTTCACCGCGACGACAGTAAAGTGCCGCAGAGATTTATCGCCCATTTGGATATCAACTGCTGCATCGACTGTCAGGGTATCGATGTGTTTGAAAATGCCATCCTCATAGGTACCCCCGGCATGACCATCGATAATCGATAGTCCTTCGTCGCCTGGCGAGACGCTCCCTGTATACCAGCCACCAAAGTGAATATTGTCGGGTACCGCCATCGTACCATCACGCAGTTTGCCAATTTTTTGCACAAAGCCACTGATACCAAGACTCGGGATGATAATCTTTCGTGGCTGACCTACTAGCACCTGGTACGTCTTTTCAAAATCAACTGGAGGCTTCACCTCTGAGGGCTTATCGACATTTTGTGCGACAGTTGGCGAGGCAGGCTTGGCAGGACTTGGCTGTGTGACTACCGGCACGACCGGTGCGAGTTTGGTGGCATATACGCGAGCCAACAGTTGGTAGACCCCGAAGCCAATCAACGCCACGCTGCATAGAGAAAGCAAGACCAGCATGCTTTTCTGGCGCTTTGGTGTTCCCTGTTTTTTCGATTTGACTGACGGCATCTTTCCTCCATTGTAGCGCAATGATATACCGCAGCGGTCAGCGAGTGACGACTGCGCTATAGCGGATGTTTCGTTTGAATTATTGTCGGGCGAGGCGTCGTGAAGCGACGTAAGCTACGGCAAGTCCTGCGGCGACTGCGCCAGCCGCGACGGCCACAGGTGCACCTGCTTCGAGGCCAGTGTTTGGCGCGCCCGGAGTGGTATCGCTCTGACCAGAGTCTGTAGGTGTATCTGGATTAGCAGCTGGATCAGTGATTGTAACCCTACGGATCAACTGATTGTACGTGTCGGTAACATACAACGTACCTGCAGCATCAAGCACAAGACCGGTCGGAGCGTTAAACTCGGCACTAAGACCCTGCCCATCCGCATAACCAGTCGTACCAGAACCTGCTATCGTCGTCACGACGCCATCTGGAGTAATGGCACGAATACGGTTATTGTACGTATCCGATACGTAGATAGTGCCAGAGCTAGTCACGACAACACCAGCCGGTTGGTTGAACTGCGCCGCAAGTCCAGTGCCGTCTGCATAACCCCTAACTCCAGAACCTGCTATCGTCGTCACGACACCCGTTGAGGTAACTTTCCTGACACGATCACCTCCAAATTCCGCAACGTAGAGCGTCCCTTCGCTATCAACATCTAACCCTTGAGGGTAGCTAAATCGCGCGGTTGTGCCAGTTCCATCTGCATATCCACCATTTGGACTGGCAGCGACATCTGTAATGTTATCGAAGCCTGCCAGTGTTGTCACGACACCACCTGGAGTGATGGCACGAATACTATGAGCATACGAATCTGCAATGTAAATCATGCCAGTTGTAGGGTTGACAGTAATCCCCGTTGGGAAGAAAAACTGTGCAGCAGTTCCGGTTCCATCTAAAACTCCCGCAACTCCCGATCCTGCCAGTGTTGTCACAACGCCTGACGGAGTAATCGCGCGGATGCGCGGAGTATGAGGGGAAATGGCCGGGTTGATACTAGCCTCAGTAACATATATTATGCCAGTGGTCGGATTGATTGCAATGCTATGTGGGCTGCTAAATTGTGCTGCCGTACCCGTCCCGTCTGCACCGCCTGCAACACCAGAGCCTGCAAACGTAGAGACAACACCACTCGGACTTACTGTACGAATACGATTGTTAGTCGTATCAGCTATATACATTGTACCGGCGTTATCAAACGCAATATCATGTGGCCAACTAAACTGGGCCGATGCGGCTAGGCCATCCGCATAACCAACTGTTGCGGGTGTACCTGCAAATGTCGTTACATTAACAACCGGGGCTGCGTATGCTGGAGCTGTCGAAAAGATAACACCCACGGCACTCATGACAAGGAGCATGATCGGGAAGAGCAGCATAGCCTGCCGCCATCGACGCTGTACCTGACGTGTTTTCTGGTTACTGTTATTCACTCCCATGACGTTTCCGCCTTTCTATAATTTTGTGCGTTATATACAGCATAGTGCTACTGCTTACACGTAGTATACTACATGTTTAATATTTATACTGCAAGTATAATCTGCAGATACAGAAAAAGCGGCTGAGGACGCTAATAGAGAAAAGCCCGCACATTGTGAGCTATTGGACGAGGAGGCTGACAATGTTTAGCCTATTTCGCCGAACGGATGTCGAACTGCTGTATTCTGATTTATATGATGAGGTAAGTTTTTATC
>JBATSN010000003.1:0-4295 GCA_049293315.1 Saccharimonas sp. (SeqCode)
GTGTCACAGAACCCGCTCCCATGTGCTCCAGCACGGGGGCTGTGACTCCACGGGAGACGCTCGACTCGCACCTTGACGTGCGCGTCTCCCGTGCTGAGCGCGATGCCGTCAGGCGTCGTGCGAAGGCACTCGGCGTCAAGCCGAGTGCATGGGCCAGGGCTGTCCTGCGCGACGCGCTGGACGACCGACGCCATGAGGTCGAGGCATTGGCCGCGCAAGCGGTCGTGCCTCGGCCTCGTCCCGAGCTTGCTCGGGCGGTTGAGCAGCTGCGGCGAGTCGGGGTCAACCTGAACCAGACTCGCCGAGCTGGCGACGTCGTAGACGGCGACCTGCTGCTCGACGTGCTCAAGCAGGTCGACGCTGTGCGTGCTGCCCTTGGGGACGAGGTGGCGCTGTGAGCACCGTCAACGTCCAGGCATCCACGTCGGCGCGCGACGCAATCACCTACGCCTTGGTGGGCAAGGGGAAGCAGCGCGAGCAGCACGAGAAGGACGGCACCACGCGAGCGGCCGCTCTTTCATCGTCGGTGTCGTCGACCGAGGACTTCATCGCCCGTGCCGAGCAGCTCGCCCATGCCCACCATCGTCGCAACGAGCTGTACACCTACACGCAGAACTTCTCGCCGGATGAGTTCGACCTCAACAACCCCGATCATGTGCGTCGGGTCAACATGCTCGGCGTGCTCCTGGCCAAGCGCATGAACTCCGCCGACTACCTCGTGGTTACTCACGTTGACAGTGCGGGTGGGCACCTCCACAACCACATCTACGTCATCAACCACGACCAGTTGACCGGGAAGGCCCTCAAGCGCTGTACCTCGTGGATCCACGGTCTGCACCAGGTCAACGACGAGCTCATGCGCGACGAGGGCTGCGAGGTGCTGCCCTCCCCCGAAG
Organism: Saccharimonas sp. (SeqCode); assembly: GCA_049293315.1. Taxonomy (GTDB): domain Bacteria; phylum Patescibacteriota; class Saccharimonadia; order Saccharimonadales; family Saccharimonadaceae; genus Saccharimonas. The sequence continues at coordinate 897 of JBATSN010000003.1, forward strand.
CCCCGAAGCCTGACTGGGACCTGCGTCGCCAGGCCTTCAAGCCCGGTGGGTTCGAGCAGACCCTTGGCGACAAGGTGGCTGACGCGCTCATGGACCCCCGATCGGTCGACCGGGATGGGTTCGAGGAGGCCCTCGCCGAGCGGGGCGTCACTCTCGCCGAGACCGAACGCGACGGATGGGCCTACAAGATGCGTCGCACGGACAACAACAAGCTCGGGCGCAAGAAGGCTTCCGGCCTGTGCGACGAGTTCACAGCTTCGGGCGTGCAGCCCGTCTTCGACTATCACCGCGCCAACGCGGAAAGGATCAACCATGAGCGTACTGAAGAACTTGCAGGAGCAGCAGTCGAGTTCGCCGACGTCGAATCCCTCGACGCCGAGGCTCGACGCCATCGAGCAGCAGTTGAACAAGCTGACCACGGCAGTGAGCGAGCTGGCGCAGTACGTGAAGGTGATGGACGAAGCCCAGACGGGCAAGCTGACCGCGTTGACCTCGCAGCAGCGCGAGCAGCCCTCGAAGCCGCAGCTCGACGACGAGACGAGGAGCAGGATCACCGAGATCGAGAAGACGCTCGCCGCCGTCGCATCGCAGCTGAGCAGCAGCGAAGCCGTGAAGCTGCCCGACGGGTCGTCAGTGCGCCGGTCGGACTTGGATGCGCACGCGATGATGACGGGGATCGAGAGGCAGCTCGCGACGACAGCCCAGAGTTCGGCTGAGCTCGCGGAAGCCGTGAAGAAGCGCGGTCGGGTGGTGATCGACACGGCCAAGCTCGAGCAGCATGCCGTCAAGGTCCTCGATGCCCGACTGGCCAAGGCCGTCGCGCCCTCCGTGAGGGGGATCGAGCAGACCCTCGCTGGGTTCGAGCGTCAGGCAGCGGAGCTGGGGGCCCAGCGTACCGTCGCCGCCGCCCAGGAGGTCGAGCGGGTCGTTGCCAAGGCGGATGAGGTGCTGGCCGGTGTCAGGGGCGCTGAGCGCCGCCTGGCAGCCCTGGAGGGCAAGGTGGCCTGGACTGCCGTTGGACGTATGTGCCTGGCATTACTCCCGTTGGCCGCGACGCTGCTCGTGCTCGGCGGGCTGACGATGGGCACGGCATACGCGCTTGGTCTCGGGCCATTGCTCGGCTGGGCGTGGTCGTCGTTCGCGGCCGCGAATGCCTGGTGGCACAAGGCGCTAATCGCCCTGGGGACACTGACCGGTTTGACGGTGTTCGCACGGTCGGTCTGGTGGGTCGCCAAGCGGCTTGCCGACGATTTCGGCCGCTGGTGAGCACCATCCAAGTAGAGAGGAGGTGAACAGATGTCTGGAGAGACGCGAAAGTGCGGGATCTGCCGAGCACTGTTGGACGAGACTGGTAGCTGCCCGCGGTGCGACCAGCCGCAAAAGGAGCTGGTGATCCGGATGCGCGTGATCGAGGACGAGAAGCCCGAGCCCGTCGAGGACGAGTTCGAGCTGTGAGGCGTCGCTGTCAGAATAGAGAACCCCGCAGCCGACGGCTGCGGGGTTCTCGTGTCAGAGGTCACGGAAGACAAAGACGCCGTACTCGGGGGCGGGGGCGTTGACGACAGTGTGGTCCATCGCCATGTCGCGGGTCCAGGCGTCCCAGTTGAGGTAGCGCACAGCGTCATCGGGCCAGCGGTCCATCATGTCGGTCTCAGTCGCCCAGTGCTCGGCGTACTCGCGGAAGTCGTCCCAGCGGCCGCAGTAGCGCTCCTCGAAGTCGCTGACCGACGGGAGGTCGCCGCGTCCTTCAGCGACGTAGGCGCCTGAGCGCACCCAAGCGCACAGTGCGGGCCAGTGCTCGGGGCCAACCTCGGTGTAGACCCGGCCCCACTCGGCTGCCTCGAGGAGGCCCATCTCGTGCTCTACGGGGATGTTCTCGGTGTCCAGGCACCAGATCTCTTCGCATCCGGCGGACAGGCTGCCCGTGCCCTCATGCAGCTGGTGCAGCGTAACGTCAGCGGCGTCGGTGCAATCGACCCATTGGCCGACCAGGCGTGCGTTGTTGTAGCAGCTGAGGCAGGCGGGCCAGACTCGCGGGGTGGTGTCGGCGGCGGTGATGGTCATGGTGTTCTCCTCCAAGCAGTCGGGATGAGAACGGGGCCCGACCGGCTGTGCTCGGAGAATCAGCGCTTACGCCGGACACCCGTTCTCATGAAGACCCCCGGCGCCGCCGTGCGGCGCTCCCGCCAGAATTGTCAGTGGCGAGTTGTACCTTCTTGGCATGGCTCAATGCACAGCACCAGTACAAGGTCACAGGACCGCCAGCGGCCGGGCGAACTGCCCGGCATGCGGCGGCCGTTCATACGGCTACTACTCGAACTACAACACCTACACCCCGAACTACAGCTACCCGAGCAGTGGCGGCGGCAGGAGCTCCACCGGCGGCTCGTCACGTACTTCTCGCCCACGGTGGTCACCATCATCGTCCACTGCGACCTACTCCCCCAGCGAAGTCCGCGCTCTCACCCCCGTTCGTGAGGCGATTGAGGCGCAAGGCGCCCTCCCCGATCGCTACGACCTGTTCCTCTGCCACGCGTGGGATGACCGGCGCGGGACAGCCAAGGAACTACACGATGCGCTCGAAGAAATCGGCGTGACGGTCTGGTTCAGCGAGAAGAACGTCGTGCTAGGGACCCCGCTGATGAGGGAGATTGACCGAGGCCTTGCGAAATCTCGAGCTGGACTTGTCCTGGTCACGCCCGCGTTCGTGAAGCGCCTCAAGGCGGCGGGCGTAGCAGACAAGGAACTATCTGCCTTGCTAGCCCGGGATTTGCTGGTGCCCGTCGTGCACGAGATCACCTACGAGGAGTTGCGGGACGAGAGCCCGTTGTTGGCCTCCCGGAGCGGTCTCGACACAGCAGAAGACACGATGGAGCAGATCGCGCTGAAAATCAGCGAGCTGGTGTCGACTGACGCCTTCGACACCAACGCCTAACGGGCTACTCGTAGTTGAGCGTGGTGGGTCGTTGATGCAAGGGCTCGTGGCCTTGCGCTGGGATGGGTGTTGCGAAGCATCCTCCCGGACAAGGACCACGAGCTGTGATCGAGCCTCCGTGCTCGCGGCGTGACGCTGCGAGCGTGATCTTCAACCTGCCCGACTACCACGTGATCGACGCGGTCGACCTGCCCTTGGGCGGTCGACGCGTGATCGTGCAGGCCGACACTGTGGCCGATGGCTGCCCTGACTGCGGGGTGGTGTCGGCCCGGGTCCATGCCTGGTGTCGGCAACGCGTGAAGGACATCCCGCACGCTGGCAGCGTCGAGCTCATCGTCGTGAAGCCGCGGCTGGTGTGTGCGGAGGGGGCGTGCTCGCGGCGGACGTTCACCCAAGCCACAGCAGAGTTGCCGGTACGGGCTCGGTGCACGAGTCGGCTACGGCGGGGCCTGTTGGAGGCCGGG
>JBATSN010000004.1:0-1701 GCA_049293315.1 Saccharimonas sp. (SeqCode)
GGCCCGCAGGTAGACCTCCTCGTATTTGATGGTCCGCCAGAGGCGCTCGACGAACACGTTATCCCGCCAGGCACCCTTGCCATCCATGCTGATGGCGATCTCATGGGCTTTCAGCAGGTCCGTGAAGGCCATGCTTGTAAATTGGCTGCCCTGATCCGTGTTGAAGATTTCGGGCTTGCCGTATTTTGCCAGCGCCTCTTCGACAGCCTCGATGCAGAAGGCCGTGTCGAGCGTGATCGAGAGCTTCCAGGCCGGGACTGTCGTGAATCTTGTGCTCGGGGCCATACTGACGCCGATGGAGGGCGCATATGGCAATCAAGAAGGACATACTGGATCAGCTTCTGGTGGGGCGTGATCCGAAGGACGTTTTCGCCAAGGACGGCTTGCTCGATGATCTGAAGAAGGCGCTTGCGGAACGTGCGTTGAACGCCGAGTTGGATGACCATCTCGGGGGCGAAGCTGCAGCGGGCAAGCCGAACCGTCGCAATGGCTTTTCGAAGAAAACGGTTCTGACCGAGACATCGAAGCTCGATCTGCGGATACCGAGGGACCGGGAAGGAAGTTTCGATCCGAAGCTGATCGCCCGCTATCAGCGGCGGTTCCCGGGCTTCGACACCAAGATCATCTCGATGTATGCGCGGGGCATGACTGTGCGCGAGATCCAGGGCCACCTGATGGAGATCTATGGCCTCGACGTCTCGCCGGATCTCATTTCGACGGTGACCGACGCAGTGATGGAGACGGTTTCGGAATGGCAGAACCGGCCGCTGGAGACGAGCTATCCTCTTGTTTTCTTTGATGCCATGCGGGTGAAGATCCGCGACGAAGGGCTGGTGCGCAACAAGGCGATTTATCTCGCTTTGGGCGTGCAAGCCGATGGAACCAAAGACATTCTCGGCATCTGGATCGAGACGACGGAAGGCGCCAAGTTCTGGCTTCGGGTGATGAACGAACTCAAGAACCGCGGCGTCGAAGATATCCTGATCACGGTCGTCGATGGCCTCAAGGGCTTCCCGGAAGCCATCAATGCGGTGTTTCCGCAGGCGCTGGTTCAGACCTGTATCGTGCATCTGATCCGGCACAGCCTGGAGTTCGTGTCATGGAAGGACCGGAAGCCCGTGGTGCCGGCCCTACGGGAGATTTACCGGGCGAAAGACGCGGATGCCGGCAAAGCCGCCCTTGACGCATTCGAGGTCGGCGATTGGGGCAAAAAATACCCTGCCATCACGGGGGCCTGGCGCCGGAACTGGGATCGGGTGATCCCGTTTTTTGCTTTCCCGGAGGCCGTCCGAAAAATCATCTACACCACGAACGCCATCGAGGCGCTGAATTCGTCGCTCCGCCGTGCCGTCAAAATCAGAGGCCATTTTCCAACCGACGAGGCCGCGATGAAGCTGATTTTTCTCGTCTTGCGCGATGTCGCCAAAGATTGGAAAATGCCCGCTCGCGAATGGACCGAAGCAAAGTCCCAATTCGCGATCCTGTTCGAGGAGCGGTTCAAAATCGCATCAGGTTCAACCCGCCCCGAGCACAAAATTTCAGATAGTCCCCGGCACGCTCGTCGACGCCACCCTCATCGCTTCCGCCAGCAAGAGCGACGAGGAAGCCCGGTGGGTCAAACACGAGCACAAACCCGCGGTCCACGGTTTCAAGGCCCATGTTGGCGCCGACGCCGACACCGCGTTGGTCGAGGAGATCGCC
>JBATSN010000005.1:0-72735 GCA_049293315.1 Saccharimonas sp. (SeqCode)
CCCCGCCCACCGCGACGAGGCGAGCGTTGGCGGCGAGGGTGTTGAGCTTCTGGGTGGTCATTTCTGACCCTCTCTCCTGTCAGAACAGTACGTTTCGCCCTTCCGGGGCGTTTTCACGTCCCTTGCGGGGCTAGAAATGTACTTCACGGTGTCTTGGCACTTTTGCCCGAGACTTCGTAACCGTGTCTGATCAGGTTGGCGGTTTCTAGAATTGCCGCCAATCTGACCAGACATTTCTGTCAGGAGTGTAATGATTCTGTAAAGGTGCTGGAGGCGGAGGCTGTGCTTGATGCGAAAGCCTGCGTCTATCGATGAACGTCTGTACTATTCAAGCGATGTTAGCGACTCAAGCCATGCTTTTTTACGTGGATCATCATCTGGGAGCAAAAGATTCTTTAAATCATACGCTCGATTAAATGCCTCGTACGTAGGCCGGGTAGCCTCGTTGTATCGCAGTGCTGATTCGTAGAATGCTTTCACGGTTGCAGGATCTTGATTCTGTTCAAACGGCAACCTCCATATCGGTATTACTTCGGTCGCTCCAGGCAATTGCACTCTCCCATCGGCAAAACGTCCAGGCAACAAACCCTGAGCCGGACTTGCAGTGTCACCGACCTCTATCTCTGTTCCGCCATCAGTAGTCGTAAAGTCTGTCAAAGTATCATCATACCCCCATCCTATTGCAGCCCTCATACGAGCCTCGTAGAAGTCGCCTGTCTGATCAACTATGCCTACCGCCGGCATTACACGGCGAGAGTCAGGATATTTGTTTACCATAAATTCTAGTGGGAACAAACCGTTGATACGTTCGACGACTCCCAAGACCCCATCACCTGAAAGACCGATAACGTTCTCTCTGAAACGACTGTATGGTGTCTCGATTGCAGTGAGTACCTGCTTGCCAAAGCGTCGTGTTCGCCATGGTGCATCGTTTAGCACTTCATGCAACTCGTCAAAAGATGGTGGAAAGTGACCAATGGTATACCCTTCCTTGTTTCGATATATCATACTAGTTCTCCTTTATCATTGCACTACAATAGATATTTGAACTTTCATTTCATGAAAGCTCATTTGCACTGGCAAGTTGTTGCCAAAACTATGAGATTTCATGGGTTTTATTCGGAGGCGCGAGTGAGAGCTCGCGCCTCCGGAAGTTGAGTCCGATGTGATAGCAGAGATTGGTGGTCAATCTGCTATCACTCGCAGCCGTCGGAGCGGCTGGTGAGCTTGGTGGACGGCTGAGGTGCGATTCTCAACCATCCGGCGCGTGTGACAGTGGCAAGTGTGTATGAATTGGCACTTGTTCAACGTCTTTAGCCTTCACGCAGGCAGTAGCTTTGGTGAGGTGAGACCCCCAAAAAAACTACATTTCCGGGTTTACTGCCCGTTCAGTAGTAGTGCAGCCGAATTACTTCGGCTGCACCGCCGCGCTTGCCTGTCGGTGGAGCTCAGCCACCACGTTGGGCGTGCGAGCCGTCTCCGCCAAGTGGCGGAGACGGGCAGCGCGCTGGCGGCGGCCCACGACAGCGGCGACGGTGGTGGGGGTGGGAACAGCGGTGAGAGTGGACATGTCCACTCCTTTCTGAGGCCTTAGCCTCGTCTTGGAGCTAGACGGTGTTGTCGAGCTCTCTCCCTCATCCACCATATAGGTAGACGATTCGAGAAAGCTCGACTCTCTCGTACTCATTTCCAAGGTTCCTCCTTGGAATATTTTTCAACGTTCATGCGGGCGATTACTCGCCGCAGTTGGTATCTTTATATACACAAGGGCGGAAAACCCTTCAAAAGATACCTCAGCGGGAACAATGGTTATAAGGTGCAGGGGCGCATATAGCACCCACTCTGAGCGTTTGTACCTGGTCAGTGTGACACAAGCGCTCGGAGTGGGTGGAAACTATAGAAGTTTCCACCAGGCTGCTTATCGCGAAAATTTCAATACGGAAAGGTTGATAGGGGCTGTCCAGCCCAGGCGACCGACCATTACCTGGTTTCTCACACCAAGTACGCATTCGATCTCGCAAGAGAATCGACGCTAACACCTATATACATACGTGCGCGGACTCAATCTTGCTCTTTCCCACCCTTTCAACGTGCTTGTCGATCAATTTGCCTCTCGATCAACTGTGTACATAATAGCATTAGTTGTATAAATTGTCAATAATGTGTTAACTATATTATTCATTAACAGAGGTGGAATGTATGTATAACTTGTCAAAATATGATTGACAAGTATCGCTATGTGTGCTATATTACACTGTAGTATGGACCAAATACAAACCGAAACTACCCTGGCCACCATCAAAAAAGCCGGCCTGACCGAAAGCCAGGCAAAGGGGTATTTGGCGCTCATCGAACACGGCAATCTCACCCCTACTGAACTCGCTACCCATACCGGCGAAAACCGCACTAACGCCTATATGATCTGCGACAAGCTCGTGACCCTTGGCCTTGCCACCAGAAAAGAAGGCCCAAAAGCCACCTACACCCCTAATCACCCAACTGCGCTAGAAGCCCTGGCCGAACGCCGCCGCAGGGCTGTTCAGCGCAACGAACAAGAAGTCAAAAGCCACATCGACCCGATTATCAACCTGTTTTACGCTGCTACCGAAATGCCCGGCGCGCGCACCGTGCAAGGGGTCGAAGGCATCAAAGAAGTGTTTGCCGACATCTTAAAGGTTAAACAAGACGTCTACTTTATTCGCACCTCTGTTGATGCCCAGTCGTTGCCAAGCGATTTTTATATCAACCACAGCAGCCAACGCGCCAAAGCCGGCATCACCACTTATGCCCTCACCCCTGTTGCACCGTCATCAATTCGCAACTTCCAGCAAGGCAACGACAAAACCAATATGCTACACCGCACTTTTTACAACCCCGAAGACTACACCGCGCCCGCCGAAATACAAATATACGGTAACACCATAGCTCTCATTGCCTACGGCGAAACACAAATGGCCACAATCATCACCAGCCCACCGCTAGCAGAGGCCATGAAACAGCTCTTTCGCATGATCATGAGCAGCCTACAAGCGTATTCTGACGGTATAAAAGCCACTCACCCGGCAGTTTGACAGCACCCACTAGACTGCTATTATAGTGATAGAAATACGTCAACCAAAAAACGTCTATGAGCGAAATACAGACTCCACAAACCGACCTATTGTCCAACCCAAACAAGCTGTGTTTTACAGGGCTATTCCTGCCGCCAGAAGCACGCGAAGCGCTCCTAGCGCAGTTCCCAGCCGCGTATACCAACGTTGACGCTGACCATATTACAGTTGGCTACTACGGCGACACCCCTGTTGAACCTGATCGAGCAACTATACCGGTAGGCGACGTGGTTGAAGTACCTATCATCGGACAGGTGATTGACAAAGATCTGCAGGTACAAACACTCATCGTAGGCTACCCTATACCCGGCAAAGAACATGCCCACATTACTATTTCAACAGGTACCAACCCCGATGGGAGCCGCGTCAAACCATTTTTGAGCAACGAAGCTATTACAAACGCGGTGCAAAAAAACACTTTTATGCCTGTACCAGAAGGCACAACGCTCACCATGGTTACAGGCTACTGCCTGGGCGACTACGACAACGGCAACGGCACAATCATTACAACACCTGTTGCCGCATAAGTTACGCCGCTTTTTGCGCTGTAACAGTAGTGGTTTTGCCGAACTTGCTGAACCTACGCGTCTTTTCAAGCAAATCGAGGTGCCGTATAACGCCTCGCGCAAGTTCAGCAAAGCCATCAGCCGTGCCATATTTTTGTTGATCAAAATAGTTAGTATTATGATGCAGTGAATCGTTTGTGCCTTGCCTGCGCGCTCGAATACGGTTACCGGCCGCAATCATACGCCCAATCTTCACCGACAACAACGCTGGGTTACCAAAACCAGAACTAATATCTGCCGAAACCACCCCTTGCTGCTGTGCTGGGTCCCGTGAAACAATCTCGATATCGTCGTGTATACCACGGCCTTCGCGGTCAAAGCGAATACTTACGGCGTCTTTGTCTTTTGGCATCAGCAGCCTATATGGGTTACTCGGGTTAACTTTGAGGTTTATCGACGCTTCTACGCCAGCAAAACTACCGTACTCTACACTTTTGTCGTAGCGATAGCCGCCCTCTGGGCGAATATAGGCAAGCATATTACCCTTCTGTTGGCTCATCAGACGGTACAACACAAACTGCGTGCGGTCTTCGTTGATAGTCGTCACTTCAAGATCGTCGGCAGTAATAATATTGTGCATGGCAGCAAATGACGCCTCGAGACCTTGCAAGATTTCGATAGCTTCGTCGATAGATTTAATCCGTATGTCAAACTGACCAGTATGCACATAGTCGGCACGATGACGGTGTGGCGCTACATCTTCGTGGAGGCTCCCCTGCTGGGCAACTTCACGTATCGCAGTTAGCGCATCTGTAATGCGTTCATTAAAGGCCTTTTCGGCAGCAGCACTAAAATTCGGGTCAATCTGACTAAACACACTGGCATATTCTGCCGTACGCACTCGAAGCGCGTTCACTGTTTCAAAAATACGCGCCGACTGCTCAGCCGACAGCGTTTCGGCAATCGTTAATATCGCATCACCATGATCATCGCCAAACTGCGTGGCTAAGAACGCTTCTGCAAAGATCAAGCGATTGGTGTCGGGCCGTGTACGCATCATTACGCACAATCTGTCATAGCGTGACCGGTCAGCTTCTGCCATAAAACGAAAGAACTTGAGTTGACTATCAAGCGAAAGTGTCCGAATATCAATACCAGCTTCGAGTGCAATCACCTCGATCACATCAGGTTGATGCGCCTCCTGAAGCAGTTCGGCATCGCCACAGACATGTGGTAATGTTCCCGTGGTCTCAGGTGTGTGCAAATTCATCTCGCCACCATCAACTGTTACTATACGTCCAAGCTTCTCTTGATCGACTTCTGCGCAAGCGTCAGCAGCAATTCGATATAGCTCAGCGTCTGCCCGCAGCTGCGGAAAGGCTGCGTGAAGCACCTGCTGCTCTTGCTCTCGCTGACTCTCATATTGTTTATGCAACGCTAGCAAGCGTGTTTGTTCGGCAACCGGTAGTTCGTCAAGAAATACCCACTCTTCATTTTCGCGATGAGCAACCTGCGCCAGGCTGTGGTTTGCTACAATTGATGCAAACGCCGAACCCTCACCTGCAGCAATCGATTGGAGCTGCTTTTTTATACTATTTTGCATACTCTCAGTCGGATACGGCTCATTTTCGGCCGCAATAAGGAGTTGGTTGTATGTCCGTAGCACCGCCAGGTGACCTTCAACATCTGACTGTACTTTCCAGGCTCGCTCTAAGCTATGAGTGATATCACCGTAGGTGCCGTTATACACTAAACCGCTCACCATTACTGACGACATCGTGCGCCCTATTTGACTACGCTGAGCTAAAGCAAACAGCTCAAGAGCATCACTGTATGTACCAGTAAAATTAGTAAGCTGATCTGACGTACTAAAGTATGCATCGTAAACATAACGCTTCGCGTTAGCAGGCAAACGGCCAGCCCGTTCGCGCTCTTCTAGCTGATACAATACGCCAGCTGCGTACAATTTTTGTGCAGCCATCTGCTCCTGAGAGAAGGTATGGGTATCATGCCAATTCGGTGAATTAACAACAGTTGCCATACGATCCCAAACATCTCTCACCATAAAAAATGTGTCGCCCTCTGAACCGCTTAGCACGAAGTCGAGGTCCTTGTGTACTGCAAGAAGCACGGCTTGCTTCTGATGATCAGAAAGGTCTTCAATACTGGTACGTTTTGCTAACTCCTCAATCTGCCCTTCAATAGCCGAAGTAGCACCTTGGGAATGTTCGTGCGCAAGCTGTGGTGTGATGTATTCTGACGGCATTTTTATTTTATCGATTCTTATCTCATATACTAGCACAAACAGTATAAAAAGTCAACCCATCCGTACACTCCCCCGCGCATCTCACCCCCTGTCCAAGGAACTTCCTTGGACAGATTTGGGCAGAAGGCTATTACTCGTCTACCGCGGCGAGTTCGTGTTTTATGTAATTACGAAGCACATGATACGATTCGTGATCAGTAATTGATCGCATATACTCTTCAACCTCTTTTTTAGTTTGTACCAATTTTTCAGGGTGAAGCCACTCTGCAGTACGCTTACCGCTAAAATAGCCGAGGCTTGAATAATCATACGATCGTGGCGAGGCGCCAATATCAAGCGGATTTAGGTGAATATACCTGCTTACGTGCCATAAATACGTGTCGCTTGTGATTCGTGCTGCCAAAAAGTTACTCTGAAAAACTGGGCCAACCCTAGCATACTTATTATTAAAATATCTGCTGTAGGCTGTCATCATGCTGCGCATTAATTTTTCTATACCCTGCTTTTCTTTTAGGTAGTATAAAAAATGAAAATGGTTTGGCATCAAACAATACGCAACTAACTCAACCTGACACGCATAATGCGGGACGGCTCGACCCTTCTTATCAACTGCCGGATCACGTGACAAATGTCGCTTAAATAACCCTAACATATATGCATAATCTTGCTCGTCGCGAAATATCTCCATCTTGGCAACACCGCGATTGTATGCGTGATAATACTCATCTTCACCGTATTCTTTTAATACATTCTTCGTTGGCATACGCCCATTCTACCATAAATCTGTCCAAGGAAGTTCCTTGGACAGATTAGTTTTTTGGGGGTGGAGGGTTGGATTAGAGAGGTTAGTTTGAATGAGAGAGGTCGGGTTGGATGGGAGAGGTTAGTCTTTTTTCTTGTCGAGGCGGTCGAGCTTCATGATGTGAATCAACTGATACACCACAAACGCTGTTGCTAGCAAGGTTATGAGTGAGCTGACGAATGCCCCCCACGCAAAGTCCCCTACGCGGTCGCCAATTTTGAGCTGCCACACTGCCTGATTGAGGCCTGCCTGCGAACCAATCAATAGCTGAACAATGGGGCTAATCACTGCATCGACCAGTTTTTTAACTGTGTCACCCGCCGCAGCGCCAATTGCCAAACCAACTGCCAGGCCGACAACGCCTTGTTCGCGAATAAAGTTCATAAATCCACTTGCGTGCTGAGTTGCTATCTTTTTAGCCATATATACTCCTGTTATTACTGTTAGGGTTGATTATAATGAACCAACTGGCTTCCCACAAGCACTACCCTACATTCGGCTTGGAACTTCGATACCGAGTAAACCTAGGCCGTGGCGAAATACATGACTTACTTTTGCGAGTAGCGCGAGGCGCGCAGCTTTTTCGATATCACCCACTTCCGGTGTAGCGACAGGGGTTTGCTCATAATACCGGTTTAGGTCGCGTGCGAGTTCGTACAAGTACGTTGCAACTTTGTGTGGCTCGAGTTCACTAGCTGCCCCAAAGACTACGCCAGGATATTCAAGTATTTTTAGAATGATTGATTTTTCGGGTTCATAAGAATAATCAACTACTGGCACCTCGCCTGCAAGATTATCACGTAAAATCTTATTAACTCGTACTGCCGCATACTGCACATACGGACCACTAAAGCCAGTCAGGGCAAAAATCGTGTCCCAGTCAAACAGAATATTCTTACGTCGATCGGCTGCAAAGTCACTAAACTTGATGGCGCCAAGGGCGATACGACGAATGTCGTCAGCCGACACATCACGGCCTTCAGTCACTGCCCGAGCCTTAGCCTCTGCTTGGTCAAGCAGCGCTTCCATAAGTACAACACCTTTACGACTACTCATTTTTTCACGGCTGCCATCGGCATTGCGCTGGTCAATAGTACCAAATGATAAGTGGTACAGCTCGGTGGTAATACCTAATTTTTTTGCAAGTGCCGCTAGTTGCGTGAAATAAAATTGCTGCTCAGCGCCCACACAGTAGACTACTTTGTCGGGGTGCCAATGCTTTTCGCGATACAAAATTGTCGCGAGATCTGTGGTGGCATAGAGTGCTGCGCCGTTTGATTTTTGCACCAAAAGCGGTACATCAATACCTTGGTCTTCAAGCGAAATGATTACTGAACCATCATCGTTTTGAGTAGCGACTCCCGACTGCAACAATTCTTGAACAGCCTTTTTACCCTGCGGAGCAAAAAAAGCTTCTCCATACTCATAATCGGTAGCAATACCTAGGCGCTGCATAACAGAATGGATATGTTCTAGCGAAATAGTATTGAAAGTAGTACTATACGCCACCGCTTGTTCGTCGCCTGCTTCTAAGCGCAAAAGCCACTGCTGAACAGTGTCTGCTAAGGTATGTCCACCCTGTTCTTGCTCATCTTTTAGCATTTTTTTCATGGCGATATACACCCGCCCGAGTTCATATACACCGTCTTTTTGCAGCGCTTCGTGGCTACTCAGCTGTTCAAAGCCTGTCGCCCACACACCAAACGGCGCGCCGTAATCACCCAAATGATTATCAGTGATTACCTTCCATCCGCTTGCTCGCAGTAACTGCGCAGCTGCCCACCCCTGGTTGCCGGACCGTAAATGCCCCACACTATAAGGCTTGGCCATATTCGGGCTTGGGTATTCCACGACCGCGGTCTTACCTGCACCATGTGTATTCTCACCATACTGCGGCGACCACTGGCGAGCCAACATATCGGCTGCATAGGCGGCTGAAAATCGAATATTGATAAACCCTGGTCCAGCCACCTGAACCTCAGCTAAATCCGCCTGCCGACGCAAGTCATTGGCTAGTTCTTCAGCGATCTCACGAGGCGGCCTCGCAAGTGGCTTTGCTAACTGCAAGGCCACATTTGTAGCAACATCGCCAAACGCAGCATCGGGACGACTAATCTGCACCACCGGCTGTAAACCGTAGCGAGCGTCCACCACCTTGGAAATTATCTCAGTAAAACTATCCATCGTCGCTTGTTATTATAGCAAACCTGCCGTAGCTATCGACCACACGACCGCTACAGTGGTTGCCTTTGTTAATCCATTCATATACACTAGCAGTATGAAAGGGCATCAGCGCGGCTTCACAATTGTTGAATTACTTATAGTCATTGTAGTAATTGCAGTGCTTTCTGTAATTACGATTGTCGCCTTCAATAATATGCGTACACGATCTCAGGCTGCAGCTATTGCCACAGACCTGCGTGCCATCGAAAAGGCTATGTTCATGTACAAAGACGCTGCAAGCATGTCAACTTGGATTGTAGACACCGATGCAACCGCCTGGACCGGCACCGCCAACCCCAGCATAAGTTCGATTATTGCCACACAACCAGCTATGCGCGATTTTATGAAAACCGCACCAGTAGCCAATGGACTTGGCAGTTCTACGGCATATGCCTATGATAATGATCTTGATACGTATAATGGCTGTTCAGCAGCAAGTAGCGGGGTGAACATTTACGTTGCTAACGCTACAAACACCGATCTAATGCAAGCAGTCGACAGCGCCATGGATGATGGCAACCTTAGTTGCGGCCGTGTGCGCCTGGTTGGCACTTCGTTCCACTACAATATTTCACGCGCTCCGTAAAATAACCTACTTTTTGCTGGTTGCAGCTTTCACAAGCCCCACAAACAGGGGATGAGGCCGTGTTGGACGGCTACGAAACTCTGGATGTGCCTGAGTTGCCACAAAATAACTGTTCGCTGGCGCTTCTATGAACTCAACTAAACGACCGTCGGGTGACGTGCCGCTATACACCAAACCACCTTTTTTGATTGCACTCGTATAGGCTTGATTCACTTCATACCGGTGGCGATGCCGTTCGGTAACTAATTCGCTGCCGTATAGCTGCGCTATTTTCGAACCTGGTACTAACTCAGCGGGGTAATCCCCCAGGCGTAGCGTACCACCTGTGCTTTCCTTGCCCGCCTGGCCTTCCATGATGTACACCACCGCATCAGATGTGTCAGGCGTAAACTCAGTACTACTCGCCGCTGTTACACCGCTTTTACGCGCAGCAGCGATAACCGCTACCTGTAAGCCTAAACAAATGCCAAGGTATGGAACGTCATGATCAAGGGCGTAGCGTGCTGCGGCAATCTTACCTTCGACACCACGCGCTCCAAAGCCGCCCGGCACCAATAATCCATCCACAGCCGCAAAATCTACCTCGCTAGCTTTTTCAGCATCTATCCAGCGAATCTGCAGCCCAACATTTTCATGCCACGCGGCAGCTTTTAGCGCTTCAAGCACGCTTATGTAGGTGTCTTCGTTATCCATATATTTTGCGACCAACCCTATAGTAACAGTAGTGCTTTTTGTCGACTTTTGACGCTTCACAAGGTCTGTCCAGGCAGCCAAGTTCGGCTGCTGCGTGTTACCAGTGAATCGATCAAGAATAGGCGCAAGACTACTTTTCGCGATTTTTTCAGGAATCACAAATACGCTGTCGACATTTGGCATCATAAGCACTGCCGATTCTTCAACCCCGCCAAACATAGCGATTTTTTTAGCAATGCTTTGTGGCGCGGGGTCATCTGAGCGCACAATCACTACGTCTGGCACAATGCCAAAGCCGCGGAGGTCGTTCAATGCATTTTGGGCCGGCTTGCTCTTGAACTCTTTACTCGTACCAATATAGGGTACATACACCACATGCACATATAGTGCATTAGCACGCCCAACCCTGCGGCCAAACTCCCTAATTGCTTCCACAAAACTCAGTCCTTCGTAATCACCGACTGTTCCACCGATCTCTACTAGGTGAACGTCACTGCCTACACTGGCTTCAACAATTGAATCCTGGATTGCACCGGTAAGATGCGGCACTAACTGAATAGTTTTACCACCAAACTTGCCAGCTCGTTCGTCTGCGATTAGGGTACTAAGTAGTCTGCCACTTAGCGTAGCATTTTTTTGCGTCAGTTCGATATCTAAAAAGCGCTCATAATGCCCAAGATCAAGGTCGGTTTCGGCGCCATCACGGGTCACAAAACATTCCCCATGTTCGGCAGGATTAAGTAAACCCGCATCAACATTAAGATACGGGTCACATTTTTGAATTGATACAACGGCACCTTTTGCCTGTAATACGGCACCAATACTGGCCGCGGTTATGCCCTTTCCTACCCCAGAAAGCACACCCCCTGTTACAAAAATATACTTTGTCTGTTTGCCCATGTTCGATTGTTCTTCCATGGGGTTCCATTATAGCATTTTAAGCGGTTGTTACGCTATATCTAGCGTAGTATGTTGTGTATTCTACTCTACTGGTGGAATATCGTTGTAAATATCAGTACAATATTTAATACAGTCACTACTGCTGTAATGCCGTACATCACCCAGGCAATTACACGGGTATTTACTGCGCTACCCATAATACTCCGGCTTGACGACACGTACGCAAGTGGCAATAAGGCCAGTGGTACGCCAAAGCTCAAAGCCACCTGTGACACCACCAGCAGCATCATGGGATCGAACCCAGCTACGAGTAGCGCAATGGCTGGTAGTAGTGTTACTAAACGTCGTACCCATAGCGGCACTGGTATGTGTAATAAATCCTGCATAATTACCGATCCGGCTTGGCTACCGACTGCCGTTGAAGCCAGGCCCGAAATAAGCAACCCTACTGCAAACAAAATGCCCACTAACGGCCCAAGTACCTGGGAAAGCTGCTTAAATATATCAGAAAAGGTATCGACTGATTGCCCATGCAAGGCACTCGCGGCTAATAGTAACATCGAAATATTAACGGCACCTGCAATTGTCATCGCTAATAATACGTCAATTTTTGTAGCAGTTATGTATTTTTTTAATTGACTTTTAGCAACACGGCCGTGGCGATCACGAGCAATTGCGGAGTGTAAATATACCACATGCGGCATAATAGTTGCGCCTACCATGGCAGCCGCGAGCATGATTGTTTCATTACCTGCAAACCGCGGAATAAGCCCATTTGCAATACCGTGAATCTGCAAGGGGTGCTGCATCAAACCAACAAAAAATCCAATAGGAATAAGCAGTAGCAAGGCCACAATCACGCGTTCGAATATCACCTGACCCTGGCGGTTATAAAGTAATAACAGTAGCATCGACACTGCTCCAATAACAATGCCACCATACACGAGCGGCCAGTTAAATAATAGTGATAATGCCACCGCGCCGCCTACTACCTCAGCAATATCAGTAGCAATCGCTACCATTTCTGCTTGCAGCCAATAGGCACGTCTGCCCCATAGCGGTAATCGAGTCGCAATAATCTCGGGCAGCGACTTACCAGTGACAATACCCACCTTAGCGCTGAGATACTGTGCAATTGCTGCCATGCCATTTGCAGCAATCAGCACCCAAAGCAATAAGTACCCATATTTTGCCCCTGCTCCAAAATTAGCGGCAAAATTACCAGGGTCAACATAGGCCACAGCCGCTACAAACGCAGGGCCAAGCAGCATTAGTATGCGCCGTGCGCCGTGACGCGTCGCTGCCGACACTCGCATCGATTGCTGCATAAGCCTATTCATCGCTATTATGGTACAAACTCTCGCGGTACGGGGTCTGCAAATCGAACTTCTTTAATATCAATAACTCCGCGGACTGTCATGTGCGGGTAATCACGATTATAAAGCACGTCGACCGAACCAAACATTGCTGCGCCCCAGTTAAACCCTAAAGTTTTTGCGGCCGTACGCACCACCACTTCACTTTCACCTTCAATTTCGATGTATGGGTTTAACCATGGCCACTCGTCAATCACCACTTCGACTTCACCAAGCTGCCAGGTTTCACGGCGCGATTCCTGATATGTCACATATTCCCAACCTGCTACCCTAAACAGTTCTACCGCGGCTTCAAAATCACCAATCGTGGTTTCAATTTCGAACGTACTGTTAATTGTTGATTCTTTTAGCGATTTAGTTTTCTTTTTTAAACAAAGAGTCACCCTGTCGCCTTCATCGCGAATACGAATAAACATGTTCTGGTCGGCATGATGCGGTTCTTCAATCAAAGCTCTGCGCATATCGCGCATCGCGTGGTGGCACACTGCACCAGCTTTTTTAAGGCGTCTACGAACATCTGCTATGTCAACATCAGTAAACTTGACTTCAATTTCAGGTTTCATCACCTATCCTTTCAAACCTCGGTTGCTTCACACCGTCAACTGTTACAGTGTCAAAAAACATCGTGTAGGGTCGCACCCAGATCACTGTGCCATTATCTTGCAGCGCACGGTACGCCACCAATCGCTCGCCAGTTTCGGTGTGTTGGGCTTCACCAAGCACCCGGTATATATGGCCTTTGTAATGCCGATACGTCCCTTCTATGAATTTCATGGTGGCTATTTATCGCCATTATGGCTAGGCTCATCGTCACTTGGGCCTTCTACCTCTGTGAGTGTAGCCTGGGCATTGCCTGCGTTTACTTCGTAGCTGGTGTTAGTGCTTTCAAAAAAGTTTACGAGTTCGTAGGTATCATTAGCCGTTGCCATCCATTTTGCAGGGTTACTAACATGAAAATGCGGCTCAAACCCAAGCTCTTCAAGGCGGCGGTCGGTGAGGTACTTCACGTATTGATTGATGTAGTCGGCATTAAGCCCTAGAATACCGTTAGGCAACAGCGCTCGGTTATAATCTTCTTCTAGTGCAACACCTTCTAAGATCATGGCTTTAATTTCTTCGGCAAACTCTGGGTCTTGTAAGTCTTCGTTTTCTTCGATTACTGTCAGAATTAAGTTGATACCAAACTTAAGGTGTAAGCTTTCATCGCGCACCACCCAGTCGATTAAGCTCCCAAAGTTTCGAAGCAAGTTACGCTGACGGAAGCTCAGTGCTACCATGAAGCCACTATAAAACCAGATGCCTTCAAGAATAATATTGTAGGCCACAAGGTTACGAATGAAGTCTTTTTTGCCCTCGGTGGTGGCAATATCCATGGTATCTTCGGTCATGCGCTTAATGTACTTGGTTTCAAAGGCTTCTTTTTTAGCCATTGTTTCTTCGTCGACATGCGCTGCATATGCTTCATCACGGTTGATCGGAAAGGTTTCTAGCACGTATTCAAACGCCATGCAGTGATTGGCTTCTTCCCACATTTGCTTAGCGAGGTACAGGTGACATTCTGCAGCATTGACATATGGGTACACACCAAACGCGAGGGCTTTGTTCACCAGCAGTTCGTTAGGATTAAAATAGCTCATCAAAAACGTCACGGCATGACGCTCTTCGTCGCTCATTTTGTCCCAGTCAGCTAGGTCTTGCGCTAATTGAATTTCATTTGGAAACCACGTGTTAGCGACCGCTTGATCATACAAATCCATCGCCCACTGATAGTTGATTGGCTTTAGCAACAGTCCATCCTGAATGCCTGAGCCTAAAATTTTACCCATGGTGTTCCTCCTTTACTCGCTACTTTTTACCAAAAACTATTTGTACCATACCATACTTACAGACTTTCCGCCACTTACTACCGCATACTATCTGGCAGTTGCATACCAAGCGTAGCCGAACGTGCCATTGGCTGCACAGCTTGGCTACTGGGTGGCCGAGTGAGTGATTCGACTACTGGATTGCCGGCAGCATCGAGCGCCACTACTTTGACAGGCATCTCGCCTACGAGTACCCGCTGGCCAATTATTGGTCGCCTGGGCGCTTGATCAGCTAACCTCATCAGTTACTGGCAGCCTTCGCACATTGTTAAATCTGCTGGGTCAATTGGTGCGGCCACATCACCGCGCCGGGCAGCTGCTTCGTTAGCCGTAGTTTGTGCTTGCTCCATAGCGTCGCTAATTGCTTGTAGTTTTTCTTCGAGTGTCATGTCGTCGCTGATAATTGATGATGCGTTCATTGGTGTTCCCCCTAGTTAGTTCTATTCTTTTAATTGTTCACTGCCTTTATTTCTGCACACTATCACGGTCCTTGAGCAACTTGCTTTTTAGCAAACCCAAAGCCTGTTTTGCGCGGCCCGTCCCCAGCGATTGTTTCGGCTTTATTCACTTTGACCGTACTTAGTTCAGCTTGGTGTCGTGGTTTCATGTGCAAGTAGTAGGTGGTCTTTAGTCCACGCTTCCAGGCTTCCATATACACCTTTTCCATGTCGTCGATACTACGACTTTCAAGGTACATATTGCGACTAATTGCTTGATCTACCCACTTTTGAGCGCGGCCGGCTACTTCAATAAACGCAAATGGCGATAGTTGGAAGCAGGTTTTATAGACTTCTTTAAGGTGTTGTGGCACGGCGTCAATATTCGTCACGTCGCCTTGTTCAATCAACAATTGTTCGCGAACTTCGTCCCATAGGCCAAGTTTTTTCAGGTCGCGCACTAAATTACCATTCACTTCCAAAAACTTACCATTTAAGGTGCTGCGGCTAAAAATCTGGCCAAATTGCGGGTCGATACCAGGTGTGGTGCCAGCCACATGTGCAATGTTAGCCGTTGGCGCAATCGCCATGAGCGTGGCGTTACGCATACCTTTTTTAGTTTTCTTGCGTAAGGCTTCCCAATCAAGGCGTGTTTTGCGAGAAATCGCTACTTTTACTTTGCGATCAGCGGCAAGCGTATCAATGGTGTCGATCGGCAATAAACCCTTGTTCCAACCGCTGCCTTTAAAATCAGGGTAGCTGCCCTTCTGGCGGGCCAACTCAGCCGATTCGTCAATTGCATAGTAACTAATGAACTCAGCAAGGCGATCCATCGTATCGTACGCTTGCTCACTTTCATAGCTATACCCAAGCTTTTCAATAACATCAGTAAAACCCATGATGCCAAGACCGAGCGCCCGGGTGGTCTTAATGCTGTTAATTGCTTCAGGAATTGGGGTATCGGTAATGTCGCACAGGTTATCAAGCTGACGAATCGCACTCCGACTAGCCGCTTCTAGCCGTTCCCAGTCCCATTTTTTAGTCTCCACATTCAAAAACGCACTAAGGTTAATACTCACAAGGTTACACACGCTAATATTTTTCGCGTCGTTTGGCAGCGTAATTTCGGTACACAGGTTACTGCTGTGAATAGTGCTGCGATTATTGTTTAAGGCACGCGTGTTAATGGTATCTTTCCAGGTAATCCAAGGGTGGCTACTGGCTTGCAAGGTGGTCAGAATCTGTCGCCATTGCTGCCTAGCTGGTACTTTTTTGAAATCACGCAGCTCACCGCGTTCAGCCATTTTTACATATTCGGCATAGCGCGCACTAAACGCTGCCCCATACAGTTCACTTAAATCAGGCGTTTCAGCTGGGTCAAACATGTACCAGTCTTGCTCTTTGGCAACGCGTTTCATAAACTCGTCACTCACCCATACGGCAATGTTGGCAAAGCGTGTACGGAAGTACGGGTCACCGCTATTTTGGCGAAGTTCCATAAACTGCGGAAAATTACTGTGCCAGTTTTCCATGTAAATGGCCGCGGCACCAGCTTTTTTACCCTTACGACTAACCGCAAACAAAGCTGTATCGATCATTTTCATAAATGGCAACGGGCCAGTACTCACGGTGTTGGTGGTTTTAACTGGGCTGCCGGCTGCACGCAGTTTGTTCATACTAATGCCAATGCCGCCCGTACCTTTGGCTATCCACATAGTGTCACGCACGCTTTTTGCAATACTTTCCATGTCGTCTTCAACGTCTATTACAAAACAGTTGGAAAGCTGCGGGAACGAACCACCAGCGTTCACACGCGTTGAACCACCCGGTAAGTAATCGAGATTACTCATGTGTTTATAAAAGTCCAGCGCTGCAGCAGTAGGGTTTTTTTCGTTAAAACTAAGGCCCATGGCTATACGCATGTGGGTAAACTGCGGTGTTTCAATTGGCTCGCCATTTTGTTTGCGCAGTGCATAGCGGTTTTTATTAGTAATTACCCCTAGGTACTTACTCAAGCCGTCGCGCGAAGGGTCAAGCGCAGCCGCAAGAGCCTTAATGTCAAACAGTGTTTTGTCGGCCATGCGCTTATCGAGCAGCCCTTCTTTTACGCCAAACGTTAGGTATTCAGGAAACTTTTTAGCGTGCAGCGTTTTTAGTTCTGCGTCATCTTTATAGTCACCTAAAATATTCTTATATACGTTCTTTAGCAGCAGGCGGGCCGCAATGGTGTCAAAGTCTGGGTCGTCTTTTACATTTTGCAGTGCAGTGTGAATCACTGCTTCGTCGAGTTCTTCGCTGGTAATACCGTCAAACAGTGTTAACTGTAACTCGGTCGCTACCTGTACTACCTTCTGAATTTGATCTGGCAAGCCTTCGCTGGCCTTAACCAGTGCCAGGTTAATCTTGTTGGCGTCAAATGGTTCGCGGGTGCCATCGCGTTTTACCACATGAATTACGCTCATAAGCCCTATTCCTTTTTGTTATGTTAGTACCCTCGCCCAATAGCACAACACCTCCCAGTGCAACAGCAAGAAAACGACCCACTAGTGTGGTGAGCTAGTTTCACGAGCTTCTTGCCAATGTGTCTATTTTGCTGAACTACTACATATGTAGTGTCTACATAAGACTATAAGCGCTATATATAGGCTTTTCAAGTCTTTTTGGCTATTTTAGTCATGTTTTTTTAACTACACACAGTTCTACCACTTAGAACTATTGCCTAGTGTGGATTGTAACTTTTACTACGCTATATATAGCGTGTATTGTAATCATGTTTGCGCATCTGTAGTCTACGTGGCAAAATAGCTCCAACGGTATCCAACTACTCTATAAAGGAGCGCTCATGAACCCCTGGATCGCCGCGTACCTCGGCGCACACGTCATGGCAATGATCGCCATACTCACCGCATGGACAACCTACCTGCCCAGGCTAGCTGATCAGAGCAGATTTGCAGGGATCCTCTGGCGCGTCACCCTCATGATCTTCTTTCCCGTCGTGCATATGGCAACGGTCGGAGCCTTCTGGCTATTCGAGCTCCTTGCGAGCATCTGGAAAGATGGAGGCACGAAAGGATTCCACGCGGTCAGAGATGAGATGGTGAAATTTGCCGGCAAGAGCTAAGGCTCACCTACGAAACAGGCTCGCTCGTGAAGTTCACTCTTCGCCAGCTTGAGCTCCGTTGGTGAGCCTGTTTCTATTATTGATATAGGAAGATCCTAGTGGCAACGACTTTCTTTTCTTGGGTTAAGAGGGGGTGTATAATTATGAATACTATGGCAAACATTATTTCAGTCAAAGACTTTCAGATGAAGTTTGGCAAAACGACGGTCATTAAAGACCTGAGTTTTGAGGTAAGGAAAGGCGAAACATTTGGATTACTGGGCAGCAACGGGAGCGGCAAAACCACCACCATTCGGGCCTTACTTGGCATTTACCAGCCAACTGCTGGCACGTTACAGATTGACGGCAAGCCCTATAGCGTCGCAAGCACCGTTCGCCTAGGATACCTACCCGAAGAGCGTGGGCTGTATAAAAAAGAATCAGTGATCGATACCATGGTGTATTTTGGACAGCTCAAAGGCCTGAGCAAGCAAGAAGCTCACCAGCAGTCGATGTCTTTTTTACAGCAAATTAATCTAGCAGATAAGGCCAAAACCAGGCTCGATAAACTCAGTGGCGGCCAGCAGCAAAAAGTGCAACTGGGCATTACTGTTTTAAATAACCCTGACCTTTTAATTTTGGACGAACCCACCAAAGGGTTCGACCCGGTGAACCGCAAACTACTGATGAACATTATTGAAGATCACCAAAAAAAGGGTGCCACCGTAGTCATGATCACCCACCAAATGGAAGAAGTTGAAAAGCTATGCGATCGTATACTGCTCTTAAAAGACGGTGTAGCCCGCGCTTATGGCACGGTGAGCGAAGTTAAAAAAGGCTTTGGCAATAAATCGCTCAACAGTATATTTTTACAAATTTATGGCGACGAAAATGAACAGGAGAACACTCACGATGCATAATCTGCATACTGTTATGAAGTTTGAAATCACCCGAACCCTAAAAAAGAAGAGTTTTTGGATTATGGCATTTGGGTTTCCACTCATGTTCGCCGTGATTTTTGGAGTGATCTTTATGTCGAATCAATCGACCGCCGATGCTGCAAAAAACCTCGAAAAGCAGCGCTTTAGCCTAGCGGTGACTGATAATTCAGGCTTAATTAACCCCGCCCTTCTTACCGGGTTTGGCGCTACAACCACCACTGACAAGGCAGCCGCCATTGCTAAAGTGCAGCACGAAGAGCTTGACGCGTATATATACTACCCAAAAAATATTGCTACCGACACCATTGAAGTATACGCTCAAGATGTAGGTATTTTTGACAACGGTCGGTATATGAGCATCGCGCACACCCTGCTGACTGCGTCAGTTGAAACTTCGGTCGACCCCAGCATTAAAGCTATTGTTACAAATACAACAAACCAGCGTGTTACTACCTATCGTAATGGCGCAGAATACGACTCTACCAAGCAGTTGATTTTACCAGGTGTCTTTTTAGTGCTGTTTTACATTTTAATTGGCTTCTTTGGCAATCAAATGCTCACCAGCACCACTGAAGAAAAAGAAAACCGCGTGATTGAAATGCTCCTTACCACCGTAGAAGCCCGCACGCTCATTATTGGTAAAATTTATTCACTGATTATTTTGTCGATTATTCAAGGCCTGATCATCGTTGTGCCGGCACTGATTGGCTATTTACTGTTCCACGACAAACTACAGCTACCCAACCTCGACCTCTCAAGCTTACCTGTCGACCTGCTGCGTATTGCCACTGGTGCTGCAATCTTTGTAGCCAGCTTTTTACTGTTTACGGGTCTATTAGTAGCAATTGGCGCGGCCGTACCAACCGCCAAAGAAGCCGGTGGATTTATTGGCCTTGTGATGATGCTCATCTTTGGGCCTTTATACGCCGTAACACTGTTTGTTTCCAGCCCCGACAGCCCATTTGTGCGCTTTTTGACACTTTTTCCGCTTACTGCTCCTATTCCAATGATGCTCAGAAATGCTGTGGGTAACCTTGAGCCTTGGGAAGCTACGCTTGGCATTAGTCTGCTAATTTTGAGTGCCACTGTTGTAATGTTTATGGCCGTACGCATTTTCCGCTACGGTGCGCTCGAATATAGCCGAAAACTACGCGTTAAAGAACTGTTCGGCCGCTAATTAGCACCCCTGTTATTGTGCGCTCGCCTCTTGACTTTATAGAGTAATCTGTGCTATAATTAAAAGATAATGACTGATCGTTTTGAACGCCTAGTCGTCCTCGCTAACCCCAATAGCACACGGGCCCGAAAAGTTGCCCAAAACGTATTGGCACGACTTGACGATGCTGGCGTCAGGCACGAAACAGTTACGACTCGATCAGCCAACACGTCAGACAATATTGCCGACCTTAGTGCCACTATACGCCCTGGCGACACCTGGATCTCGGCTGCTGGTGACGGAACAGCAATGGCACTGGTCAACGCCACTCTTCGGCAAGAGCCAAAAACCGCTGCCAGCGTGAAGCTTGGTTTTTTAGGCTATGGCAATTTTAACGATGTAGCCGGCTCACAACGCGACCCTTTGGAGCTACTTGCCGACAATGCTCAGACACAGCCTTTACACCCGATGACTATTGAGGTAAACGGCAAGCTGTGGCGCTATTCGCCGGCCTACCTTACACTCGGTGCCACTGCCCGCTTGGCAGCTGGGTTCGGCCAAGATACTTCGCGCGAGCAATTAAAAGAGAGTAGCGAACACACAAAACTACTGCGTAGCCTGGTGCAGCTTGGCCGTGATTATTTTGACGTAAGGAGTGAATACCTGCCTGCCTTTCACGCTAGCCACTCCCTCACTGTGCGCAACGCTGTCACCGATGTGCTATTCATTAATAGCCCGCGAGTCGGGCGAATCATTAGGTCTACTACTGACTACGCCCAGCAGCCAACCTTCGGATACCGCGAAAGTAATGTGGCGTCAATTGCACGAAACATCCCGTTTGGCATTGCAGCGCTCGCAGGATTCACACCCGCGACCGCCATGACAGGCCAGCGCCTAACCTGGGACCGGCCAGCCAACCTCCCCGCACAAACAGAAGGCGAATTTGAATCACTAGAAGACGTAACTGATTTGTTTGTATATAAAGACCCGCAGACAGTACTAAAAATGCTAAAAGCTGCGTAATTATTTACCGTTTACGTGGCGGAGAGAGCGGGATTCGAACCCGCGGTACGAGTTGCCCCGTACACACACTTTCCAGGCGTGCACCTTCAACCACTCGGTCATCTCTCCATAGTATTCAATTATACGACAGCTTACCTAGCCACTTTTTAAAAGGGTTGTATTTTTAACGGCACATAACCCGCCATTCCGCTTGCAGGAACTGATTTTAGCCACCTATACTAGGTAAAGATGTCCGACACAACAGAAACACCAGTTATTCAGCTCACAGCCCTCACCAAACGCTACGGGCTAGGCGACGCCTGTGTCAGCGCGCTCGACGGTGTAAATCTTAAAATTGAAAAAGGTGAATTTATTGCCATTATGGGCCCCAGTGGCTGCGGTAAAACTACCTTACTCAACGTACTTGGCCTGCTTGACCACGCTGATGACGGTGAATATTTACTTGACGGCAAAGCAGTCAACCGGTTAGGCAGTTCACGCCACGCACATATTCGTAGTAATCAAATTGGCATGGTATTCCAAAGTTTTAACCTTATAAACCGTCTGACTGTTCTTGAGAACGTTGCCCTACCCCTTACCTACAAGGGTATTGCGCGTACCAAACGGCTCGAACGCGCCAGCGACGTGCTAAAAACATTTCATTTGAGTGAACGGGAATACTACATGCCGTGGCAACTGAGCGGTGGGCAGATGCAGCGAGTAGCAATTGCCCGCGCACTTGTTAACGAGCCCAGTATAATTTTAGCTGACGAACCAACAGGCAACCTAGACAGCCGCAGTAGCCACGTTATTATGGAAGAACTGAGCGAACTCCATAAAAAAGGCAACACGATCATCATGGTGACCCACAACCCTAATCTTACAAGCTACGCGAGCCGCGTTATTAATATGCTTGATGGCAAAATCGCGAGCGATACCAAAATTGCTATTCAGCTTAGCGATGAAGGCACGGTAAAAATACCCCTTAATCGCAAAATAAATCGCTTAAAAGCTGAACATGCTAAAACTACGGCCGCCCTAAACACTAGCCCAGCCGAAAAACGCGCTAAACCTGCCGCTAAATCAACCAAAAAAGCTGCGCCGCGCCGTGCTAGCAAAAAAACCACTAAAACAAAGGGTAAAAAATCATGATACGGGTGCTACTCGACCATATTGAAAATGCCCACCGTTCTATGCGCCGCAACCGAGCGCGCAGCATTTTAACCACCCTAGGTATTGCCATTGGTATTGCCAGTGTCACCTGTATTTTGGCGCTTTCTGGTGGCGTATCACGCATGATTAACCAGCAAATTGAGCCATTTAACGGCAACCTGGCGATTATTCGCCCTGGCCTGCAAACGCGCGATCCTAATGCACTCACTAGTCCTGTTGCTCAACAGTCGTTTAGTACTAGCACCCTCACTGAAGATGACGTAAAAAACATCGCCGCCTTGCCTAGCATTGTTGCTGCTGTCCCAATTATGACAATCGACGGCACAATGAAATCTGCGAGCGAAACTATTGAAAACAATGTTGTAATGGCAACAACTCCAGACTTTCCAAAAATCGCCAATATAACTATGAAAAGTGGTCAGTTCCTTGATGATTCAACAGATAATAACACCGCTGTTGTTGGCGAACAGCTTGCTATAGACCTATTCGGCACTGATCGCCCAATCAGTAGCACATTTACTATTCGCGGCCAGCAGTTTACCGTGATTGGCGTTATAAAAAACTCCACTAACCCAATCAATTATAATAATGTCGACCTTAATCATGCGGCTATTGTCAGCATTGCCCAAGGCAAGCAGTTCCATCAAAGCCGCGCCCAAATCCAGCAAATTAACGTGCTTGCCGAACCAACTGCTGATATGAACGATGTCACTAAGGCCATGCATAGCGCGCTCCTAACTGCCCATCTTGGTGAAAAAGATTTTACCATAGCGAGCGGTCAAGACATTGGCCGACCTACCAACCAATTATTTATAGCCCTCACCCAAGTAATGACCGCGATTGCAGCAATTTCGCTGTTTGTTGGTGGCATTGGCATTATGAACATTATGCTTGTGGGTGTGGCCGAACGCACTCGAGAAATCGGCATTCGTAAAGCAGTGGGAGCCAGCAACAGCAACATTGTTTCACAGTTTTTAATTGAATCGCTCTTGATGAGCCTACTGGGCGGCCTCATTGGATACTTTTGCGGCTACGTACTCGCGTTTGTCATAAGCACCGTGCTGTACTTTGCGCCAGCCTTTAGCTGGCTTACAGCCGCCGCTGCCTTTGCTATGGCTGTAGGCGTAGGGCTACTGTTTGGCATTTTCCCTGCCCTTAAAGCGGCACGCAAAAATACCATTGAATCGCTCAGGCAATACCACTAGTTACATCTGTAGCGTAACGTATTGGCTGTACAGGCTAACCGAGTTCTTTTTTAAATCGCTCAATTAAATCAACTTGTGTTGGGTCAACATTGTTCAAGATACCCACATAAATGCTCACGAAATCAGATAGCACGCAGCCCCAGAGCATTTGCTGCAGCAGGGTGCTGCCAACCATTGGTATCACCTGTGCCTTTGGTCGCCGACCGCTCAGCAAGGTGTCACTCAAGCTGAATCGCTTCAGTACCCGGGGATGCTCAAGCTTGCTTATAAGATCGAACACCACAAACGGCTTTTCAACCGGATGACTGGTCCAGCCCAAAAACTCATTATGGTTGCATTCCGGATATTGGTTCCAAAACGCCACATTTTTAGCATTTTCGTTCCAGCTAATTTTCCATTTATAGGCAACGGGCGCCATGAGTGTTCCGCCATAAATAACAGGGGTTTTACCAACTGCAATCAATGCTAATTGCTTAGCCTTATTGCGCTCGGTTGGCACTTCTTTCACCCAGCCTTGTGTCTTTTGCTCAAGCCAGTCATGCTGCTCTGCCAGCTCACTAAACCGTTGGCGTGGAATAACCTTAAAAGCAACCAGTAGTTTAAACAACATGCGTAAATTGTAAAACACGCCCATGCGTGGCTGCGTATCGTGCGGAAACTGAGCGCACATAATATCGGCCTTACTGGCCATTTCAACCAATTTTCCGCCAGTTGCTATCACGGCAATTTGCGGTCGATCCGGGTGGTCAATGGCTTGTTGTAAAACTGACACCGTTTCCTCAGTATTGCCAGAATGACTACTGGCGATAACCAGCGTGTGATGATTAACATAGTGCGGCAAGTCGTAGGATTTAACTACTTCGAGCGGTACGCGTATGTGTTGTGCAAGTAATACTTTTGCCATATCGGCAGCAAGTGCCGATCCGCCCATTCCAGCAATCACAATACTAGTAATCTCACGACCATCGTGGTCGTCATTAGTAAGCTCGCCATCATAGCGAAGCTGTGTATATAGCGAAGCTGCCACGCCGAGTGCGTGCTGTCGGTCGCGTTGCCCTACCACGTTTTCATCGTCAAGCATAGTGATGCCCTTCCCTTGCGAATAATGCTGGCCTTATGATACAGTACTAATAAGCATAAGTAAAATTACAATATAGAGGTGGGCATGGATATTCAACCGCAATCAACGCAACCGATCAGCGATGATCAAGAGCTAGCAAAGGTGCTGGCTGGTGTAAGTAACGACACCGAAGATAACGACAGCACCGGCACAGCCATGAGCGATATTGTGGCGCCAGTTGCCGCTGGGCCACCACCTGCAGCTCCTGCAGTTGATGCTGCACTACCACCCGTACTACCCGAGCCTGTTATGCCAACCCCAGTGCAGCCCGCGCCTATGCCAGCACCTGCTATGCCAATGGGTGGCGATAGCGATCTAAACGCAATTAAACTCGACGTCATTAATGAACTTCGCCCTTTAGTTGGCAAGCTTAATGTGTCTGCCGAAGAAAAATTCGACACATACTTGCTGCTAATTCGTTCTACCGATGATAAAGCACTGCTTGCCCCTGCTCGTGACGCTGCTAAATCGATTACCGATGAAACTCGCCGCGCTCAAGCCCTACTCGACATTATTAAAGAAATCGACTTTTTAAGTAACCCTCATCAGCCACAGTAGTAGCATCTGTGACAACCTAGTCCCTAAGCCTTGTGAACCTGACATTTTATGATACAATATTATTTGTCAACTCCCAAAATAAGGCAGAAAGGTCCTCGTGTGAGCAAGCGCGCAAAACAAGAAGCCGCCAATGAACACAAGCAGCCGCAGCCTACCGGTTGCCAAGGCCCTACCGAAAGAGGTACGTGTCCGCAAAAGATTGTCGATGATGGGCTGTGCTACTACCACAAGAAGCTTAAAGCGCGGCTTCTAGAGCCAGTTCCTGACCCCGTCGAAAATCGCCCGGCACTTACTCGCTGAGGAGTGAACAATGGCCCCTCGCCCGCACGTCTACGCAGCGTAATCGAGTGTAGCGTGCGGGCTGGGGCCAGATTCTTAAACTTTGCTATACTGGTAGTAGTATGAAAATCCGTTTCGCCACGCCCGAAGAACTGTCTACGTGGGACGAGATTATTCCGCGTAACCCTGGTGGTGGTAATGTATTGCAGGGTGCAGTTTTTGCACGCTTAAAACAGATCAGCGGCTGGACTACGCGGGCTATTGTGTGCGACACCGGAGCCATGACTGTACTTGAAAAACACATACCTTTATTTGGTAAGCTATGGTATATGCCCAAAGGGCCAGGCGTAGCGTCTGCCGCACAACTCGGTAACATTTTAGCTGAACTTACGCCATTTGCGCACGCGCACGGAGTATTTACCATCAAGATAGAACCCGAGCTACCACTCGGCACCAATCTGTCTCATCTTGGCCTCATACCAACACGGCCGATTCAATATAACGCGTCAAC
Source organism: Saccharimonas sp. (SeqCode) (assembly GCA_049293315.1). Classification (GTDB taxonomy): domain Bacteria; phylum Patescibacteriota; class Saccharimonadia; order Saccharimonadales; family Saccharimonadaceae; genus Saccharimonas. The sequence goes on from JBATSN010000005.1 coordinate 25,810, forward strand.
TGTGGTAGTTAACCTTACCTCGCCGCTTGAAGAGGTGCTCGCTCACTTGCCCCAAAAAGGGCGCCATGCAATCAAACGAGCCGAACGCGACGGAGTAACTGTACAAGCTGTTGACAGCACCTCCGAACACTGCGACCAGATGTATGAACTGTTTGAACAAACCGCTCAAGGCGCAGGGTTTGTTATTCGTAGCCGCGACTATTACCACGAATTTTACCAGCAGTTTAGTGAAGCCGGCCAAGGGCAGTTATTTTTTGCCTATTTTAATGGCAACGTGGTCGCCGGCGCCTATGCCTTACTCTATGGCCACAAAAGTACCTACAAAGACGGTGCGAGCATACGCGAAAAAATTACTTATGGTGCCAGCCATTATTTACAGTGGAAAGTAATCGAATGGGCTAAGCAACAAGGCAGCCACGAGCATGATTTATGCGGCACACCACCAGCGACCGCCATTACTGATGTAAATCACCCGTTTTATGGTCTAGGCCGCTTTAAAACAAGCTTTAATAAGCAAGTTACCGACTACGTAGGTGCTTTTGAAGTGCCGATTGCGGGATGGAAGTCGAAGTTATGGACTAGATACATCGAAAAACTCGTGCGTCGACTGTATTTTAAGCGTACCCACGAATCATATTATTAGCCCAGAAAGGAATCCTGTGATTAATCGCCATGTCCTGATGTCTGATGTCAGCTATTTTGCAGACGACCAGCCAATTAACCCCTTTATGTCAAAAGAAGTACCGATTAACCGCACCATCGCCCAACAAGAACACACTTCCCTCAAACAAGCCTTTGAATCAGCCGGTATGACTGTTACGCAAGTAGCGGCACCTCGAGATTGCCAAGACGGTGTGTTCACTGCCAATTGGGCGCTGGTACGCGGCGACACTGCCGTGCTGGCTCGATTGCCAAACGCTCGCCAAGCGGAAGAAGCCTATGCTAAACGTACCCTTGAACAGCTGGGTAAGACTGTTCATCAGTTGCCCGAAGGATTGTTATTTAGCGGCCAAGGTGACGCTTTAGCGTGCGGCAACCTACTGTTTTGTGGCAGCGGCTACCGAAGCGACAAAAAAGCGCAGCAGCTCGCGGCCGACCTATTAGGGTTCCAGTGTATCCAGCTGCAGACCGTACCTCAGCTCGACGATGACGGCACGCCTGTTATTAACGCATATTCTGGGCTAGCCGACAGCTTTTATTACGACATCGATCTGGCTCTAGCCATCTTAAAACACCCCGTATACAACAACCACGGCGAGATCACCACCCCTGGCCTCGTCGCGTGGTGTCCACGCGCTTTTATACCCGAAAGTCAGCAGCGCATACGATCTCTCGTCGGTGTAACACTCATTGAAGTGAGCGAGTCAGAAGCCGTGCAGCACTTTGCCTGTAACCTAGTTTCCACCGGCACTACTGTTATTGTAAATGCCGGTGCCACACAATTTGCACGCGATATTAAAGCCCATGGACTGAATGTTATTACACTCAACAATCCTGAGCTTGCCAAGGGTGGCGGCAGTATGCGCTGTTGCAGCCTCACGCTCGACTAACCGATAGTTTTATTGAGATAATTTAGCCCGGATGGCCCGTATCACCTCTGTTGTTTCATTCCAGGGGTGTTCACCATCACTGCGTTCAATAACTTTTTCATGGCCTTTACCCAAAAACACTACGGTATCATTCGTATCGCTCACCCTACTCACCGCCAACTCAATCGCACGCACGCGGTCGAGTTCCAAAAACATATCCACCCCTAACACCTTACCTTTACCTGTTGCGCCTTCAGCAATTTGCGTTAAGATCGCGTGTCCATCAACATCACGGTCATCTTCTTCCGTCAGCACTAATTCATCACAATACATAGCGGCAATTGCCCCTTGAATCGCCCGCTTACTTTCGTCGCGACGGCCCGCTGAACCAAACATAACCACAAGCTTGCCTGCTGTTGATGTTCGTAGGTCTGATAACACTTTTTCAAACGCATCGGGGGTGTGAGCAAAATCAATCACCACTGCGAACTTCTGACCCACCTGAACGGTGTTCATGCGCCCGTCTACCTGGGTAAGTGCCGCAATGCCCTGTTCGATTTGTTCCTTAGTGAGGCCGAGTTCAATACCAACCGCTACCGCCGCCAAGCTGTTATACACATTAAACTCGCCTGGTATATTACAGGTAATCTGGTACTCAGTGTTGTTATACCGCACGGTATACCTGCTGTTTTGAGGTGTTAACTGAACATTCAGTGGTCGGAGATCACCTTTATGCAGGCCGTACCCTGTCGAACGAGGCACTCTTTTCTGCCACTCCGAAGCTGTGGGGTCATCGGCATTATAAATACCAAGCTTGCGGCCATGACGCGCTGCAAGCTCAAACAGTTTAAGCTTAGCGCGCAAATAATGCTGGTAACTGCGGTGATAATCAAGGTGTTCGTGAGTGACATTTGTCATTACGCCAATTTCGTATGGCACACCCCATGTACGGTGTTGCGCCAAGGCGTGACTGGTCGTTTCGAGTACCAGCCATTCAACACCACGCCTGCGAAACTCCGCTAGGCGCTTTTGTAGTAATGGCGCAGACGCTGTAGTCATGTGTACGACTGAAGGCTCAATATCGTTACCAACCCCAGATGAAACTGTTGTCATAAGTGCTACATTATACCCTGCCTCAACGAGCATTCGGTGAATCATACAGCTGGTGGTGGTTTTGCCATTTGTGCCAGTTACCCCTATAACATGCATCTGGCGCGACGGAAACCGCCTGCGGGTACTCGCAGCTACGGCTTCAAGCAAGTGATAGGTTGGCTCAACAGCGCGAAACGCACGCGTGGGAATCATCTTTTTAAGGCTTTTTTTCACCTTACTCACTACCACCTCCGATGAGCGCTTCGATCACAAGATTGCCGTGTTCGTTGCGCGCTACATAACGCCGCCCAATCAATAATACTGTGTCGTCTTTACGAGCGCCGCGTACTGCAATAATCGCCGCTTCTTCGTGATCTTTAGCGGTATCAACTAGGCGAGGCTCATCTGTTACAGTAATCAGCCTATCGGCGATCACCCGCGCCTGTTGGGCTGCATCGGCCTCGAGTGGTATGTCAGTCGCCACCAACAACCGACGCTTCGTAAGTGCCTTCGCACTTTGTACTGTCGATAACAACGATTCAACCGACACCGCGCCGTCAACTGCTACTGTAAAAGCGGCAGCTACCGGTATATATTCGTAATTGCCTGGCATCTGTTCAAGACGGGCGATACCGTCTGAAAAAGTAGCAACTTCAACCCCTAAGACATACACGGCAGCTAGGGCGGCAGCTACATTCAATGCATTAGACTCACCCACCAAATGCGACGCCACTTCTAGCTCATTATGCAAATCGATAACAAGTGATACTTCGGTGCCCTTACGGTACAACTTGTGCTGCGCCAGCCGCATATCGGCTTTTTCATGGCTACCAAACGTCATAATGTTGTGATGCTCCACACCCTTAGGTGGCGTTAGCCCATGCGGCAACACCATGTAGCGAACCGGTAAAGCCGAAAAAGCTTCCAGCTGCGGAGAATCGGTCACTGCTACCACCATTTCAATTGCCAACGTAGGTAGCACGTGGCTATTCACGAGTGCAGCATGCACTTCAAGTACTACATAGTCATACCCTTGTCTGCCAGCATCTGCCAAGCGGCGATGCAATAAAAATGGATCGGTTTCAACACTATGCCGTGCCGTGCCGTCTGCCATCATTTCAACTACCTTCGCACCACTTTCACGTAGTAACTCGGCAATCAAGCGTACCACAGTCGATTTACCATGCATACCTGTCACGGCAATGATTTTAACGGTTTGCGAAGAACGATTATATCGAAGCGAGGCAAGTTTGCTACGCAGCCGTCGATACCGTGCCGCCTGGGGGGCGGATGTTGGTGCAGAATCTACCATGCGTCTATTTTAGCACTTCGTATGCCGCATGCTCTACAGTGGTATACTAGATTGAGTATGTTGGTACTTGGCATCGAAAGCAGTTGTGACGAAACCGCTGCAGCCGTCGTGAAGGACGGCTCTTATTTACTGTCACAGGTTGTGCAATCACAGATTGACATTCATGCGGTATACGGGGGTGTAGTGCCAGAGATTGCTGCGCGGAGCCATATTGAAGCCATTAATCCGGTCATCACACAAGCCCTAAGAGACGCGCATTGTACCTGGCAAGATATCGACGCAATTGCCGTGACCTACGCACCTGGACTGATAGGCTCACTCCTTGTCGGCACCCTGGCTGCACGTACACTTGCCATCACCCACCACAAACCGCTCTATGCGGTACATCATGTTGAGGCTCATGTGTATGCCAATTTCATTACTGGCTCAAGCCTTGATCTCACACTACCATCAAAGCAACCGTTATTTCCCATGCTTGCCCTCATTGTGAGTGGTGGCCATACGCAACTAGTACTGTTTCGCAATCATGGCGATTACCAGCTCATTGGTCAGACTCAAGACGATGCGGTAGGTGAAGCCTTTGACAAAGTCGCAAAAATCCTTGGCCTTCCCTACCCTGGCGGCCCCTCAATTGCTGCTGCCGCCACCAATGGCGACCCCACACGCTACACGTTACCAAAAGCAAAACTTAAAAAACCATATGATTTTAGCTTTTCTGGCCTTAAAACAGCCGTTCTGCGCGCAGTTCAACGCGAAGTGGGCAAAGACTTCACTTTCCCGTCACACGCGCTTAGCGAGCTTCTCACGTCTAAACAGCGCTATGATTTTGCTGCAAGCTTCCAGCATACGGCTGTCACAACGCTCGTTGATACCACCATACGGGCAGTTTCTGAATACACACCGGCCTCGGTTGTTATCGCTGGTGGCGTTGCCGCTAATCAAGCCTTACGCGAACAGCTAGCTACCCGCCTGCCTGTGGCAATTGAATATGCACCGATGAGCCTCTGTACCGATAATGCCGCTATGATTGCCGCTCTTGGCCATGTTATGGCACACCATGCAGCTCCAGCCGACCCCTACACATTCGAAGTTTGTCCTAGCTTATCTATGACAGAATCACACTGGGCAGCACGCTAATAGCAGGTAATTGTTGTTATTTACGCAACGACTTTATCTTTTGGATCGTTCGCTTTGTCAAAGGCAGCGCATGTGTCCAGGCAGCATAGAGTGGTGACAGCGGGTAATCATAGCTACCTATTAGCTCGTCTTCATGTGCCGCAAATCCCTGCTTAAACGTACTCACACCGTCATTCAATAAGCCGTTCATATCGTATCGCGTAATTCCCCACTGCTGGCACTGGGTAATCGCGTGCCATTTTAGCCCATAGTTTGCCCGTAGCGACTGGCCGTTGGCGTTCATACCCCCATACAATTCAAACGCCGTCGCAGCACTCACAGCCAACCACACAAACGCCACTGGCGACTCATCTACAAAGGCCGCAAAAACTACTGACGACTCGCCCATATAGGCATGCACATCGCGATAGTATTGGTCGTTATGAAGTGCAAATCCGGCCCTATCGGCTGTTTCATGGTACAGGCTCAGGCATTGTTCTAATTCGTTTTCGGTTGTTATTTTACGAAACACGACCACTTCACCACTTGATTTGCGTATATATTGGCGAGTTTTTTTAGTCATAGCCTGCTGTAGCTCGTCTGCTGATTTTGTTAAATCAAGAATTATAGTCCGCGGTAATAACACGGTAGTGCGTGAACGTCGCCACCTACCTACTGGCACAGACACTGAATCATCTGGTTCAATACATAGCACTACCCCTTTGGCATGTTCACGCGCATACTGTGCCAGCGCATCATACACATCTTGCTGATGCCCCGCCATGCACACCGGCCCACGCGGTACATACCAAAAACTGCCAAACGGCGCAGGCAATGTACGCACCAATATTTGCGCAGCACCGTATACTACCTCTGATTCATCAGCAAATATCACCCGTAAAGCCCGCCAACGATGGGCAGTCTTTAGCTCACCCCAGCCCCACAACTGCAATGGGTGGCCTCCAAGGTCATGTATCATCTCATCCCATAGCTGTTCATCGGTGCATAGCCTACCAGTTATCATTCCCCTATTATACACCGCCAACCCCTTCTCTGTATTCCTGTCATTGCCTCACAAAGCATAGGCAACTATTGTTCCATGTTCAATCGCATTATGTTATACTACACCTGAACATAAACACGGGAAGAAACGTAGCAATAACTAGGGTAGAACCTATTGACAGATAGCAAATTAGTATTTTATTGCAAAGTACACATTGCCTACCTGTTTGTTAGCTAGTGCCGTGTAACTTCGCGTGAAAGAAGAAAGACAATGTAGCCCACATGAATCTCCCTAAAGCCTATACTCCCAACGACTACGAACCAACTATCTATGCCCTGTGGGAAAAGGCTGCCGTGTTTGCACCTAAAGGTGAGGGGACACCATATGCAGTTGTGATGCCACCACCAAATGCCAATGGAAACTTGCATATTGGCCACGCACTCGGTACTGCGCTTGAAGATATTTTGGTACGCTACCACCGCATGAAAGGCTATGATGCAGTATACATACCAGGCGCTGACCATGCAGGGTTTGAAACTTGGGTGGTGTACGAAAAAGAGCTAGAAGCCATGGGAAAGTCGCGATTTGAGTATTCGCGCGAACAGCTCTATACACAAGTGTGGGATTTCGTTGATCGTCATCGTGGTAACATGGAACTCCAGCTACGAGCGCTTGGGGCAGGGGCATCGTGGAATGATTTAGTATTTACACTCGACGCGAAGGTGATTAACACTGTATACGATACATTCAAAAAAATGTGGGACGAGCAGCTCATTTACAGGGGTGAAAAAATCGTCAGCTACTGTACTAAGCATCATACTAGTTTTGCCGATATCGAAATCGAGCATAAGGAAGAAAAGTCAAAACTATGGAAGATCGCCTACCCAACGCTCGACAAAATAGGGGAGATCGTTGTAGCAACCACCCGCCCAGAAACTATGCTTGGTGACGTAGCCGTTGCCGTACACCCGGACGACGCCCGCTATCGTCATTTAATTGGCACTCACGTTCTGCTGCCTATTTTACAAAAAGAAATACCGATAGTTGCTGATGACTATGTTGACATGGCTTATGGCACCGGCGCAGTCAAGATTACACCCGCTCACGACCCCAACGACTATGCGATTGCACAGCGCCACAATCTTGAAGCAGTGCAGGTGATTGGTTTTGACGGCAACATGACGAATGTGCCAGCGCAGTATAGGGGTAAAAGCACCCTCGAAACTCGCAAGCAAATAATAGCAGCACTCGAAGCTGAAGAACTGCTTCGGGGCAGTGAAGACATTACTCACGCGGTAGGTCATTGTTATAAATGCGGCACCGTTATCGAGCCACTTCTAAAAGACCAGTGGTTTATTAAAATGGACTCCTTAGCCGAAAAAGCTATTGCTGCTATTGAAGCAGGAGATGTCACGTTTTCACCCGCAAACCGTGGAGTAATTCTGATTGATTATCTTAAAAACTTGCATGACTGGAACCTGAGCCGTCAAATACCATGGGGCATTCCTATTCCAGCCTTTCAGAGTACGCAAGACCCAAACGACTGGATATTCGACACCCGTGTAGACGAGAAGCAAATAGTTGTAAATGGTACAACATACATACGAGAAGAAGACACGTTTGACACTTGGTTTAGTAGTGGACAGTGGCCGTTCATCACAACCGATGCGTTAGCCGATGGGCCACTTGCACGGTTTTACCCTAACGCCGTAATGGAAACCGGCTTTGACATCTTATACGCCTGGGTAGGGCGCATGATCATGCTTGGACTATACCGCACTGGGAGTGTGCCGTTTAAGCATGTCTACTTGCATGGCATGGTGAATGACGAACACAACAAAAAAATGAGCAAAAGTAAGGGTAATGTCATTAGCCCAATGGAAATTGTGGCCCAGTACGGTAGTGACGCGCTACGTATGGGCATTATTGCCAGCCGTAGTGCGGCGCAGAGCCAAGCATTTAGTGTGGGTAAGGTTGTAGCAGGACGTAATCTTTGTAATAAACTATGGAATATTGCTCGCTATATTCAAGCTAACACTGATGAAGTCACTCCTACGCCAACCCCCGAGGCACATAGCTTAGCTGACCACTGGATTCTTGGCCGCCTCAATGATGCCACGACCAAACTTGAGCAGCAGCTGGCCGATTATCGTTTTGCTGAAGCTGCCGAAACCATATACCACACCATTTGGGACGACGTAGCCGACTGGTACATCGAGGTGAGTAAGGTAGAGCAAAACGCTACGATGAGCGCCTATGTACTCGACACTGTGCTGCGCCTTGCGCACCCCTTTATGCCTTTTGTGACCGAAACAATCTGGCAGTCACTCGACTGGCGTGACGATCTACTGGCCGCAAACAGCTGGCCACCCCTCGCAGAATATAATGAGGTATCGGCAGGGGCATTTGGTCGCATTAAACGGCTTGTTTCGGAAATCCGCTACGTAACCACCGAATTACCTGGCAATGAAACCTATAAACTGCTATACATGAACGATTCGCTGATCGAGGACAATAAAGAACTCATCGCGAAACTAGCTCGAGTGAGCGCCATAGAATACATCGACAACCCCCGTGGGCTACGGCTCGCCGCAAGCGGTCGCGAAGCCTGGCTTGACATTAGTGCTGACACCCTATATGAACACCAGACTAACCTCGAACAACGGCTCGTGAGTGCCACGAAAGAAGTTGCCGTGCTAGAAGCCCGCTTAGCAAGTGAGGCCTACTTAGCAAAAGCTCCGGCCCACTTAGTTGAAGAATCAAAAACACTGCTCACTACCAAAAAAACAGTGGTCGAGAGGCTCAAAGCCGAACTCGACGTGATTGAACATTAGTGTTCTAAAAACGAATGCGACTATTCATGATGGTACGCACTACCCCGTGCAATCGATTGAGCGCGGTACAGCTGCTCAATACACAGTAAGCGCACAAGCTGATGCGGAAACACTAAAGGTGACAGCGACCATACCACCTGAGCGCGCTGGCGTACTCGATCGTCAACTCCATATGCTCCACCTATCACCAGCACTACTGGTCGCGAGTGATTCAATTGAGACTCAATCTGCTGCGAAAGGGTAGGGGAAGTTAACAATACGCCGCGCTCGTCGAGCAATATCACAAAGTCAGTGTCATTCAGACGTTTTAATATGGCTTCTGACTCGTTTAAACGTGCTTCCTGGCCTTGTTTAGTGCTGTGCGGCAAAAATACCCACTCAACGCGCCACGGCCCTTGTAGGCGTTCTAAATACCGCTTCAGGCCTGGCAGTACCCATGATTCGTGTTTCTTACCAACCGCAATAATTTTTATCATACGATACGTAATCGCTCAGCCAACGCAGCTAACCCTGTATGATCAGGTTCAGCGGGAGCCTTGCCGTGCAGCTGACTCGTGGTATCAAACGGAATAAGGTGCACGTGAGCATACGGCACGTCTGTACCCACCACTGCCATATGAACATATTGGTAGGGAAGCACTTCACGTAATCGCACGGCAACTCGCTTGGCCGTTTGTAGCACACTCCGGTACATATCATCGTCAAGATCCCACAAAAACTCAGCCGGGCGCTGCTTCGGTATAACTAAGGTATGGCCTTCGTTTTTAGGAAAAATATCCAAAAACACGAGCGTATTCTCATCTTCGTATAGCTTATGGCACGGTACTTCACCGCGCACCATTTTGGCAAAAATCGAGTTATCCATACATTGCAGTATACAGTCCTACGCCACTATCGGGTATACTAAAACACATACGGAGAGGTGTCTGAGTGGTTGAAAGTGCCGCTCTCGAAAAGCGGTGTGCGGCCTTAAACTGCACCGCGGGTTCAAATCCCGCCCTCTCCGCCAAGATGAGTCATAAAAGCATACCTGTTGCGGGCCATTCTTGTAAAGAAGTTCACACCACACTGCCACCGACATGCGTATAATTGGTAACACAATGCACCCTACCGTTTCCGCAATTCGTTCTCTCACTGCTATCTTCTTTCAGCGTCTATTTGTGCCAATACTCTGGGTTGGGGGAATTACGCTCTTCTTACTGTATGTGGTCGTAATCTGCCTCGCAGCCTGGGTGCATCCTGCCTGGTGGCTCGCACTCACTATCCTGATGCCACTTAGTATTGCTGCCACTGGTGTAGTAATAGTGCTTTGGCATTTGTCGAGCCGCCTCCTACCACGGCATATCTCATGGGGAGAGCGACGGCAACTACATGTATTCATTGATAAGATTCTAAGCATAGCAGAGGTGCGATCTACTCCACTACCTGTACTTATTTTTCTTGTCGCCAAAGATATACTACGCGGTAAAAAAAGCCAATATTTAGCAGATACCGTTTCGCGCACACTGTCGCTGCGCAGTGACTTTCAGGCAATCTGTCGCCTGTTTACTAAAAATTAAGCCGCCTCGTCTATGCGATAAAAGTGCGATTTTAGCAGTGTTGAATACGGTTGCCAGGCTTGTTTTGCTTTTTTGTGTGTTAGCGTAGACATTTTCAGTAAAATAACGAGCAACATCGAAAGGCCTGTCGCAAGCAGCGCTGCAAGCAATTTGTAAAGTATGCTCGGACCGGCATCAATCAGCATGACAAACGTCAGTGTAACGGCGAATAGAACAATCATTACCATCCACTCATTGCTATACACCCGATTACTAAGTTGCATACCTAAGTTAGTACGATTCTGTTGATTCGCGACTAACATATCGAGAAACTTCTCAATTTCACTGGTGTGTGCGCCTTTGTAGTCTAGGCAGTACGTGATCATTTTTTCATAGGCGACCTCACCCTTAGTGGCTTTTTGATGCCTGCTGCATATTTCAACATACTGCCATATCAGCTCTTTTAGTTCGCCTCGTATAGGTTGTGGGTATTTTTTTAATGCTAACATCATACTGAACAAAGCATTCGCCTCGGTGCGGATTATCTTATGAATTTCTTCAATACGAGTTTTTTGCCCGGCCAAAATTGGTGCTATGTAAAATCCATACAAAAACGAATTCACCGAAAATAGTGTAAGGGCCGAACCATCAAACTTAATTTTTGGTACAAATAGGCAAATGAGCGCATATACACAAAACAAGATTAAAAAATATGTTGTAAGACGAATCTTTTTTAAGAACAATTTTTGCATATGCTTATCATAATGAGTTAATACATAAAGCGCAACTGCGCACCTTAGAAAAAAGATGTCACAACAGACATCTCTTTTCTATGGTACACCCGGCACGATTCGAACGTGCGACCTCTTGCTCCGCAAGCAAGTGCTCTATCCAGCTGAGCTACGGGTGCGTATAACTATGCGATTGTAGCATATATCAGAGGTGAGGACAATGGTATTATAGGCGCAGACGACTCAGCAGCTGATCAATGAGGTCTGGTGCAACATCTTTCATTGGCAGTCGCGCCGCAAGCATATCCACTAACGCTTCGCCGACTTCTTCGGGGAAGTATAGGGTGTGTCCTAGCTGAAACCGCTTACGTGGTACTAATACGATCGCTGGCTGGGCCTGATTTGCAAGCACGCCAAACGATTTAAATTGGCTGTAAGGGTATAGGCGATCGTTCACATGCAGGCCTTTTCTGCTCAAAACGTAGTCGTTAATTGCAGCTGGGCGCTTCACATACACCACTAATGCCGCTGCCATTACTGGTAGCAAAATCATAAAAGTGATCGATTTCATCAAAAAGTACGCTGCGGCCATCAAGCACACCAGCACAATGCCAAACGCAACAAACCAGCCAGCCGTGTGATCACGTTGCACATATTCACTAGCCTGCCAGCGTACCAGCACTCCCTCATCTGTATCTTGGTCGGCAGAATCTACCCCGCCCGTTTCGTCAGGGTTATTTTCAGATGTATCATCTATAGGCTCAGCTACAGGCGAGTACTCTTCTGCCTGCTTACGTATCGCCGCGTCAACCTGTACAGTAACTTGCTGCTCAGGTGACATCACCGCACCGTATGGTGCCTGCGGCACGGCCTGTGCAGGTTGCTGCCAAGTTTGGGGTTGCTCGTCATGTTCGGGCTGCATAGTGACAGTATAGCACGAGCGAAAACCAAAAAACGATGCTTCTTGGGTTCTTGTTTTTATATAGTCAACTAGCTTGTTTGATCGAAATGAAAATGGCCCATGTAGGGTCATTTTTATTTGGCGGAGGAGGGGAGATATCACTCCACTACGTTCCGCTCCTCCGCTTGCTGGAAAAATGAGTAAACTCATTTTTCTGCACTACGCTCCGCCGAACTTCCCGCACTCGCTTCGCGAGTTCGCGGGAGCTCTCATCTCGCCCTAGCAAAAAGAAAATATGACCACAGTGGATCATATTTTCTTTTTGGCGGAGGAGGGGAGATTCGAACTCCCGCTGCAAGTCTCCCCACACTAACGATTTAGCAAACCGTCCCCTTCAGCCACTTGGGTACTCCTCCATTTGCTCCTGTGAAAAACACTTTTTCACGGTGTGGGTACCGGTAAATTGTAACATATCTCACGTTTTGGGTACAGGGGTGCTAGAAATCTAACAAATCCCGTGTATACTAATGTTTAGGTAATTATTGCAACAGGAGCAACCAATGAAACGTTCACTTACACTTTTTAGCAGCTTTGTCGTCGCAGCGTTCACGGTACTAGTACTCGACATAGCTCAGGCCCATGCGATTGGTACTATTTCTGACGGCGCCGGGGCAGCCCGCGGTAAAGAGCAACCCGTTGACCTGTTTGGTAATGCCGGTGTGTTTTCTAAAATTAGCAGTGTACTCTTATTTATTGTAGGTGCCATTGCCGTTATCATGATTGTGATTGGTGGCCTACGCTACGTTATTTCAGGTGGTGATGCGTCGCACGTACAGGCAGCTAAAAATACCATTTTATATGCACTTGTAGGTGTTATCGTAGCAATTCTAGCGTACGCCGCGGTTAACTTCGTGGTAAATAGTTTTGTACCATCGAGTGGTGGTGTTAATAGTAGCTACGGTACTTCAACTCAGTAACTATTCCTTTTTCGCCACGCAAAACGACCCCTTTTGAGGGTCGCATTGCGTGGCGGAGAGGGCGAGATTCGAACTCGCGGTGAGTTGCCCCACGACGGTTTTCAAGACCGTTACCATCAACCACTCGGTCACCTCTCCATACACTGAATTATTAAATCACACTTTCTAGCTAGACAAAAACGTATTACACAAACTAGTACGTGGTAATCTTCTCGTCATTATAGCGGCTTGGCGCCTTCTTTTCTAGGGGCTGATGGGCAATCACCGCTACCCACACATCTTCAGCACCCGCTGCTTTCAAGGTTCGGGCTGCAAACTCCGCAGTTGCTCCAGTAGTAAATATGTCGTCAACAATCAAAAAACGCTTTCCATCACACGATTTACGATACTCAAAGGCCTGCTCTGCCTGCACTCGACGCTGCATGCGGTTTTTGCCTAACTGAACGGTGTTTGAGCGACGCACAAGCATAGTATCATACGCTAGGCCTCGACGCTGTGCGAATGCTTTAGTGAGCAGTGCAGCGTGGTCATACCCGCGCTGACGAATGTGTGCAGAAATTGTTGGCACCGGCACAACTATCATATCAATGGGTAACACCGGCAAGGTTGCATCGAGCAATTCCGCAAATACGCGGTAGGCTGCTTTAGCGCGATCAAACTTATACTGATAGACCAGTTGTTCAAGACCCTGCTGCTTTTCCCCTACACACCATGCCAATGAGTAGGGAAGTGAATGTTTACGGCACAGGTTCGCGTTTGCGGCAGTCGGCTTATTGCAGTGCAGACAACACGAAAATGGTTCACTAACGATGTTATATTTACAATATTCACATAATAGGGCGCCGATTTGACCGCAAGAGCAACAGTAGTGGGGTACAACGAGTTCAGAAAGCGAGAAAGCCATTGTATTTTTTACCTATTAGTCAGTGGTTTTATTGATTATACCGTAAGTGTTAGTTATAATGTACTCAGACTAATTGTCAATAGCCGATGAGAAAGTGGAGGATATCATGGCACGCAAGCAAAACGACGATCTATTGATTGAAGACGAACTGGCCGCAGCGTTTTTGAATGACGACAGTATGACAGGTGATAGTGGCGCGGGTATGCCACAAGTGGCTGACGACACCAACTGGGGCGAACCGGAAGATGATTTTCCCGGGCAACTCGCAGTTGATGTATACGAAACCGATGAGCAGCTTATTGTCAAAGCGCGTACTGCGGGGGTGAATAAAGAAGACCTCGACGTAAGCATTTCAGACGGGATTCTTACTATTAGCGGTACCTTGAGCAGTGGTGATGATAGCGTCGCAACGAACTGGCATATTCAGGAATGCTACTGGGGTGAGTTTAGTCGCACACTTGCGCTGCCCGTACCTGTAAAGGAAGACGAAGTAGCTGCTGTTCTAAAAGACGGCGTACTGAGCATCACCTTTAGCAAGGTCAAGCAGGAGCAGGCGAAAAAGATTACTATCCAGTAAAATATGTGCATCAATTAAAAACACTCCGTTATATCACGGAGTGTTTTTATAATCTATAATTACTCAATAAAAAAACTACAGCTTTATACGGCTGTAGTTTTTAGTACACAGAACTACCGAAACTTATTCTTTGTTCGCAAAACTGCCAATCACAAAGTGAACGGCTGCGTAGGCCAGAATAGCCACTACAAGCCCAATGATTGCATACAAAATTGTGTTTTTAGCTGTCGTAATAGCATTACTGTCGCCCTGTGAAATAGTGTAGCGAATACCGCCAATGATTAACATAATCACCGAAACCGCACCAATCACAAACAGCAACACATCGGTAACTTTTTGGAACACACCACCATTACCAAATAGGCTGTCTGGTTGACTGGTGCTTTTTGCACACTCGGCAGATTTTGTTAGCGATAGATCAGTTGAATCACAGTCTACAGCGTACACGGCAGGCGCTACTAAAAAGCTAAGGCCAAGCACCAACATAGGCGCTGCAAGCAGCAGCTGTAAGCTTTTCTTAATTGATATTTTCATGACGTATGTCTATTCCTTTCTAGTATCCTAGTTATGTCTTTACCTTATATATAACAGATTATCACCCAGTTGTTAACACCTACTTTGTAAACTGAGTGATTACAAACGACACAATTGCATAAGCCATGATTGCCACAACCAAGCCGATCACCGCATACATAATTGTATTTTTAGCAGATGTAATAGCGTTTGTATCACCATTAGAAGTTGTGTAACGAATACCACCAATGATAATCATTATCACCGCAATCGCACCCAATATGAACATTAAAATATTCACAATAATTTTAATAAAATCACCAGCACTTTTTTGTTGACCACCCCCAGACGTACTATCTACCGATTCCTTAACACAATTTGCGGGTGTATCACACGCTGCAAATGCCGGCTGGCCCATTATAGCTACGCCTATTCCTACGCTTGCAAGCAATCCTATCAACCCTGTCACTAGATACTGTTTAATTGTCATGCCTCTTTTGCTCCTTATCCGAAGAAATTAGTCACTAATAATATTATCACGTAGCCCGAAATAGCCACCACTAGCCCAATTATCGCATACATAATGGTGTCTTTAGCAGATTTTATACCCGCCGAATCACCTCCTGAAGCCGCATACTTAATACCACCAACCACAATCATCACTACCGCTACAAGGCCTAGTATAGCAAGGGCTTGTTGTACTATCTTCCACACCGCAGTATTGCCATCACTTTTTAATTTGTCGTCCTTAACCACACTACAACTAGGGTCTGTACAATTTTTAAATAAATCGATTGCACGAGCAGGAAGCGACGCGCTAACCACCATCACTGCAACCAATAACACTCCTGCCAGTACTATGCGCCTCAGTAACTCTCGCATCAAAATCCTCCTAGCACAATCGAAGTAATAGTAAAAGCGCTCAAAATAATAATAAGCCCGACCGCAGCACCAATCACCGCATTGCGCGCCCGCGTTACCTGCTGAGGGTTGCCGCTAGAAGTCACAAACAAATATCCAGCAACCACAATGACAATCACAGCGATCACACCGCCCCAAAAATAAACTGGTAGCAGTATATTCTTCAGCAATCCTTGGTCAGATTTTGGGCCAGTAAATCCAATATCACTGGCATTAATAAGCGCTGCTGCGAACTGAGTGGCTATACCATGCATCATTTTATAAGCCCCGCTATAGCATTTACAATCGAAGCTGCCAAAACTGCGATTACCATACCAATCAAGGCGTTCGTGATGGTCTTTTTAGCGTTCGACATGCCGTCTGGTGACCCAGCCGCCGTCATATACCCAAATCCACCCTTGATAACAAAAAAGACTGTCATATAGGCAACAACTACTAGCAGTGCCTGAATAATATTCATTGCGGCTTTCAATATTAACATTCCAACATCTGACCCGCTACCAGATTTTGGTGCTTCAAATGAACAGTCAGCTGCTTGCATTCCTCGATACCATGCAGGAATCCCCAGTAAACTATCGTTACATCCTGCTGGCGCTGCATATACAGGACTTATTCCAACAGTAACTACTGTCACTAGAACTGTTATCATTACGCTTATTGCCGCAAATCCTTGTTTTATCATCCAATTACTCCCCCTGGAATTAGCCAATTTAACACTAGGTACATCAGTGCGTATGCAACAACCCCAATTACTGTGTCGGTAATTATCTTTTTTGACTTAGTGACCTGCTCCTGACCACCACCTGCACTTGAATACAAAATACCAGCATAAATCAATGCACCGACCGCTGCAACACCAACCCCTACCGTCATAATATTAAGCGCCCACAAAAGAAGCATGAATACACCAGTTTTTTGGACTTCTGTCGTGTCCTTTTGCTGTGAAGCAGCACAGATCTCTGGTGGTAAAACACCGCACTCAACGGGTTTTGATTCTGGCACTGTGTCATTCTTAGTGTCAGTGGCCGGAGTGGCTTCAGCGTACACAGATTGATACATTCCGCCAGCTGTGATAATGCTTACCGCAAGCGCCGTCATCACGAGTAGTATATTTCTATATTTCATAGGCATATTATGTATTCTACCCCATGTCGGTGCAGTTTTGCAAAAAAACCATACCGCTTATAAAATATGTCGTTTTTATCTATTAGCGCTATTGACTTTTATACACAAACGTTGTAACATTAAAATGATATGTGGGAACTGCGAAGCAAGCTCTCGCACGGTAGAATATCCGTGCGACGTATTTCACTGTTGGTCAGCACCCTAGCCCTGGCAATTTTTACCGCTACCGCTGTATTTAACACTCCCGCACTAGCAGCCGACGCCACTAGGGCAGGCGATACTGTTACCTACGGCGGTAAAACCTACAATCTTGCACAACCAAACCAAATCCCTGCAGGACTAATAACCGGCACCACCGGCTACATCTTTTCTGAACCTGGTGGTACAGAAGCCTTATTCATCTTGACTACTGGGGACCCCAAAACAGCTACTACTGGCCAGTTTGTAGCCTATACAAAAGACCAAAACGGCAACCTTGCGACCGCTCCGCGCGCTTCGCCGGTAGCTGTCAGTATCGCCGATGCACCCGACAGCCTACAGTCGGCCACGACCAAACCTGCTTCAAGTTGTGACGGGAGCGTTACAGGAGGACTCGGGTGGATACTCTGCCCAACGCTCAATCTTATTGCCAGCGGCATGGACCGTCTGTATGATTTTTTGTCTGGATTCTTAGTAGTTCGCCCCTTACAAACCGACTCTTCGTCGGCCATCTTCCGCATGTGGGCAATCGTTCGTGATATCGCCAATATTTGCTTTGTTATTGCGTTTTTGGTCATTGTGTATTCCCAAATCACCAGCCTCGGTATTAGTAACTACAATTTAAAACGCATGTTGCCTCGGCTCGTTATTGCCGCCATTCTCGTTAACTCATCATTCTGGATCGCATCAGTTGGTGTTGATGTTTCCAATGTGATTGGCTACTCAATTCATGACCTATTCAAGAACATGTTTCAAGCCCTTAATACCACCGACCAATACAAAGACGCTCAGGCGCTGAATTGGTCGAGTATCACTGGTGCAATTTTATCTGGTGGTACAGCCGCAGTTGGCCTTGGAGTTTTTGCACATTATGTCATGGGCGTCAGCCTCCAGGGCGCGCTCTTCCTGCTCATTCCTGTATTAGTAGGCGTACTGATCGCCGTACTCGTAGCGGTACTCGTTATGGCCATGCGCCAAGCGCTCATTACTTGCCTGGTGATCATTTCGCCCCTAGCGTTTGTAGCCTACTTGCTGCCCAACACCGAAAAGTACTTCGACAAATGGAAGGACACCTTCTTAACTATGCTGTTATTATTCCCAATCTTTTCGACCATTTTTGGTGGCGCCCAGCTCGCCGGCCTAGCAATCATTCAAAATGCTAATTCTATTAACTTAATTATTCTAGGTATGGCGACTATGGTGGCTCCAGTTGTTGTCACGCCACTGCTCGTTAAATTTAGCGGTTCGTTTATTGGTAAAATTGCTGGTATTGTTAATAACCCACAAAAAGGCTTGCTCGACCGCACTCGTAATTGGGCGCAGGGCAGGGCGCAAGAAGAAAAAGCCCGTGTTTTGGCTGGCCGATCACGCAATACCTGGGCTGCGCGTCGCACAATAAATATCGACCGCAACCGCCGCAACCGTGAAGGCTGGAAAAAAGCCCATGAAGCTATGGCCGAAACCAATTTCGCCGGTACTACCCGCGGCCAGGCCCTCGAAGCTGCCAGTCGCCACAACACGAATGAAAAACTGCGCGTCGACAACGCATTTGGCCGCACGGCTGTCGGCCGCCAGCTTGAATACCAGTCACGCATGTATAACGCCGACAAGCAGCAAGTTGAAAACGAGTTTAATAGTTCACACCTTGGTCACGCAGCCGATCACGCTCATCGTGTAGCCGAACGCAACAAAAAGCTGGTCGAAAGCCAGCACGAAATCGGCTGGAACCAAACAGTGCGCCGCGACCGCGACTTGCTCGAACGTGACATCGAAACACGCATCGCTGGTGAACGGGCCACCCTCGAAAAAGAACGACTCGAAAATATTTACACCGACTTAAAGGCCGGCAAGGCGCCGTCTATCCTCACACACGGCCAAGTAGTGCAACTACAGTCGCGCGCCACCGAAACTGCCCGCGACATTGTGGTCGAATCATTGCGCAAGCAGCAAAGCGAAAACGTCTTCCATTCAAACGTCAACAAAGCACTACTCGAAAACAGGGTGGTTATCGAAGGCCAGCAAATTCTTGAATATGCTAAGGGTGCCGCCCAAACTTCCGATCTTGTACTAGCAGGTGTTGTTGCTAAAGACCGCAAAGAATGGGGTGAACACGCCGCAGCTCAAGGCGAACTCATGAAGCACTTCAAACTTAACAGCTCGCAATATCACAAGCTTGCCACCACCGGTAACGCCACCATTACGGTTACCGACAGCAATGGTAACCAGCACTCCTTTAGGGCTAACGACGAATACGCTAAAGAAGCCGCCATTGATGAAATCTTTAAAGCAGGGTCGTATGGCCAAAAAATGGATGTACTAAAAGAAACCGGTCGCCAGGTTAAAGAAGTCGATAGCAACGGTAATGTGACTTATCGCCAGGGGTACAACTTTGAACATCGCGCCTCTGCTAAATCAGCCGCTGTGGCAGCTAATATACAGCAGTTAGCACCGTTTGTGGGTGATGTTGCGTACGACGAAATCGTGCAAGGTCACTTTAGCGGCATCGACAGTATGTACGCCCACGCTATTCGACAGGTCGCTGAAGGCCGCGTTAAGGCTGACAACTTTGCTGGCGCTAATAACGCAGCGTTGGCTATTATGTACTCGCTAGGTAAAATGCGCACCGACAACCCAACACAATTTAACGAATACCGTAACGAGCTGTTTAGTATTTGGGACCGTATGTACGCCGACAATCCAGCTGTCGCACAAGACAAAAAGAATAGCTTTGATGCCGACTTTGAAAGCAACTACCGTTACATGCTGTCCGAAACCGACACTATTCTTACCAATTCCAACCTTGGCCGTGCCACCACTGCTGCTGCTCGCAAAGAAATGGAAGCTGCTATGCAAACGTACCACACCACTGGCAGGTACGCTCAATATGCCCCAACCCCTCAGCCTCGCCGTCGCAACCCTTAGTAAGCCGCTCGTGGTTTGCTATTGACAAAAACATACCTATGCTGTATAATGTAAACATTAATCAGTTTAAGATTAGTCATGCGTAAGGAGCATTAAACATTACTATGGCAAACCCCGATCATTCACCCCGTAATCCAGACTCGCAACCTCGCCCTCGTTCGCAATTCCGGCGTTTTCGTGCAGAGCTCGCACTTCTTGCTGCCGTAGCAGGTGGCCTCTCTGCCTGCGGGCCATCAGATGGCGCACCCGACAAATCTGGCCCTGTTGCTACCGCTACTAGCACACCTGAAACCAGCAGCAACATTGCCGCTCAGCGTAAAGCTGCTGCCGAAAAACTAGGCATAGCAGAACTTATTGAAGGCTTTGACGGCCCTCGTACCGATGTTATTGCCAAACAACTTGGTGTCGAAAACAAGCCTGATCTTGTTAAGATGATTGATGTTATGACCCCTGAAGCGCTAGACAAAATAAAAGGCACCGAGGCCCTTACCGAACTGTTTCGTATACCGGTGAGCGCTATTCGCCCCGGCCACGAAGCAGAAGATATCGCTGCGCTCCTTGGAGTTCTCGACACTATGCTTGGTAACGCACTAAATAGCCCGGCTCTTATTAAAAAACATAATCTTCTTAACCTAAACGCTGATGAACTCACTGCCTATGTCGAGAAAAACTATACTAACCCAGCTCAAACGGGCCTAATAGGCTACCCTGTCAGTCCTAAAACTTCTGGTATTGGCTCGACTGCATGGCGGCAAATGGCCTACATGACTGCCGAGAGTACCAACAACGTACTGCCCGGCGACAAGGTGCCACTCTACTACATCTTTACACTAGACGCAAGCAATGCAACCACTACGTTAGGGAGTAAAACAATTGTAATAAAGAATGTTAAATCTCATCAAATGGACAATTATAGCCCTATAGTCGGATCGGGTAAGAGCCCGGAAGGTTCCCGAGCACCAATTAAGCGAGAGAGGGTCGTAACAATCATACTAAGTAAAGACCCTTATGGTAAGAACTATACTGTTTCAGTGGAAACTGATCGTATTGTTCATGACTCACACGCAGACAACGCCCCTATTACTCGCTAGTTAAAGCAATTGCTCTTCACAAACACCGCTCCTTAGTGTTAAATAGCACTAAGGAGCTTATGGTTTTAACAGCAAAGAAAATGACTACGTGGCGCCGTATTAGTATTATGGGTATACTTTGTATGCTTTTCGCTAGTACAGTATTCATGCCATACACAGCATATGCCGCGCCCTCCGACTCAGCCAGCTCAGCAGACTACATGAAGGCATGGAGCTATGCTACATTCCTACGAACATGCTTTTATAGTCACGGTAAAAACAATGAGTTGTTGAGCGTGCCTCCAGCCAATGCCATTGCTTTTTCATGGTTTAGCGACAACAAGGTCGATACTGGGTATACAGTACCCACTACAAATGCACAAAAAAACTGCGGTAATCCCAGCGATATAAAAGAAGCCGTTGCCACTATTGGCTTTTCGCCCGACCAGGCGGGCGCTATGAAGATTTTATGCGGACTTATGGAGTATACCCCCAGTGGCTCTTCCCAGCCTTGCTCCCAAGACCCTGCGGTATTCGGCACCTACTCACTAGTTGTACCGCCAACTGTGGAGCAAATGGATATATTAGGATATCGACTCTACAGTGCTTTCTTTGGCACAAACAACGTACCAGCCTTGCGTGATGAACATAAATATGTAGGCTATTTAGCTGGTTTTTTGAATTCACCTTGCAATGCCAAAGATCTAGGCGTCTTTAATCCGCAAGATGTCAATATGGTGACCAAGGCAAGCCAACAGGGCTACGCCAAAATTGATATTGCGAACCTAGGTAAGGTAGAAACTCATTTATATGAATATGTGTTTTCAGGTGATGCAATGTTATGGATCCAGGAGCG
The DNA here is from genome assembly GCA_049293315.1 of Saccharimonas sp. (SeqCode). GTDB lineage: Bacteria > Patescibacteriota > Saccharimonadia > Saccharimonadales > Saccharimonadaceae > Saccharimonas. The sequence goes on from JBATSN010000005.1 coordinate 47,929, forward strand.
CGCACCGTTTACCATATACAAAGAACCTTGTTATAACCTACCAAAGCTCCTTGGCGCCACTGCTCAAGCATTTGCCGTCCAAAATCCAAATGCTAGTGCTGCTGCCATGACCCTCAGCGCCACTAGTACGGCCGCAACCGGAGGTAAGACCGGCGAGTCCACCTGCCAAATTGACAACCTCGGTTGGATTATTTGTCCTGTTATGAACTTTATGGCAAAAATCATGGACAGAGCTTTTGAATTTATTTCTAAGTCATTCCTCTCAACCGACCCCAGTCTTGTTAAAGACACCTACGAGGCCTGGGCAGTCTTTAGAAACTACGCTAATGTTGCGTTTGTATTGGTGTTCCTGGTAATCATATATTCGCAGGTGTCGAGTGTTGGTATTAGTAATTACGGCATAAAGCGCATGTTACCGAAATTAATTATAGCGGCGATTTTAGTAAACGCCTCATTCTTCTTATGCCAGGCAGCTGTAGATGTTAGTAATATTCTCGGGTATGGACTGAACCAGACTATGACTTCTGCCATAGGCAGTATCGGCACTAGCTCTACGCAGCAAACCGGATCTGTCTGGGGTGTTTTAGTGGGCAGTATTCTGATATTAGGTACCGGTATCGCATTAATGTACTGTATTCCGCTATTGCTTGTATCGTTATTGGCTGCACTCACTATAGTAATAACCTTGGTTGTACGCAAAGCCGCCATTGTTATACTAATCGTACTTTCACCCCTTGCATTCGTAGCATACTTACTACCAAATACAGAAAATCTTTTCAAAAAATGGTGGAAGATGTTTAGTTCTATGCTTATGATATTCCCGATCATTTCTCTACTCTTCGGTGGCGGTAAGCTTGCTTCGGCGGTAATAAATAAGACAGCTGGAAATGATATGGTGCTGCAACTTACTGCTGCCGCAGTGTCGGTATTACCACTTATTTTTGCCTACAAAGTACTTAAAGATTCGCTGGCGGCGATTCCTGTACTGGGTGCAAAAATGTCAGCATTAAATAATAAGTCGAGTGCAAAAGTCGGTGCTGCTACCAAAAAGAGATGGAATGATTCAACGCTTGCAAGGGGTATAGCGCAACGAAAAGCCGGAAAAGATCAATATAAACAAAAAAAGTTTGCTCGTAACTTAGGCAAGGGTGGACTTACAGGATTTGTTGCGCGTGGTGGCCTTGCGGTGACCCCTGCTGGTAAGTTTGCAAAACAAAATGCCCAGGCTTCAGCGAGTGCTGCTGTACGCGAACAAGAGCTAAAAGAAATCAATGCTGCTGCTGCTGATATGTCAGAAGCAGCGGTAAAAGATCCTCGTATCGGCCAACCGATGCCCGGAGGTGGCACCTACAGCCAATCAGATATTATCGCAACACAGTTAAGGGAAGCTATTCGGCAAGGTAATACTACCAAAGCACAAGCAGCAATACGCGCACTCAAACAACAAGGTGAAGGCGGTGTAGCTAAACTACAAAGCACACTCGCTGATTCTGTTAAGGGTGGTGAAATGAAGGCTGATATGAGCAGTTCCCTCCGATCATATATCGGCTCTCAGCATTCAGACATAAAAGAATCCGATGCTCGCATAACTAACTGGGTAGGTACCGGTGTTTCAAACTCATTAACCGACACTGACTTTAGTGGGTTAACCGACAAGCAGGTTGCAAGCCAAACAGAAAGCGCTATTAAACACGCCGTCACAACTGGGCAACTTGATACAACAAGAAGTGCCCGCATCAAAAAAGCCGCCGATGAAGGTAATATTGATCTTAAGGAAAATAAACGCAACGCAATGCCATGATAAAATGGTTGTATGGCAGTTTATAAGGTAGCTCAAGACGTCGAAGCCGATGACAAACTCATCGGGCCGTTTAGTTTTCGGCAGTTTATATACCTTATCATTGTTGCTCTGGCGATCGTTCTAGGGTGGGGCCTTAGCCAATTGTCGATTATTTTAATTGTCATTCCAGCACCAATTATTCTCTTTTTTGGCGCACTAGCTCTGCCGCTTCGTAAAGACCAGCCGATGGAAGTTTACATGGCGGCCCTAGTGTCATTTTACCTAAAGCCACGCAAACGCCTGTGGATTCCTGATGGTATTGAGTCACTCGTCGAAATTACCGCGCCAAAAGTCATAGAGGTACAGCGCGCCAAAGACATTACACAGTCCGAAGCCGAACGCCGCCTAAGCTACCTCGCGGACATAGCCGACACGCAAGGCTGGGCCGTACGCCACGCTGCGCAGCCCATGGTAAACAGCTCTTTGGAAAGTGATGTATTTTTTGCTGCTCAACAAACCGAAGATGTGTTAGACGAAAGCGGGGGAATAGCCGCGTCATTTGGCACCATGATAGCACAAACTGATGAGCGCCGGCGTCACGAAGTGCTAGAACGCATGCAACACCCCGCCACATCCCCAGTCACTGCAACCAGCTATATGCCTATCAATCAGACATTCCAACCGGTAGCTACTCAGCAAACACCAGCAACCGAACACACAGCACTCACAGTATCACAGCCAAACCCCGTACAAACAACACCTTTTGTATCGCCCATCACGGCTAGCTCCGACCCGGCGGTGCAGTACAACCCATATCCAGCCCAGATTCGTCAAACCGTTATTCAACCCCTAGGCGCCAACACAATGGCCTCTACACCACCCCAATCTCCTCTAGTAGCGCCTGTTACCCCAACTCCCGTTGCTCAACCTACCACACCAGAACCAATAAGCACTAGCGAAACTACTGTCTCACCTGATATAATTAGTCTTGCAAGTAATACTGATTTGTCTATCGAAACAATCCAGCGTGAAGCCGCTCGCATTCAAAAGAAAGCGGACGAAAATGCTGAAAATGAAGTGTACATTTCGCTTCACTAGTCAGTTGATAGATTAGCATAAAGGGAGTGGGGAGTGCCGCCGAACAATCAGGTTCCACAAAATCAAACACCCTTGCCACCATCAACTCCGAGTGGTACGTTTGGTGTGCCCGACACCCAATTCCAGCCACCAATTGGCTCAGCCACACCCGCTGGCACACCCGGCACCGGTAACGACAGTTCACCAAAACCAGCCGAAAAGCGTGCTACGAGTACCCAAAACAGTCTATTACTATCAGAGCTTCGTGATAGCATGATTATTATGGCTGACGGTAGCTTTCGGGCTGTTATCGCCTGCAGGTCAATCAACTTCGACCTTATGAGTAGTCGTGAGCGTGAAGGCGTAGAATATAGTTATCAAAACTTTCTTAATGCCCTGTATTTTCCTATACAAATTTTTATTCGCAGCCAGCGCGTCGATATTGGCCCTTACCTCGACAAGCTCGAAGAAATTCGCCGCGGGCAAGACAATATGCTACTGAGTGTTTTAATGGACGACTATATTCAGTTCATTGATGTGCTAAGTCAAGAAGCCAATATTATGGATAAAAGTTTTTTTATTGTCGTGCCATACTTTCCAGCTGGTGACGCCGCAAGTGTTATGCAGCAAGGCAGGGGGTTCTTCGACAAGTTTTTCAATAGTGGCGTAAAAAGGAATGCGATCACTAAAATTGACAAAGCTACTTACGAAAAAGCGAAAGACGAGATTAAAAACCGGGTCGACAGTGTTATTAGCGGCCTAGCGCAAGTTGGTATACAGGCTGTGCAATTAACAACTAAAGAACTAGGTGAGTTGTACTACAATATATACAACCCTGATACCGCAGTACGCGAACCGCTTGGTAATTTTGACGATATAACCTCTACCTATGTTCGCCGTGGCGGCCCACCAGCCCTGCCGCCTGAGCCTATAACCGCTACTCCACAGCAACCAGGGGGTACGGTATAATGCCTAAAAAACAGCTTGACCCAGTTGACATTGCCGCTCAACAGCGCGCCCGCGAACAAGCCGAGGTCGAAGCCGCTTTCCTAAAGGGTATGACTACCTTGCGCGACCTCATTGCGCCAAGTAGCCTCGAAATCCATAGTAGTTATTTTCGGGTCGGCACCAAATATGGCCGTACCATGTATATTTACGGATACCCACGTGAACTATATACTGGTTGGCTCAGTGGCCTCATTAACATCGACCAAGTACTCGACATAAGTATGTTCATTTACCCTGTCGAGACCCAAGTGGTGCTCAATAACTTGCGTAAAAAAGTGACTCAGCTCGAAGCTGATATGTCAATTAACAGTGAAAAGGGCCGTACGCGCGATCCCGCCCGTGAAGCTGCTCTGGCTGACGCCGAAGAACTGCGCGACCAACTACAGGTTGGGGCCGAGCGCTTTTTCCGCTATGGATTATATGTAACTATTTACGGCGATAGCCTTGAAGAGCTTGGGTTTGTACAGCACACTCTTGAAACACTCTTCGGGCAGCAATTGGTATACAGCAAGGTAGCCAGCAGTCAACAAGAACAAGGCTTAAATAGCACCATTCCACAAATGGCCGATCAGCTGCAAATACGCCGCAACATGAACACAGGTGCCATTAGCACTAGCTTCCCATTCACCAGTGCCGACCTCACCCAAGAAAAAGGTGTGTTATATGGTGTCAACATGCACAACAATGGTTTAGTTATTTTCGATCGTTTTAGTCTTGAAAATGCCAATATGGTGGTGTTTGCAAAGTCTGGTGCTGGTAAATCATTCACTGTTAAACTTGAAGCCTTACGCAGCATGATGACTGGCGCCGACATTCTGATCATCGACCCTGAAAATGAATATCAAAAACTAAGTGATGCAGTGGGTGGTAGCTATATTCGTCTAAGCCTTAACAGCGACACCCGCATCAATCCGTTCGACTTACCGAGGGTGATCGACAGCGAAGAAGCCGACGACGCTCTGCGCGCCAATCTCGTCACATTACATGGACTTTTGCGCCTTATGCTCGGTGGTTCGGCAGGCACACCACTTACTCCCACCGAAGAAGCCGATCTCGACCAAGGCCTTATCGACACGTATGCACGCGCCGGTATAACAAGCGACCCTCTAACCCATAATTCTAAACCGCCCACTATTAGCGATCTTTATGATACATTGCTGCACATGGGCGGCACCGGCCCATCGCTCGCGCAGCGGCTTCGTAAATATACGAGTGGTACCTTTGCGGGTATCTTTAGCCAACAAAGTAATATCGATATTAATAACACCATGGTAGTATTTAATATTCGCGACCTCGAAGACGAACTACGGCCTGTCGCCATGTATATTGTTCTTAGCCACATTTGGAATATTACCCGAACCGTGCAGCGAAAACGCATGCTTATTGTTGATGAAGCCTGGCAACTTATGAAGTACGACGATTCAGCCAACTTCTTATTTAGTCTGGCCAAGCGCGCACGAAAGTATTTCCTTGGCCTCACCACTATTACACAGGACGTCGAAGACTTTATGGGAAGCAAAATGGGCCGAGCTATCGTCGCCAACTCGTCAATGCAATTACTGCTTAAACAATCTTCAAGCGCAGTAGATGTGCTGGGGGATGTGTTTAAGCTTACCGAAGAAGAACGCAAGCGACTCGCTAACTTTCCTGTAGGCCAGGGGTTGTTCTTTGCGGGGCAAAACCATGTCCATATTCAGATTATAGCTAGCCAAACCGAAACCGGACTAATTACCACTAATCCACAAGCAAGTCTACAACAAAAGGTTCAAGCAGCTCCACAAGCAGGCGCCTAGAAGGTATAGTATAGTATATGGTAGTGAAACCTGACGATAACCCAAACCGAATCCAAGATCATTACGATGACCTAGGTTCGCGCTCACTACATGCTGCTGAACAAGAAGGTGCCGACACTGCACCCAATACTCCTAACATTAGTGATGGTTCTTCAGCCGCCCACTCAGTAAACAGTGCCGAAACTACTTCAAAAGGCGGCTGGGCAGATAACGTAAAGGGCAACCGTTCAGGTAACCGACTTGACCCGAAAGCAATGTTAAAAAAGTACGGTCCAGCTGGTGGTATAACTGGAGCTATCTTCACTGTTGCGGTTTCGCTTATGGGATCGTTTGGTCCAGCCTCGTTACTCATTAACCTTAAGGAAACCTTTGTTACGAACCTTGATCAGCAAAACATCACCGCAGAGGTGCGCTCTCAACGACTGCTTGCGAAGCGTTTAACCGAAAACACAGCCAATTCTAGTGTTTGTGCTAAAGTAAAACGTGCCTGCCGTTACGAAAAGCCTTCCAACCGTTTATTACAAAACTTAGAAAAAGCTAATATTAAAGCGCTCGACAAAGCAGGGAATGTTATTGAGCGCCAGAAGCTACTAGGCGGCACCCGACCCGAACACTATGAACTGCCCGATGGGAAAAAGGTGTCAGCTGCTAATTTTCGTCAAGAGATATATGGTAATGCACAGTTTCGCTCCGCCTTCCGTCGCGCATATAACCCTAGATGGGTAAACTGGGTAGATAAGGTAGCTGCAAATTTCCTTAGTTCACGCGGTCTTTCGCGCTCAATACCGAAGAGTGTTGAAAGTGCCAAAGACCCTAAGGCGGCAGCGGCGGCAGTTGACGACGCTACAAAAGGTCAAGCTCAGACAGCCGAAGCTATTAACGGATTGGTTGAAAAAGAAGCAAGAATGTTTGCTGAAGACACTGCAAGAAAAATGAAAAAGGCTGATTCTGCTCTGATTGGCGCACAGATGGCTTGCGCAATGGCAAAAGCACCCGGTGTAATATCTAAGGTTGTTCGAAGTTATCGCTTAATGCAAGCGGCTAAAGTTCTCATGCTATTCCTGGTTATTGCTGACAAAATAAAGGCAGGTGACGCGCAACCCGACGAGGTTAATAACCTAGCCACGATGTTAACTGCAACAGCGATGGCTGGTACTATACTTAAGCCATCTGCTATGGACGCTGGTGCGATGAAATACGCCCTTTTGGGTGATATTGGCGCTGCCCAACAATCAGAAAAGCTAAAAAAATACATCCCAGGAAGTGGTAATGATTTATTAGGTTCTATCATTTCATTCGGAAACTCTCAGCCAGTTAAAAATTCATGTTCAGCACTAAACAGTACGGCTGCAAGTGCAGCGGTAGATGCGGTCAAGGCGATCAAGTTTACTACACCCGCAGGTATAGTTATGCTTGGTGTCGACCTGATTTTGTTTGTGGCTGAAAAAACCGGGGCAACTGAAAAAATAGTAGGTGCAATTGTTGGATCTATCACCAATCTTCTAAAAAATATTGTCAAACCAGAAGATCTACTAAAAGTGTTTGCGGGTGATTTTACTAAAGGGGTAACCAATGATGACCTTGGTGAGCTTATAGGCATGGCAGGACCAAATGTATTTGCAGATATAGCAAATATTGGTGGTAATCATGTGCTTACACCGAAACAGAAAGCGGCGTTTGACCGCGAAATTACCATTCCCATAAAGCTTGCCTGGGCTAAAGAAGATCAAACCACCCTCAGCCCATTCGATACTTCTAGCCCAAACACTGCTCTTGGTTCAATCATGAATCGCTTCATACCATACACGAATAGCTCCTCAAGTAGCCCTTTCGGTGTACTTTCTTCGATTTTTAGTATTTCTACTTCAGCCGCTCAGGCATTTATTTCGCCAAACTCTTCGGCGCTAAGTATCACACAAAACTACTGCACCGCGGACTACTCTATTGCTACAGCAAATGTTGCAGCTGGACCTACCTGCGATGTACAGTATGGTATACGAACTGAAGATATCGAGACAGACAGCACACAGGCTCTTTCAGAGCTTTTTGATAATAATCAGATTGATAGTGAGGGTGAGGTTGTAAAAGACAGCGAACTTGAAGGCTGGATTCGAACCTGCAATAACGCTAACACGTACACCCTCGATGAATGTGTCGTAGAAAACCATAACCAGGCCCTTTACAGTATCTATCAAGTTGATAAGCGCCTTGTAGACGGTATGGATGAAGACCCAGCATCACCAGACAACACAGGCAATGCCTCGACATCAACCTCAACAAGCTCAACCACAACACCGCTCGGTCCAGGTAATGGTACCTTTACAGACAGTGGTGAAGTAGCTGGCTATGCAAATGTTCTGTATAATGCCCAAGAGTCTGAGCGAGTGTATGGTTCAAAGTATCTTGCGGCTGGAAAATGTGCCTATGTGACATCACGTATCTGGCACGGTGATCAAACCAACTATGGGTATAATTATGCTATTGATGTTTGGAATAAGTTTCCAAACTTACGACATGCCGATCGCAATCCAAAACGAGGAGCCTTAATGTTCTCACAAGGCAATCATCCTGCTGGTCATGTCTTTATTTATCTTGGAGATAATAAAATTGCAAATGATGGTCATATTATGGACGCGAACACTGTAGAGGTTACCTGGAAACACACCTACTTAGGTTGGATTGATCCAAATGACCTCGGATGGAAAAATGTTAAAACAAAGGATATAAGATGGGCAATGCAGCTACCATGAGCAAAAAGTATGTCATCATAGTAATATGTGCGCTTGTATTACTAGCTACTGTAACCTCGCTATTTATAGTTCAAAAGAATATGAATGATAGCCGAATTCTATCTAATGATCAATTATTGGACGCAATCGCAGTCCTAGATCCATCAACAAAAGATATTTATTCGGTATCATCAGTAAAAAATTATGGTGGTGGCTGGTATATAGTAACTGGAAGGCTGGCTTTGCCGTCTAGCCCTTATGATGTGGTATTCGTTGTCTTTGATAACTACCCAGAAAACACATCGATTGTTGCTATTAACCCTTGGAATAAAAAAACCTATCCTGAAAACGCCCCACCAATTCCCGACGCACTTAAAAGGGATATTCCAGAAAGTCCATACTAGATATGAAGCGACGTTTATATCAACTGTCGGGATATGCTCTAGTGAGGCGCTCTTTGGTGTTGGCTGTTATCTTCTCCCTTGTGCTTGGTGTAGTCCGGGCTCAAACTGTTCTTGCTGTGATTGACGAGGGGTTTTATAGCTCTAACGATATATTATTCTACAATCCAGACGCATGCGTACAGGGCAACAACTCATCATCGGTGAGTACAGGTACCCCCACAAAAAGCATTCAGGAGTTTGTTGATAAGTACGTCGATTACGCCTATCAAGTAGGTAAGGAACGGTCTATACCATGGGAGATCATTCTCACCGAGGGTGGTTGGGAGTCTGGGTGGGGAGCATCTGGATTGACTGTTAAAGCTAATAACTTTTTTGGTATTAAGGCAGGATCGTCATGGACTGGAAAAACTATAACTATGCCGACCAAGGAGTTTGTGAACGGTACGTATATTACAGTAATGGCACCTTTCAGGGCTTATGACAGCCCAAAAGATAGTTTTAATGACTATGCCGACTTTATTCATAATAATTCACGCTATGCTGAAGCATTAAAGTATAAAAACGATCCCGATGGTTTTATTCGCGCTGTTGCTGCCGCTGGATATGCAACCGATCCTAATTATGCCGAAAATATTATTCGTGCCAAAGCAAGTGTTATCGCAGCACTCGGAGCTAGATACGGCACCACATACCAAAAGTCATCAGAAATGGTGTACACAAACTCCACCGGGCCAACCTCCTCTTCAACAGCAACCAGTTCAACCCCACCCGCAGTTGGCGCCTGCCAATGCCCAACAGCAGCTAATACGAATAATGTTGGTGATGGTACACTTGTCGGTAATACTGATGCAGAAAAAGCATTTTATTACTTCACTTCTCAAGGTATTAGTAAGGAAGGTGCTGCTGGCATTATTGGAAACCTGATGCAAGAAACGGGGGGTGGAACGTTCACGTTTCATCCAGAAATCTCAAATGCAAGTGGACACACAGGTATAGTCCAGTGGGATAAAAATGATCGATGGCCAAAGCTAGTGGCTTTTGCGGCAACTAAAAACATGGACCCAAAAACACTTGCCTTGCAATTAATATATATAGTGTACGAGCTGCAAACTGATCGATACAAGTCTATATATCCTGAAATTAAGAATGCAACCGACCCTCAAGCTGCTGCAAAGATAGTTTCTGATAAATATGAAATTGGTGGCGATACAGCTATACGGTTAAAGTATGCTCAAAAAGCCTATGACACCTTTAAAAATAACTCACCAGGACAAACCATGAACACTAGCGCAACTGTTACGTCTTGCAGTAACGGAGTAACTGGTTCATTAGGGGTGTATAAAAACCCATACCGTGACATAAAACAGCTAACGCCCATGCGCATAGACCAGGGTGTCGACATTGGTGGTGAGGGTCCAATTTATGCTATTGGTGATGGCGTTATGCACACCATACTACCAAATAGTGCGGCGAGTGGTTGGCCGGGTATTCCTGGATCCTGGATAACTTATGTTCTATCAGACGGACCCGCTAAGGGCAAAATGGTATTTTTTGCCGAAAACTGTGTCCCAACAAAAGACCTAAAGAAGGGTGATAAAGTAAATGCAGACACCGTGATTTGCTATTTAAATGGCCTAGTGAGTGCTTGGTCGGAGAGTGGCTGGGCCTACGAAACCCCTGGTGGCGGATCGAGAACGGCAGCAAGAGTTATTGGTGGGGGCTACATAGAAAACCAACGAACCGCCATGGGACAGAATTTTTCTGATTTTCTAAAGCAGCTAGGCGGTCCTGAGGGGTTGGGCAATAATCGTCCAATTACCGGTACGATACCTGCAGATTGGCCAACCTGGAAATAATCTATGAACACTATCAAGCAACTATTTCGAAACCGTGCCGTAAAAGTTACTACTGTTGTCATTCTCCTATTAACCCTTATCATTCTGTTCGTTTCGTTCTTAAGTAATAGTTTTGTCATTATAAAAACCAATAAAAATACTGCTATCTCTATAGAACCCATAGGCGACAGTAACACAAAAAACTACCTTACTAGACAAGGAGATTCTGTTGTCTGGTTACCGGTTGGTAAGTATAGAATCGTCCTAAGCCATTATGATCAGAAAATAATACAGAATATTACTGTGTCGGGTTTTACTTTCAAAACCTATACATACTCTTTTGACGATACTGGTGGTACTTTCTTACCAACTCCTCTGCTTTCAGTTGGTGTGTTAAGTGGTGTTGTTTCAAGTGATGGCGCCCATTATTTAAACAGTCAAGATAATCACATCTATAGTGTAACGAATACCGGTATTCCAAAAAAAATTAATAATAACTTATATCGTTCCGTAGTGTGGAACTCAATGTCGCACGGTATTGCACAGGATTCAGAGACAATGGAACTCGTGCATATAAATGGTGTATCTGTTGAGCGATTTGCTTCTCCTGGTCTTGGATTTTCATCATCCACAGTGTTCACTGTCGACCAAGACGGGGTTGTTTATTTCAATATTGGACGAGATATATACAAAACAGGTGATTACGGAAAGACGTTTACAAAGTTTTACTCTTCAAAGAGTACGCCTGTGAACCTGTATACTTCTAGTAATGGAAAGCGTCTTGTTGTGGTTGAGTCAAGTAAAAAATCAATTACAAATGAAGATACTAATGACGGTGAACTTGATATCACTATAGTTAGTAGTGATGGCAAAAAAATGAGTGAAAAAAATGAGATAAGCTTTTATGAGCTTGCCGTTTCACCAAATGGTGAACACATCATAGTAAGTGGTGATGCAGTTAACGCAATCTATAGCACGAACTCATTTTCAACTGATAATACCATTCCTATTGGGAATATGAATGGTATTAAATGGATGAATGATGAAGAGATTATATATAATGACTCACGGAATGTCTGGCAATACAACACGACGACAGGTGTTGCAAGAATTATCGCGACTGTTCCGTTAAACGAAATGGTTGACGGTACGTTTATAGACGAAACTAGTCTTTTCATCATCTCGCACGTCGATAGCACACTGTATCGATTATCTAAAATAGCTGTACATAATAATAAACAACAGCCGGACTATGTTTATACACTAGGTCAAACACTCCCGTCACTTATTGACAACTGTTTTATTAACTACAATAATATTTCAAAGCCAGTTATTGTCATTGCAGAAGAAAATTGCAAAAATTCTGCTGAATATTATAAGTCGATTAATAAAATTCCGGTAGATATACCAATAATAGTTGATTCATCACGATAGTTTTATCGCTGCATTAAATCCACTGTGTAAGTCTGTACCAGTAGCGATAATTTGATTATACATAAAGGCGTGCTGCAAGTTTTTCTGGCGTGACAAATCTAACTCACCGAACACATCATCAAGTAAAACAATAGGGTGTTTATCAAGTTTATTGAACACTAAGTTAGCTTCAATGTATTTAAGAGCTAGTATTATTGTACGAATTTCACCCCGCGATGCACAGTCAGTAGCCGGTCTACTATTAAGTGAAAATAGAAAGTCATGACGATGCGGACCGACTGAGGTTGTTTTAGTTATATTATCGTGATCATAGCTCGCATGGTATTGTGCAAGCAATACCGGTGCTGGTGTAGCCGAATGGCTATATTTGGCCATAAGTTCACTGTGTGTGTCGCCAGCAATATCTCTATAGTAGTGAGTAATTTTGTTAGTTATATATTCAATTAACTGTTCACGTGCAGCAATAATAACGGCACCTGTTTGACTCAGTATCATATCCCAAGAGAACAACGCATCGCGTGACACATTATATTGTTTTAACAGTTTATTACGCTGCAATAAAGCTCGCTCATAACGCCGTAACGCCTGACCATACTGTGGATTGTACTGGCTAATTACTGTATCAAGATATTTACGCCGCCGAGCAGGAGACCCATTGATTAGCTGTAGGTCATCAGGTGTAAATAATATAATAGGTTGCTTATATTTTATTGGCAAACGAACACTTTTTTTACCATCCACTACAAAGCGTTTTATTTTTTGCTCTGTGCGGTTATCTGCCAGTACAGTTCGCGTAACAGCTGCGCTCTCAGCTACATCTGCTCGATACCATTTTTGTGCAAAACGTATTATTTCGTCGTCAGTACCACGAAATGAGACACCCCTATATGCAATGTAAATCGCTTCTAAAAGAGCCGTTTTTCCGCTGCCATTTTTACCGTATATAAGTGTACTTTTAGGTGAAAACTCACAATGCGTGTCTATGTGGTTACGAAAATTTTGTACCCGAAGTGACGCCACAACCATATGGCTTAACTTTTAAGTGGCATAATAATGTGAGTGTAGTTTGGTTTTGGTTCGACAACAGTCAACACAACAGGTGATAAACGTCCACTAAATCGACACTCGACCATATCACCATCAAGTGCATTTAATGCTTCGCTTATGTAGCGAGAATTAAGTGTAATCTGACCATTTGCACTAACTTTACCTGATGCACTACTTGTATTTTCACCTAACTCACTAGCGATCGAGTGAATACTTATTTCTTGTTTCTCGGCATCAGCGGTAATCGTAATACTACCGCCTGAGTCTCGTGCAAACAGCCCAGCAATCTTAACGATTCGTGTAAAATCTTCAGCTTGTAGTTGTATCGAGGTTTCTGATTCCTCAGGAATCAGCTGGCGATAATCTGGGTAATTCCCGTCAATCAAACGGCTTGTTATCTCGGCTTCACCCGCCCTAAAACGCACTTGAGTATCATCAAATAATACTTCAATTTCAGTAACACCGTCGTGCAACGTTCTAAGTACTTCTTGTAAGCTACTCGTTGGCACAATCGCACTAATCTGACTCTTTGTTTCAACTAGTCGTCGCTCCGCCAATCGATACCCATCGGTCGCTGCTAAGTACACCGCACCGTCGACTGAGTGCCAATATACACCTGTTAGTACTGGTCTAGTGGAATCACTACTACTTGTTATAATCGTCTGAGTAACTGCCTGCTTAAAGTCGATTGGTGAAATTGTATAATGAATTGATTCTTTTTCGTCGATAGCCGGTAGCTCTGGAAATTCGTCAGCTTCGATACCATTCACAACTGATGAGTATTTACCACATGTAATTGTCATATGACTACCCTTAGTCGTGAGTGTGATAGTTTCTTTCGGTAAACTACTTACGAATTCACTGACTAGTCGAGCGGGCAGGGTAATAGAACCCTGTTTTATAACCTTAGCACCAACATAGTATGTAGAGGCAATTTCTAAGTTAGTTGCCGCTACGAGCAATCGGTTACCTTCGGTACGAAGGAGGATGTTGCTTAAAATCGGTAAACCTGTTTTTGCACTCGCTACTTTTCCTACAAGTGTGAGGGCCCTGGCAAGATTTTCTTGTGTAACAGACAGTTCCATAATTAATATTTATTCTCCTTTTTAAATTCGTAGTTCTTATTATAGGTACTGTGGAAACTGGGGAGAGGACGGATTTTTACTGAGGTCAACTTGTATGCATAGGGTGGGGAAAACCAGCTGGTTTGGGCGGGGACATGTCGAGGAAGATTACTAGTACTTACCCACAACCGAACGACATACGTATTAAATTGGGTGATGTCTGTGGATGTTTGAACACACAATGTACTCAATGTCCTACACAGATTTTCCCACGTTTTTCCATAATAGAAAAAGGTACTAAGCATATAACTTCTCTCGTATTTCAGCAACCTGTTCACGAATAAGAAAATCGAGCTTAATAGACTTTTCAATTTTTTCAACTGAATGAATCGCGGTAGTATGATCTTTTCGCCCAAGTTCGTTCGCGATACGTGGAAAGCTTAAATGAAGCTCGCTCCGTAGTAAATACATCGCAACTTGTCGTGGTACAACAATATGTTTATCACGTTTACTCCCGCAAATTTCTTTTATATCAATCTGAAAGTGCCGCGCGGTCTTATCAATAATTTGTTTTGGCGTGATGTGTTGAGGGCGGGAATGACGAACATTCCCAATCAAACCTTCGGCCGTACTAACATCAGGCGAAACACCACGCATTTCCGCATAGGCAAGTAGTTGGTTTAAGGCGCCTTCTAATTCTCGAATATTAGTTTTAATATTTTTTGCTAAATATTCAACAGTTTCACGTTCCAGTGATACACCAGATTGTGCTGCTTTGGTTTCAACAATCACACAGCGTGTTTCAAAGTCGGGCATTTGAATATCAATTGCCATACCCCATTCAAACCGGCTTCGGAGGCGTTCAGTAAGGGTAGGAATGCTTCGGGGTGGTTTGTCGCTACCAATAATAATCTGCTTATTTGCCTGATGCAGAGCATTAAAAGTATGAAAAAATTCTTCTTGCGTTTTTTCTTTGCCAGCAATAAATTGCATATCGTCAACAATCAAAACATCAACATTACGGTACCGATCACTAAACCCGGCCTTTTTAAATCGGATGCTTTCTAAAAACTCCTTCACAAATGTTTCACTGCTAATATAGGCGACTTTAGCGCGTGGATCGTTTTTAGTGATTTCATTTCCAACCGCTTGGATTAAATGGGTTTTACCAAGGCCAACCCCACCATATATAAATAATGGGTTATATTTTGTGCCAGGGTAGGTAGCTACTGCCTGGCAGGCTGTGTAGGCAAGGTCATTACTACTGCCTACAATAAAATTTTTAAAGGTATATTTTGGGTTAAGTGTAGTTGCGGCTGTTCTCGAGTTGTGTGATTTTTGGCGACCCTGTTTAGTTGAATTACTTATGAGATTATCAACTTGCCCTGAAACGTCTTCATGGGTCGTTTCACGACTAATTACATTTTTTTTATGAGACTTTACTTCATAATGAACTGATTCGACGATAAACCCATTTTTTTTCAATACATCACGAATTTGTTTATCAAACTTAACTTCAAACTGACGCTTAGCAAAAATGTTAGATACCCCAATTGTAATAGAAGTATCGTCTTGATGTAGAATGTCGGTGTTTTTAAACCAGGTCTCAAAGTTTCCGTGTGACACAGAAAGTTCAATTTCCCCTAAAACACTTTGCCATAGCGCGTGTTGCACGTTGTCTATATTCCCTCCAGCGACCATTCGTTACTACTTCTATTTTAACGAACAATGGAGTTTTCCACAACCACTGATGCGTTGTGTATTTGTACTGCAACGAACAACCCATGATAGGGGTGTGGTTTTTCCACAATCTAACAACTCATCTATATAACTGGGGAAAAGTCGGTAGTAAATGTGGAAAAATACTATATCAAGGCTATAACTTTGTAAAAGTAGCAAGGTAATATTGAATAATCTGATTGTAAAGGGTATAATAACTAACGATATGCCAAAACGAACCTACCAACCACACACACGACATCGTGCGAAGACCCATGGGTTTAGAGCGCGGGTTGCCACTAAAGCAGGTCGAGCCGTCTTAAAGCGTCGTCGCGCCAAAGGCCGAGCCAGAATTGCCATTTAGCACCACCCCATATCGTCCAAGGAACTTCCTTGGACGATTATGTATAATGATAATGAGATAGAGAATATGATAGCTCAACAATATCGTTTTCATGGTCATGGGAGCCTTGCCTATGTGTACCGTAACGCGGCTGTATATCGGTCACGATTATTTACGGTAAAATCGATTCCTAACTTGCGTCGTAAAAAAAGTCGTTTCGCTGTGGTGGTAAGTAAAAAAACGCATAAAAGTGCATTTGGTCGTAATCGTATTCGTCGTAGAATTTATGAACTAATTCGTGCTGAAATACCGCACATTCAGCAAACTACCGACGCAGTGATAATTGTGACAAATGCAGAGGTGATGTCTCTCGACCACGCAGAGCTTCGTACTATGTTACGCAATACAATGCGTCAAGCACAAATCATTGCATAGAAAAACTTTTCTACAGGTGGTATACTACTGATTAGTAAATAGCGGGAGAGTTTATGTTTGATGTGTTAATTGTAAAGCCGATTTTCAACGCCTTAATGCTACTGTATAGTATAATTCCTGGCGGTGATTTTGGTGTGGCGATCATTCTGTTTACTATTTTTGTGCGAATTGCGATCTATCCATTAGTGCGCAGCCAGCTTCACCAGACAAAAATGATGCGAAAGATGCAGCCTGAGCTAAAAAAGATTAAAGCTGCTGCTGGCGGCAATAAACAACTTGAAGCTGCTCAGCAGATGGAACTATATAAACGTCACGGTATCAATCCGTTTCGTTCGATCCTTATCTTACTAGTTCAACTCCCTATATTTATTGGACTTTATATGGTGATTCAAATTATTACTCTGCACCGTGATCAAGTAGCGAAGTATATGTATGATAGCCTTGAGGCGATTCCAGCAATTAAAACTGTGATTGCCGACCCTAATAATTTTAATCACACTATGCTCGGCTTTATCGACCTAACAAAGACCGCATTTAGTAACGGGCAAGTAAATGTTATTTTAATTTTACTTGCTGTTATTTCTGCTTACACTCAATACATTATGACAAAACAAACGGCCCCAACTGGTAAATCAACAAAACGCTTTCGCGACATTATGGCCGAAACGGCAGCAGGTAAACAAGCCGATCCAAGTGAGATGAGCAATGCAATGATGGGTAATATGATGAAAATTATGCCAATCATGATGTTGTTTATTATGGTGAGCCTGCCTGGCGCACTAGCACTTTACTACACCGTTTCGAATATAGTAGCGGTAGCACAGCAACACTACCTACTAGGCAAAGATAGTGACGAGCTTGAAGAACTAGCTGATGAACCTACGATTCGGAACAAAAAAAATAAAAACCCTGCTATGCCACCCACTGCCGTAATGCGTGCTCAAAAAGCCACTGAGGCGCGGGTGACTCGCATAACCGCGAAAGATAATCGAAGGAAGAAAGGGAAGAAGTAATGAACGAACAAGAATCATTAGAGTTTGCACAAAAATTTTTACAAGACATCATTTCATTTTTTGGTGAGAACATAGCGGTTACCGCAACACTTGAAGACGAAGTAATTGCTCTGCATGTAGAAACGAGTGATCTAAATAGTATTTTGATTGGTCGAAATGCCGAAACCTTACGCAGCCTTCAGTTTGTAGTAGGCACGGCGCTTCGTAGTCAGCATGCGGCAATAATGCGAGTGAGCGTTGATGTAGCTGATTATAAAAAACAACGCGAAGAGCAGGTGGCCGAAAAAGCTCGTGGTTGGATTGAGCAAGTACGTAGTACAGGTGACTCATATGTGGCGCGTATTAATGCTGCTGATCGCCGGGTGGTACACCGCGTGGCTACAGAATATAGTGACATTCAAACTTTTAGTGAAGGTGAAGGTCGCGATAGGCACTTAATTATTGCGCAAAAAAGCTCATAATACACTAAACACAGACATCACCAGTTTTTGCCCAGCGCTTGTTTGTACACAGCTAACGTTTGTTTGGCTGTATTTTGCCATGAATACCGGGCTGCTTGCTCGTAACCGCGTTTAACCATAGTTTTACAGAGATCTGGATTGGTGATAACACGTTCAATTGCCGACGCCATAGTAGTAGTATCGAAAGGGTTAAAATATTCAGCTGCACTACCTAATATTTCGGGCATGCACGACGTATTACTTGAAATAACTGGTGTACCACAAGCCATTGCTTCGAGTGGCGGCAAGCCGAATCCTTCCATGAGCGATGGAAATACATAGGCTTTAGTTTTTGTATACAACCAATCGCGCTGTTCATCTGGGAGGTAGTCAGTAAAATGGATGTTTTGATAACCCTTCGATTCAAAGTAGCGCTTATTGCGTAACACTGGCTCGGTTATGCGCCCCACCAATACTAGCCCAAGATCAGGGTGTCTTGCTAAGAGTTGCTGATGAGCGTCGCCAAGTCGCCGAATATTTTTATAGTCAGGTTGCTGGCCTACGTATAATATGAAATCGCGGTAAGGCAGAGCGTGGTAAGGCATAAGTTTTTTTACTGGCACTGTGTGGGCAGCTTCATAAATAACCGAAATTTTATCAGGCTGAATATGTACAAAATCAGTAAATTCGCGGTAAGTATTTTTAGAAACTGTAATAATGTGTTGATTGAGCCGGGGTAATTGTTTCCACACCCAGCGCCCAACCAGCTGTTTAGCATGAAATACGAACCAGTTTTTATCACTATTATAGGTGTTGAGTAGTGTCATATCATGAACGGTAGTGACGCGAGCGCCAGAATAAAATATGGGCTGTTGTGGCATGCAAAAATGAACTAAATCAGGCTTGAGCTTAGTTAAAAAAGAACCAAAACCGAACTGTTCGCGAAATGAATAACTTGGAAAGTCAGCTGCTTTTATTGAAAAGTTTGACGCAGTAGGGCGCCAATAGGACACATCCTTACTTGGTACCAGCACGGTATAGCGTGTCTTAGTATCAAGTAGCTGCAGATGGTTTAACAGTTCTCGCACATACGTACCAGTGCTACTATTTATGATACGGGCGTCGATAACAATATGCATAGGGTTAGTATACGCTATACTAAAAGGATAGCAAAAGGAGGTCACTATGCCAGATGATATGCAAACAAGCCACCAACAAGATACCCCTGCCGACATGAGCGAGCTTGTTGAATGGGCTACGCAAAAACAATACACTATAGCAGAAGTAAATGCAGATAAGCCCTGGGGTGGTTATATTCGCCTTGCCGATAGTGACGCTGATAGGTTTTTGGCGGAGTTTTTTCCGGGACTCAACCCTGACGAGGCGCGCCTTGGTGCGGCACATGCTGAACTAAGCCCAAAGATTCTCTATGTTGAGCCAAACCAGCGTCTTAGCTGGCAGCGTCATGACCGTAGGGCAGAGCGATGGGTGTTCTTAACAAGCGGCGGGTACCACAAGAGCCTCGACCCTGAAGTAATGGGCGAGATGGTGCAAGCAAACCCTGGCGACGTCGTGCAATTTGAAGCAGGGGAGTGCCACCGACTTGTTGGTGGGAGTGATGGTGTGACACTCGTGGCAGAGATATGGCAACACACCGACCCAACTATGCACTCAGACGAAGCGGATATCACGCGATTACAAGATGACTATAAGCGTTAGTGTTTTTTAAACACTAACTTTGTGTAGAGTAGGTAATTCCACGTCATCGACACGACTGTCGCCAGAAGCTTCGCGACAAGCAGTGCGACATCTGTTTGATTGGTGATTGCAGTGAGCCATGGCAACGTCAACATAATGACGAGCGTCTGTAATACCCATAGTCCAGTTAGTGTCACAACGACAAATAGTATCATTTCGCGGACGACATTTGTGCCACTGGTTTTGAACGTGTACTTTTTGTTAGCGAAGAAACTGAACAAAAATGCGATGGTCGTCGAAGCGATATTCGCAAATTCGACCGGCAACCCCAGCGCCTTTAGGATAAATAGCAACCCAAAATCAAGCGCCGTATTGGCGGCACCGACAATCCCGAAACGCACGACCTGGGCTTTATTTCTCATGGTGCGCTTCGTGATACTCCTCAACAAAGTACAGCGGGCGGTTTTTGGTTTCGTTGAATATGCGACCGATGTATTCACCAATGATACCCAGGCTTAGTAACTGAACGCCACCGAGGAACAGTATCGCCGCCATCGTTGACGAATAGCCGCCACCTGTGGGGACGCCGAACAGCGGACGAATCAGGAGGTAAAGGATGTACACAAAAGCGACAACCGAAACAATGAACCCGACATACGTCGATACGCGCAGTGGCGCCGTCGTGAAGCTCGTGATACCATCGATGGCAAGGTTGACGAGCTTGCCATAGTTCCACTTGGTTGTGCCAGCGGCACGCGGGTCGCGGTCGTACAGAATCTCCTTCTTTTTGTAGCCAATCCAGCTAAACATCCCTTTGGTATAGCGCTCGCTTTCGCGGAATTGTTTGAGTGCGTCGATACAACGGCGGTCGAGGAGGCGGAAATCGCCAGTATCGATTTGGATTGGGATGCGGGTGGAGCGCTGGAGTACTTTGTAGTACACCTGGCTCGTTAGTTTCTTTACAAAGCTTTCGCCTGCTCGGCTGCGGCGGCGCGCAAACACGTCGTCATAGCCGTCTTCCCAGTATTTAATCATTTGGGGGATGAGCTCGGGCGGGTCCTGTAGGTCGGCGTCGATGTTGACGACCGCGTCACCGCGCACGTGGTCGAAACCGGCAATCATGGCGGTCTCTTTACCGAAGTTGCGCGATAGGTTGATGTACGAAACACGTGTATCGCGCTCGGCGTATTGCTTAATTATCTCGAGAGTGCGATCACGGCTGCCATCGTTGACGAACATAAACTCCCAGTTGTACCTAGGTTGGTCGGCGGCAAGTTTACCGAGCCGCTCCATGAGCATGTCGAGCACCTCTTCTTCGTTATAGGCAGGAATCAGAACAGAAATCAATTTTTTCATAGTATCCCCAGTATACCGCTATTTGATAGCGCTGATAAGCTCGCTAATACTATCAGCCACAGTTACGCCTGCGCCGCGAAGGTAGTCTGTTTTTGCCCGGGCAGACTCCATGGAATTTGTTCCCTGAATGGCGCCGGCATGGCCCATCTGCACGCCCACGGGGGCGCTATGCCCGGCGACGTAGGCGTAGACTGGTTTGGTGACGTTCTGCTGTATATAATCGGCCGCCTGCACCTCATCAGTACCACCAATTTCACCGATCATAACAATACGCATTATGTCTGGGTCGGCTTCGAATAGTTCCAAGCACTCCATAAAGCCCGTGCCGCGGACCATATCGCCACCAATGCCAATGATGTACTTTTGGCCAAAACCGTGGCGGGTTAGGAGATCCATCGCTTCGTAGGTGAGGGTGCCGCTACGACTGACCACGGCGGTGTCGCCGCAGGTGGCAAGGTGGGCGGGAATAATACCGAGTAAATTGCCGCCGGGCACGAGGACGCCGGGGCAGTTTGGCCCAACGAGCACAGAACCACTTCCCTGCAAATGTTGTCGAATTGTCAACATATCGTGCACGGGGATGTTTTCGGTAATACACACAATTAGGGGCACCTTGGCTGTGATTGCTTCCAGAATAGCCGCCTTGGCAAACGGTGCCGGTACAAAAATCACACTGGCATCTACTGGCATATCTGCTTGAATGTCAGTAATACGAGCGTATACCGGGATGCCGTCGACTGTTGTGCCGGCTTTGGCGGGCGACGTACCCGCCACGACCTGGGTGCCGTACTTTACCATATTGCGCGTATGGAAGGCGCCGTGGGTACCTGTAATTCCTTGTACGATGACGTTTTTGCCCGTGAATATGGTGTGGTTCATCGCGTTAGCTCCTGTATACACTCTTCAAGGCTAGAGTAGAGGGGTAATTGTTCATGCTGTAGTAGTTCGGCGGCTTCTGCACTTCGGTTGCCGCTGAGGCGGATGTACAGGGTAGGTAGTGAGGGGAAGGCGCCCCTGGCTTCAATGATAGCCTGGGCGACGGTGTCGCACTGCACGATACCACCGAAGATATTGATGACGATTGCGTTGACGCGCGGGAATTCTGTAATTTGCTGAAAACACTCCACTACCCTTGCGGTTGTCGCACCGCCACCAATGTCGAGGAAGTTAGCGGGAGTAAGCCCGGCTGCCGTAACAGCATCCACAGTAGCCATCGCGAGCCCTGCGCCATTGGCGATGGTTGCAACGGTGCCCTGTGGGTCGAGGGTGACAAAATTAGCGCTGGTTGGTTTATCTTCGAAGTCCCACTCAGGGTGACGAAAGGCCGCAGCGTTGTCGAGCTCCATTTTGCAGTCACCTGCCATGAGTGTGCCCCTGGTTGTGAGGACGAGCGGGTTGATTTCTAGCAGCGTCGCGTCGCTTTGTGTGAAGCACCTGTAAAGCTGCTCGGCCATATCTTGCAATACAAAGGTTTTGTCTGGCAGGCCGTATAACTCCGCGAGCGCCTCGCCGGCTGCGTCAGCATTATCACCCGTGAGGGTGAAGTGTAAAAAGCCGGCTGCGTCGTTCGATTCGACTTCTACGCCGCCGTTTTGGTGAGCGACGAGTTCAATGCATGACTTACTGCGGTTGATGATGAGCGACAGGTAGTACTCGTTTTGTATATCGATGAGTTCTTCGCACAGTACGGCGCTCGGTGTATGACCCTTGATTTCAAGGTGGAGGATACGCTCAATAGCATCTGGCAATTCGGATGCACTAGTGACGACCTGTATACCGCCTGCTTTGCCGCGCCCGCCGACAGGGATTTGGGATTTTACTACTGTCGGTACAGCCGGAAGTGCATCGTCAGCGCGAATAACCCTCCCATTTGGAACGGGAATACTGAACCGCTTCAGGATGGCTTTGGCTTCGTATTCTAACAACCTCATACTCTGCCTAGTATAGGCTATACTAGGAGCAATAGGAACAAATACAGAGGAGTATTACTATGACCGAACAGCTCAAAGCGCCAACCGCGGCAGAACTTAACCCAGGATCATTTAATGACTTTGTTGAAAAGCATACAATTGCTGACCACACTGAAGCAATTGAACGACACAGTGCAGCAACGCATATTTACGCGCTCGCGCTTGCAGCCGAGGCCGGCATGACGCTTGAAGAGCTCCGGACGACTCCTGGTATCGTTGGCCAACCTACGACTCGTAACTAGTCGTTAAAAAGCTGATCCACAAGTGATTCAGCGGTTCGTTGCCATGAAAAAGTGGCGGATTGTTTGGGCCCGGCGGCCGATAGATCGGTTCGCAATGCCTCGTCGCTGAGGATTCTCGTAAGCCCGTCGGTTACGGACGGAGTTGATTTCTCGACCCACAAGCAGCTTGTGTCTGCAACTTCACGGAGGACTGGAATATCCACAGCTACCGAAGGAATGCCGCAGTGCAGGGCTTCGAGAAGTGGCATACCAAAGCCTTCGTAATGGGTGGTAATCGCGAATGCTGACGCTTGATAGTAGAACGTTGCTCGGTCATCTTGGTCGATATGGCCAGGGGTGATGATGTCGAAGCCTTCACGCCTTTTTTGGTCGATAAGTTGCTGGAGTGACTCGGTTTTCCATCCCCACTTGCCCGCGAGGAGCAGACTATAGGTGACCCTTAGTGCTTCAGGCAGTGCACAGTATGCTTCGACAAGGAGTTCCAGGTTCTTCCTGGGTTCGATGGTTCCAAGCGATAGGATATATTTTTTCTCTAGCCCATAGCGTTCACGAAGCCGATCGAATCCGTGGTCGAGGTCTTTGTTGAGCTGGCTAGTGTCGACAGGAATGTCGATGGTGATGATTTTTTCACGCGGTACACCCAGAAGTTCAACGAGCTCGTTGGTTGTGAATTGGGAAATAGTGATGATCTTTTCGGCCTTTTTTACTGTTTGCGACACAACGCGGGTAAGGAAAGCGCAGTTTTTGTCCTCGACGTATTCAGGGTGCCTAGCATAACCCATATCATGGACTACTGCCGCGCGCCGAGTGTGTCGCAATGACGGCCAGATGTAAAAATTCGGGTAAATAACCCAATCAGACCTGCGGAGTAGAAGCGGCGGTGCGACACGGTAATACACGAGCTTGGCATAGACGCGCTGGGGAATTAGCTTCAGTTGCTGCAGGCGGTTGGTGGACTGAGCAGCTTGCACGAGTGGATTGCGCGCGGCTTTTTTGCCGAGGAAATTTAGCCAGAAATACTCGACGGTAAATGAATTGTTATCTATTGTTTCGAGCGCTCGCGCTAGGCCGTCAGTGAAGTAATTAACACCGCTCGGCCGATCCTGCTCTAGGACTGAAGCCTCAATGAGAAGTTTTTTCATATAGCTTCATAAACCTTTCTTTTACTATCGTGTTAAAAACAAACCGCTCGAGGTACTGCTCGCGCGCATGGTGTGCGAGTGTATCCCGTAATTTGCCGTCTGTAAACAACTGCTCCATAGCCTGCTCGAGCGCAGCGCTATCTTTTGCTGGCACCAAAATCCCCGTTTTGCCATTTTGGATAATCTCAACATTACCACCCACGGCAGTAGCGATAATCGGCTTTTGCATCATAGAAGCCTCCACGAGCGACACACTGAAACCCTCGTGGTAAGTAGGT
>JBATSN010000006.1:0-31264 GCA_049293315.1 Saccharimonas sp. (SeqCode)
CCTTTGTACCGGCCATTGTAGCGCGTTTCTAGCCCAAGACGTAAGACTAATACTGACCTGACATCATCCCCTCCTTCCTCCCCGTTACCGAGGCGGTCTGAATAGA
Organism: Saccharimonas sp. (SeqCode); assembly: GCA_049293315.1. GTDB lineage: Bacteria > Patescibacteriota > Saccharimonadia > Saccharimonadales > Saccharimonadaceae > Saccharimonas. The sequence goes on from JBATSN010000006.1 coordinate 107, forward strand.
AAAATTCAACTATTCACAGGGGTTGCGCTCGTTGATGGACTTAACCAAACATCTCACGACACGAGCTGACGACGGCCATGCAAGATCTGTCACCGAGTTCAATAAAGCACTCTCTCCTTTCGGAAAGATTCTCGGGATGTCAAGCCTTGGTAAGGTTCTTCGTTTATCATCGAATTAAAGAACACGCTCCACCGCTTGTGCGGGTCCCCGTCAATTCCTTTATGTTTTAGCCTTGCGGCCGTACTCCACAGGCGGGATGCTTAACGCGTTAGCTTCGCTACGGAGGGGGTCGATACCCCCCACAGCTAGCATCCATCGTTTACGGCGTGGACTACCCGGGTATCTAATCCGGTTCGCTCCCCACGCTTTCGTGCCTCAGCGTCAGAAATGGTCCAGTAGCCTGCCTACGCCATTGGTGTTCCTTCTTATATCTACGGATTTCACTCCTACACAAGAAATTCCAGTTACCTCTACCATTCTCGAGTTAGTGAGTTTGAATAATAGTCTGTATGGTTGAGCCACCAGGTTTCACTATTCACTTTACTAACCGCCTACGCAACTCTTTACGCCCAGTCACTCCGGATAATGCTTGCACCCTACGTATGACCGCGGCTGCTGGCACGTAGTTAGCCGGTGCTTATTCATGAGTTACCGTCATATTCTTCACTCATAAAAGCAGTTTACAACCCGAAGGCCTTCATCCTGCACGCGGCGTTGCTCCATCAGGCTTTCGCCCATTGTGGAAGATTCCTCACTGCTGCCTCCCGTAGGAGTCTGGACCGTGTCTCAGTTCCAGTCTGGCTGGTCATCCTCTCAGACCAGCTACGGATCGTCGGCTTGGTAGGCCTTTACCCTACCAACAACCTAATCCGACGCGGGCCGCTCCCAAAGCGAATAAATTCTTTAATCCGAAGATCATATGCGGTATTAGCTTCCGTTTCCGAAAGTTATCCCTCACTTTGGGGCACGTTCCCACGCGTTACTCAGCCGTTCGCCACTCGTCTTCATTCCTCACTAAAGCTCCGAATTGGGAGAATATAGTATGTCGAATATAGTATGTAGCAAAATTGCCATATTCCATATTCCCTATTCTATATACCTATCCATTCCGAACCTCAGTGAGGAACAAGTTACCGTTCGACTTGCATGTGTTAGGCACGCCGCCAGCGTTCATCCTGAGCCAGGATCAAACTCTCCATTAAAAGTTTTCGAGAGGCTTACCCCTCGGACGCGGTGCGAACGAATAAATCGTTCGGGACCGGTCTCTCCCCCTGAAGGAATTTCTTGCGAAACTCTATCCAGAAAAAAAACTTTGAATATGGTTTTATTAACTACATCACTAAAGTGATAGTACTTGTTTCCATAAAAGATGTTCTGCCTTCGCAGAACGTCTACTCAAAATAGACTGACGATGATAATTGCACAACCAAATTGTTAAATTACGTAAAAAATCTAACTGTCGAACAGATTGAATGTTTCTACCTTCTCGCAATCAGACTCAATCTATCATATATCACCAAACAGCGGTAGTCAAGGCTAATTTGCTATTTTGTGGCGACAAACACAACAATGCCAATCACAACACCCAGTAAAGCACCCACCAGCACTTCCAGCGGCGTATGCCCTTTAGCTGCACGCGGCAGCACTACACCACTTTTAGCGATCTTAATGATCTCCTGAATGGCCAGCCCTTGCTCACCTACAGATCGCCGCACCATAACAGCATCATACATAACAATAGCTGCAACGACCGCCGCTAAGCCAAAGATTGCTGAATCTAGCCCGTTATATAGCCCTATAATCGTTGCAACCGACACAACAGTAGCACTGTGCGCACTCGGCATATTGCCCGACAAATATAACTGTCTGATGTGTGAAAAGTTTTTAGTCCGTGCTGCTACAACAAGATACTTTGCCCCCTGAGCGACTAACCAGCTGATCACCACTACAAGTAGATACGGTGATAGTCTCATACTCTACTTTGTCGCCTCACTACTATCGTCTTTTTCGGTTTCCTCCATTAAGCCAATCGATGAAACAGTATCGCCTTCTGACAATCGCATGACTGTCACTCCTTGAGTTGTGCGGCCTAGCAGCTTAATGTCATTCAGGCTTAAGCGAATGGTTTGACCATTTTTTGAAATCAGAATTGCTTCACTCATCGCCGGATCTATGGTTTGCACAGATATGATAGGACCTGTTTTAGCTGTTACAACTGCAGCCTTTATGCCAACACCACCACGCTTATGGCTTGGGAAGTTTGCGACCTTAGTCTTTTTACCAAACCCTTTTTCGCTAATCACTAACAACGTCTGCTCGTCATCAACCACTACGTCCATACCGACCACCCAGTCATTAGCACGTAATCGTACACCCCGAACACCCCGTGCGGCGCGCCCCATTGGCCGTGCTTCTGCTTCATTAAATCGCACCGCTTGACCAGCAGATGTTGAAATAATCACATCATTTTTACCAGTGGTTTGCTTTATCCAACGCAGCTCATCACCCACATCAAGGTTAATAGTAATCAGCCCGTTAGTGCGTATATTAGCGTAGTCTTTTAACGGTGTCTTTTTGACTGTACCCTTTGTGGTCGCCATAAATAAATACCCCTCGTCACTTGCATCTTTAGCAAGGCAAATCAATGAGGTAATTTTTTCTTCTGGCTGTAGTTGCAACAAGTTCACTGCCGCTACACCTTTAGCTGCCAAACTTGCTGCTGGCACTTCATAGGCCTTGAGTCGAAACACCCGTCCTTTATTAGTAAAGAATAGTAGCCAATCATGCGTCGTTGCAGTCACCAGCTGATCAATCACATCTTCTTCTTTAGTGGTCATACCACGCTTACCCTTACCACCACGATTTTGCTTACGATACTCGCTTGCAAGGGTACGTTTTATGTAGTTTTCTGTTGTTAAAAGAACCACGGTATCTTCTTCAGGAATCAATTCTTCATCACTAAACTTACCAAGCTCATGATTGATAATCTTGCTACGTCGTTCATCACCATATTTATCTTTCATTTCAAGCAGTTCGGCCTTAATGATAGCTAGAATCTCTTCTTCGCTGGCTAGAATGCCTTCAAGCTTTGCGATAATAGCAAGTAGCTCAATGAGTTCGGCTTCGATAGCTTCACGTTCTAGCCCTGTTAGGCGACGGAGCTGCATTGCAAGAATAGCTTTTGCCTGTATTTCAGTGAGTGCAAACTTTTCTACTAACGCCGCTTCAGCGTCTTCTTGAGTTTTGCTGGCGCGAATTGTTTTAATTACTTCATCAATGTGATCAAGCGCGATCTTATACCCCTGTAAGATATGTGCGCGCTCCTTGGCCTTACGTAGTTCATATTCTGTTCGTCGCCTCACAACCTGTTGACGATGTTTCAAAAACTCTTGCAAAATATCTTGCAACCCAAGTACGCGTGGCTGTACACCATCAATAAGTGCCAGCATGTTGTAGTGAAAAGCTGTCTGCAAAGCAGTCAATTTATATAATTGATTCAGCACTTTTTTTGGATAAGCATCTTTACGGAGTTCAATGACAACCCTAACACTCCCACGCGCACTTTCATCACGCAGGTCACTGATTGTTGTAATTTTTTTATCTTTCACTAAATCGGCAAGTTTTTCTATCAACGTTGCTTTATTTACAGCATAAGGCATCTCTGTTACAACAATCTGATGGCGGCCTTTTTTAGTCTCTTCGATTGTAGCAACGGCTCGTATGGTAACGCTCCCTCGCCCAGTTTGGTACGCCTGCTTCATAGGAGCGCCGCCATATACTACGGCACCAGTTGGAAAATCCGGGCCCTTAACATGCTTCAGCAGATCATCAATTGTCGCTTCTTTGTTATCGATTAATTCTACGGTTGCATCAACCAACTCACCAAGATTGTGCGTAGGTATACTTGTCGCCATACCGACTGCAATACCAATCTGGCCATTAAGAAGCAGGTTCGGTAACTTAGCAGGTAGCACAGATGGCTCCTGTTCACGCCCGTCATAGTTATCCCGAAAATCAACAGTTTCTTTATCAAGATCTGTTAGTAGCTCATTACCCGCATGGCCCAATCGCGCTTCTGTATAGCGACTAGCGGCCGCCGGGTCACCATCCATCGATCCGAAGTTTCCCTGGCCTTGCACGAGCGGATACCGCATCACCCAATCTTGAGCGAGTCGAACCATCGAGTCATAGATACTTGAATCGCCATGAGGGTGGTACTTACCCATTACATCGCCAGCAATACGCGCTGACTTGTTAAACTTACCGCCTGGTCGCAATCCTTGTTCACCCATAGTGTACAAAATGCGTCTATGGACTGGCTTTAGTCCGTCGCGCACATCTGGGAGCGCGCGATCAATAATCACGCTCATCGAATATCGCAAAAAGCTATGTTCCATAACATCTTCAACACTACGGTGTTCAAGTGTTTTTGAGTGTGTCTGCTCAGGCTCAATTATTTCTGGTTCGAGCGGTAAATCAGTCATATCTGGTGTCAACATTTCATCTTCATTCATAGACTACACATCCAATTCTTCAAGTTTAACATCTTTCGCACGAGTCTGAATAAAGCTTTTACGCAGTGCTACTTCATCGCCCATCAACTTAGTAAAAATAGCATCGGCGCGCTCTGCATCATCAATCTTAACCTGAACCAACACACGATTTTCTGGATTCATTGTCGTATCCCACAACTGCTCGGCATCCATTTCACCCAACCCCTTGTATCGTTGTAACGAAGACTCTCCTAAACCAGCTTGCTTAATGAGGGAGTCTTCTGGGTTCACCTTTGTGCCATTTGCAATCCGAACGTCAGCCATCTGCCTCAGCTTAGTCTCTAACTCCTCTTCATTATAAGCGTATTCCTTACGGTTACCAGATAATTTAATCAGGTACAGTGGTGGCTTCGCTAGATAAATATGTCCACCTTCAACTACCTCCCGCATATACCGGAAGAAAAATGTCATGAGTAAGGTTGCGATGTGACTACCGTCAACATCGGCGTCGGTCATAATAATAATCCTGTCGTAGCGCAGCCCTTTAATGTCAAATTGGTCACTAATACCCACGCCCATACCTTTAATAAGGCTGACAATTTCGTTATTGCCAAGCATACGATCAAGCCGAGCGCGTTCTGTATTAAGCACTTTACCGCGCAGCGGCAAGATTGCCTGTGTACGACTATCTCGGCCAGATTTAGCCGATCCACCGGCTGAGTCACCCTCTACAATATAGAGTTCGCATTCCGCAGGGTCTTTGCTTGAACAGTCAGCTAACTTGCCTGGTAAACTTGCTCCGTCAAGTACTCCCTTGCGAATCACGTTGTCACGCGCTGCCCTAGCAGCTTTGCGAGCGCGAGCGGCTAGCAGTGCTTTACCAACAATTTTTTTTGCAATAGCCGGATTTTCTTCCAAAAAGTATGCAAAGTATTCATTCATCACCTGCTCGACATAACGACGCACCTCAGGATTGCCAAGCTTATTTTTGGTCTGCCCCTCAAACTGCGGGTCTGGTAATTTTACCAAAATAACCGCTGTGAGGCCTTCGCGAATATCGTCACCACTAAGATTTTCTTCTTTTTCTTTGAGCAGCCCACTCTTCCTAGCGTAATCATTAATTACCCTGGTAAGCGCAGCCCTAAAGCCAATTAGATGCGTGCCGCCGTCAGGCGTTAGCACGTTATTTGCAAAAGGACGCACTGTTTCGATGTAACTATCGTTATATTGAATCGCAACTTCCACCATCGACTCTTCTACCTGGCGTTCAACATAGAATATTTCATCACCTAAGATTTCTTTACCAATATTAAGATTTTTTACATAACTCTTAATACCGCCTTCAAAATAAAATGCCTGCCGTTGCTTAGTACGTTGATCGTACACGGTCGCATACACGCCTTTTGTGAGATATGCTTGGTGCCGCAAGTAGCTCACAACCCACTTATAGTCAAACTCAATTGTTTCTTTAAATATTTCAGGGTCTGGATAAAAGGTAATTGTAGTACCCTGGCCACGATCAGTTTTACCGACTTTTTTTAACGGCTGGATTGCCTTGCCGCGTTCAAAAATAATCTGGTATAACTCGCCGTTTTTCACGACTTCTGCGATTAGTTTCGTCGATAGCGCGTTAACAACACTCGAGCCAACACCATGCAATCCAGACGAAACTTTATAGCCACCGCCGCCGAACTTACCACCAGCATGCAAAATAGTTAACACCGTTTCGAGTGTACTCACCCCTGTCTTTGGATGTTTGTCGATCGGAATACCACGACCATCATCACTTATAGTGATGCCTCCATCTTCCAAAATTAATACGTCTACTCTCGACGCAAACCCTGCAATCGCTTCATCAATTGAATTATCAGCAATTTCTTTAATAAGATGATGAACACCGTCGTAGCCAGTACTCCCAATGTACATGCCTGGTCGCTTGCGAACCGGATCAAGCCCCTCTAAAACCTGGATCTGTGACCCATCATAAGAGCCGTCGTCTTTTTGTTTAGCCATTATCCCTCACTTCAGTCATTTCGGCTGCTGCTTATATCTAATACAATACCTAGTATTGTACCATAAAAAAACTTGTTCATTCAACCTATTGCGCTGAACATATTTCTTATGCTAATATGCGGGTGAGAGGTATAAATAATAAACAAAAATAACAGGTATCGCTATGTTTCGAAAACTAGTATCAAATCTAGCCTTTAGTCCGGCACTCGTCGGTCAGCTTGGCTTTTACGCAAAACGACTCAAAAAAGAAGAGGCCACGCGACGCATTGGCCTTATATTTACTGCCCTTGCTTTAGTGGTGCAGTTCTTCGCAGTATTTTCACCTGCCGAAGCCACGAACTCATCTAACCCGTCAAATTTTATTTCTGGCGGAGTGAACAGTAAGAGTGATTATCTTGCGCACTACGATGCGAATACAAATAATATACGCGACCTCTTTAACGTCTTGGGTATTAGTCGAGCAAACATAGAAAACACTACATTACGAACGCTCAACTCTAAGAATGATGGCCTTATCAGCTGGGGGCTTACGCCCCGCTATAGCTACGCACAGGGTGAGCGATCCTACACGATTCGCACCTCTAGTGGCAGCACTCGCAGCTACTATTACCGTCCGCTCACCCTCTGGGACTCACTCAATGGCTATTCAGCATCAGGATCAAATTATGCCGTATATGTCGGTCAGACAGACAGTGGTATGTGGTTTGGGCTAATGAATGCCTGCGGTAACCTAGCACTAAAGGTGTACCCTCCAGAACCTAAATGTCCAAGCGATCAAATTGGTACCTATCCAAACTGTACGCCGCCGCCAAAAATGTGTAAGATCCCTGGCAAAACACATCTACCCGAGGGCGATCCTGGCTGTAAGCTTGACCCTGTCGCCAAATGTGACTCATTACGGATCACAAAAATACTCGACAAATATCAGTTCGATGCAAAAGGTTATGTAGCGAATGGACCGACAATCACCGGCTACACCTATGTTGTCAAAAAAGACGGCAAGGTTATCGAAACCCATAAGTCTACCTCAGCAAAAGATATAGATCAGTACCTATACCCGCAAAAAACTCAGGGTACCTACACAGTCGAACTCACCGTCAATACTTCGACTGGCAACGTAACTGGTGCGGATTGTGTTGGCACATTTACGATACCTGCCCCTAAGCTCTGCCCACAAAATCCAAAACTTACCGTAGACAGTCCTGAGTGTCAACCCTGTCCTGGTGACTCTACGCTATGGATAAAAGATCCGCAATGTAAAGCAAGCATTGTGAATACTAAAACTGCCAGCAATATCACTCAAGGTAATGTTGACGCTACAAAAACGACCGCTAATGCCTCAGACAAGATCATCTACTCACTCGAGATCGTTAACCGAGGTAAGCTCGCAACAGACGTGACTGTAGTTGAACCCCTCGATGATGTCCTAGAGTATGCGCAGATTGTTGAATCAGGTGGTGGCAGTTTTGATGCAAGCAAAAAAACTGTTACCTGGCCTAAATTCACACTTAAGCCTGGTGAAAAACAAGTTCGTATGTTTACCGTACAACTCCTCGACAAAATTCCTGCCATGGGTATTGGTACCAGTGATAAGTCATCGTACGACTGTCGTATGATTAATACCTTCGGTAATGCTGTTGAAATCGCCGTTAACTGCCCTGTTCAAAAAAAGGTTATCGAAGAAACCGTAGCAGAATTACCGCACACTGGCCCACGCGAAAATATGATATTCGCCGCCTCTACCCTTTCGATAGTTGCCTACTTCTATGCACGAGCGCGCCAAGTGAAAAAAGAAGTACGTTTAATTCGACGCGATTTTAATGCAGGGACAATCTAACAGGTAATATAAGGGGTGGTATATGAGTAACGAGAGAGATACATTCAACAAGCACGAGCAAGGGTTTAATAAAGAACAGTTAGGTGAAGTGGCGGCTGAACGCCACAAGGAGCTAGCGGCTGAACGTGAGCGCAGCGCTGAAAAGTCACCTGAGCAAAACGCCGAAAAAGCTCGTCACGAAGCACTCGAACACGCTTCTAAAGTCGAAAAAGAAAAACGTGAAGACGGCATGCGTGAAAAAGCACCAGCTGAACGACGCGGCCCTGCAACCAAGCATGAACGTGAAGCAAGCTATAACGCTACTATGAAAGAAGTTCGCTCACAAATGTCCAGGCCGAGCCAAGTATTTAGCACTATTATACATAACCCAGTTGTCGAAAAAGTGAGCGATGCTGTCGGCAGTACGATTGCTCGTCCAAACGCGATTCTTTCTGGTTCTGTCGCGGCATTTGTTGTCACACTTGTTATTTATTTAGTAGCTCGATATTATGGCTACCCGCTTTCAGGTGCTGAAACTATTGCTTCATTTGCTCTTGGCTGGGCCCTTGGACTGATCTATGATTACTTCCGGTTGTTAGCATTAGGCAAGAAATAAACGCATCTACATACTATTATAAAAAGCGCTCAGTAGAGCGTTTTTTATAACTAGCCATGTCTTATTTAGTGCAACTTGATTGACACTTCATCACCGGCTTTATTATCACCCTGTATACTCAGGCGATCTGTTGGTGTAGCTGGCACCTGTTCGGCAGAATGAGCAGCTGGCGCCATCACTGGCTGTTCAGGCAGTTGATTAGTTTTTGTAAAGTCATAGGCTAGCGGTTCTTCTGATACTCCCGCACCAGTCTTGTCTAAAGGTGCTGTTCCTAGTGTCGTCGTCGCACTGAGCGGTGGTGAACCCGCAGGAACACTTGGAGCAGAAGAAACTATCGACGCCTGACCCGGAGGAGCAGCTCCTGGAACAACTGATCCTGGACTCGCGGCAGCTGGTGTCATTTGTTTACGCTTAGCCAACCACTCGTCAAGGAAGGACGACCCTGAAGCTGGCTTTGTGGGAGTTTGAGGTGGCGTTGCACCCGGAATACCAAGTTTTGGCTCGGTAGGAGTTTCTTTCTTAACAGATAGACGCGCAAAGATCTCTTGTTCAACCTGACCTCGCGGTCTCCCATACTTTGCGGCCGACAAGCGCTTTAGGGCATCGCTTAGCTGCGCGTTAGCCTGCCCCATCGGCGGAATCCAGTTCATACTAAAGGGTGCCGAAGGTACACCCTGAATCTGCGCCACAACTACAGACTGATAGTTAGGAAGCTTGGTCAAATCTTCTGCATCAAAAGCTGGTGCATACCGCTTTACCATAATCTCAGCATCGGTAATACCAATACGTCCAGTAATTGTGGTGCCAACGTTACCGATAATTGCTTCGCGAAGCTCTTCTTTAAGCTGCGTCATGAACTGGTTACCAAGCACTAGGCTCAATCGATACTTACGAGCTTCAGACAAAATTGTCTCAAAGCTATCTGTTGCAAAGTTTTGAAACTCATCAACGTACAGCGTAAAATCTTGGCGTTCATCTTCAGGTATACTTGCTCGCGCCATCGCAGCTGCCTGAAACTTCATCACAAATATAATACCAATAAGCCGTGAGTTCAGATCGCCCATCTTACCTTTAGACAAATTCACAAGCAGTATCTTTTTATTGTTCATAATGTCCGGAAAATTAAACCCGCTCTTTGTTTGACCGATAATATTTCGCATAGCGTCGTTACTAATGAATGGACCAAACTTCGATACTACCCAGCTGATCACTTCACCAGCCTCGCTCGAACGCTGGCTAGCCGGAAACTCTTTAGTCCAGAAGTCGAGAACGTTCTGATCAGTCACATACTTCAACTTACTCTTCATAAACTCTTCATCAATGAGGAGTTTTGGTATATCAATAAACGTACCGCCAGCAGGGTCGCTCATCAGCAGCAGCGCACAGTTACGAAAAATATGCTCCAAACGCGGCCCAACAATACCGGTATGCCCCGGGTCGTACAGTCCATACAACATACTAATCGCTTCTTGCACCAAAAAGTCTTTTTGATCTGGGTGGTCAAACTCGAACATATTCAGCCCCACTGGGTGGTCCATGTCGCTTGGATTAAAGTAAATGACGTCTTCCACCCGCTCTTTTGGCACCTTACTAAGCAGTGCCTCCACAGAATCACCGTGCGGGTCAACAAAAGCGAAGCCTCGCCCATCCATCATGTCCTGATATGCCAGGTTTTCTTGCAAAATAGATTTACCCACACCAGTCTGACCAATCACATGAATATGACGGCGACGATCCTTATCACCTAAACGAATCGGCTTCTTTAAGCCCCTAAACTCGTTATAGCCAAGCAATAGCCCGTCATCCATGATTTGCGTTGGTCCATCTACTTGCTTACTCATTTGCCGCTGCACTTGAGACGTCGGTATGCTGTTTTGGTCTGGCAAATGGAACACTGTCGCCAGTTCGACACTATTCAGAATATTAAAATTAACTTGTTGTGGAAAAAACCGAAAAATAAATGCCGTGGTTAGCTCTTCGATATTTTTTGATAAATTAAATTTAAACCCGTTATGGGCTGGGGAGTCAAATAGTGAAAATGCTGCCACAATGTTCTTGAGCAATGCCTGTGATCGAGCAGCAGTGTTTGATGAGACCACGACCCGCACCAACACCTCGTACCCAGGATAGCGGGTCTTTTCCTGTATCGCTTCTACTTTCTGCTGGTCAACTGCGTTAATCTGCTTTTCTTCTTTTTTCCCCTCACTATCAGTTTCAGGTGGCTTCCAGAGTGCTTCCATAATATCCTTAGGTGCAAATAGGCCTTCAATCCCGGCTTTCTTCACGCCTTTATCTTTAACTATTTTGTCAGCATGCGAAATTGCTGTTTTTGTCCAACTTTCCCTAGCAGGGCGCAATAATATCTGCACCCCCACGCCATCTTCTCGTCCTGCTGATGAAATTGCATTAAGCAGGGCGCGTGACGCATCTTGCTTTGACTCTAAATAGGTGGCAATCGGGTAATAAAAGGCTTTTTTTAGTGTAAACTCACCTCCAATTGTGCCGCTAATCTTACCTACTTTGCTGAATACATTATGCTCAACCACCTCTTCAAGCCGAGCAGATGGATATGCCGCAGCAATTGCCTGTCGTACAACATCTGTTAGCACAGTTGGTACAATTGCGTAATAATACACAAGACCATCACGAGCGATGATCTCAAATGCCAGATGCCGTTGACCATAAATTTTACTCTTAAATCCTTTTGTGGCAGTACTCGAAATGATGTTATACATTACCTGTGCTTGTGACAGCACTTCTTCAGTTAAGTCACGCTGGTCACGGTTCTCGCCAACAACGTCATCACTAGCTGGCGGCAAATGTATTAGTATTGGTACCATCTTTAGGCCACGTTCGTAATTCTTGGCTTCGCGTAACGTGCGACGGTACATCAAAAAAGCAGTAATCGCTCCTACTATTATCAATGTTGTCACCACAAACAGAGTGATAAAAACGTTCACGTTACTCATTAGTCACTCGCAGCACCAATTTCCCTACCATATCGCTTGCGAATATATTCTACTTGCAATTTACTGATTTCAGTCTCTCGGCGATGGGGGTCATCTTTGGTTTCTGCTAAGATCTTTTTGGCCTTATCTACCCATTCTTTTTCAATCAAATCGTCATCACCCGCCACAAGTGGGGTGCTTGAACTGGGCTGCATGGTAGAGTCATCCACCTGCTGAGCAACTGGAGCCGGGAGTGCGGGCATGGCAATCTGTGACGCCTCGGCCTGTGCGGCACCTATCTCTTGTGGCGCAACTTGCTGTGCCTCAGGATTATAGCCGACGCCTCGCTCGACAGCCATTCCAGGCTGTTCAAAGATGCTTGTTGGCGCAGGCGCTCGTTCAATCCCTCCGGGCTGCGCAAATTGTTTGGGTTCCATATCTGTAAATTATAGCATAACAACTATCAAATAAACAGAGAATTAGTAGCGTTTTACTACATAAAAGCAGGCAATTATTTCAAAAATTGCAATGAGAACTAGGTCATACCAGCCAGCTCGGCCAATTGAACGTATAGCAATATACATTACAGGCGCCAGCGCTAGCACAGATGCCATGTAGTAGGCAAACTGTATACTGGCATTCCGACGCACAGGCTTTCTGCTTAGTCTGTTAACGAACTTTAATGTGATATATACAAAAAAAGTTAGCACACCAAGTGCTAACACGTATAAAAGAATAAAGACAAACAATATCCCTAATGGGTGTATGGTTGAAGGTGAAGTTGACTGCAGAGTAGCAGACAAAAGCACAAAGGCTACTAGTGTTGATACTGCTAATACTTTCCCAAGCATATTCCTATCATACACCAATACAAAGAGTTAAGAGAGCCCGAGCGGCATGCTAAGCGTGAGCTATAGCGACCCACATGTATATTAACTATTAAGGTCGCCCGCATAACCGCTCAAGGCTACTGACCGCCCCACAAAGTGGAGCATAGGTCCTTGCGTCACGTTCCATTTGAACGAGTGTGATGACCGTAGGTCACCATATAATTCAAAGTACTTGTGCCGCGCGCTACGACGCCGAGAGTCATACAAAATGCATGCCTACGATCGGCGGAGCATAGGCAACGCCACATACTGGTACTAGTAAAAAGGTGCGTGAATAATGTTGTCATTATTCAAAATACTTCTACCGGTGCCGGTGCCTACTTTTCCGTCAATGTCGTAACGGAACTTGTCAGTATTAAATTGTTAAGGTGTGTTGTGGTGGCTTTTTTTGTTTTTGTAAAAGCTTGTTCTTACAGTATCACATCAACCCTATTTGGTCAACCATCATGGTATATAAATGTGTTGTAAAAAAGTGTATCTTTGTTGTATTTATCGCTATCAACACTAGTGACAGCTGGTTGTTGTAAATTATCCGTGTGATGTAATAAATACATCTATTGAATTTTCGCTCTTTACATTTATGTCGTATTGTTCGTAGCTTTGTTTACAACAATACTTTAAAACAGCTGTATTTTTATTGCATACAAACTATTGAACTGACTATAAAGCGCGTCCCTCTACCGCCCCGTCTCACATACTATTTTCTTGTTATATTTATAATTCTAGCTACTCAATAATATATGCAATATATACGTAGCGCAAAACAATTTAGTGAACCAAAATGAAACAAACATGTCCACCAATTGCAGCCAATGCTATAGTCGCTCTCACCGAATTGTCATCACGTTTGTGTATTTTTAATTGCATATTTAGCAAACCCAGGCTGCTGTCCGCTGCAATGTATTTTTTACCAAGCCTAAAATTACATCACCAAACCAACTTGCCTGTATACATAAATCCTACCCGGCGTCCTGGGCTTTATGTTGAACAAACTGTCATTATAGCCGACACCACGAAAATCATTATCAATTGCTAAAAACATCACTACCCGTACACTGCGACATGCAGCCTAACTACTAGCTGCCTTTTATATATACTCCCGCACCATGCCCTACTCGTACTCACCGCCCACCTCACCTGGGCAACCTTATCCGATAAATAGTAGTGAATGCATGTAGTATTTTTTACTTAAGATTTCGCCTAATCTGTATTGACATTAGCAGTTTAACGTCATATTATAGGGGTAGTCTCTGAGTAAAAAAATTATACAGAGGCCAAAAATAAACAACGTTGAAAAAACTCCACAATCAAAAACAACCACTACTCGCAGGTGGTTGTTTTTATGACTGGCGACTGCAGTGAGCTACTGTGAAACGAAAAAACCCAACCGTTTTGGTTGGGTATTTTCGTTGGTGGAGCTGCCGGGAATCGCGCCCGGGTCCGCAAGGTAACCTACTGCTCGTCTACATGCATAGTTTCATTCAAGTATTTACCACCTGCCTGCTTAAAATGAGACAAACATACAAGCTGGGTGAACTTCGAAATAATTTAAATACGAAGCGCCGAAATAGCACCACGTATCGATCCTGCTAAATATGACGCACTACGCCCATAGCGGGAGTCTGGTGTAGCACGGCTACCGTATAATTAGGCAGCAATCGCCACAGTTCGCATAGGAGCCACAAGACTCTTCACAAATGCAGCGAGTTTTTGCAAGTTTGTTGCAATTATTAATCTGATTACGTCAGAGGTCGGCATGCAAAACAGTCTGTTAAAGTCCTCACGTCGAAAGCTATAGTCAGCCCCAAGTGTAACACTCATGATTATAACATAGTTTACAGGTTACTACCAGATATGATTAACTGGCACTAGTAATGGGAGTAGTCGCTAAAATCATTTCAGTTGCACCGATTGGTTTTGATGGCCATATTATTGAGGTAGAAGCTGATATGACTAAGGGTCTACCCGCTCTACAAATTGTTGGCCTGGGCAACAAAGCTATTGACGAAGCGAAAGAACGGGTCAGGAGCGCTATCACTAACTCTCTGCTTGAATACCCTGCAAAACGTATCACTATTAACCTAGCACCCGCAGAACTACCGAAAGACGGCACTCACTACGACCTACCTGTTGCTCTAGCCATTCTCACCAGCAGCGGCCAGCTGCTACCTTCTAATACAGCTGGTGCTGCGTTTGCAGGAGAGCTAGCCCTTGACGGTACGCTACGGCCGGTCAGTGGCGCAATAACCGTAGCTGAAGCAGCTAAACAAGCCGGTATCACAGCGATATACCTGCCAGTCGAGAATGCTAGGCAAGCTCTGCTCGTTGAAGGAGTTACTATCTACGGTGTCTCGTCACTGAAGCAGCTATACCTGCATCTTAAGCAAGAAGCTCTGATTACTCCTGTCAACGCAGATACTCAGCCCTCTACTCCGTCCATGACTGGGCCGTATATAGATGATGTATACGGGCAAGAGAAGGCAAAACGCGCGCTTGTGATTGCAGCCGCAGGCCACCATAATATTCTATTTACTGGGCCACCCGGGGCGGGCAAGACAATGCTTGCCAAAACACTCGTATCGCTCTTGCCACCTCTCTCGAGTGCCGAACGACTCGAAGTAACGAAGATCCATAGCCTTGCAGGAACTCTTATTAGTACAGCAGCTACAGAGCGGCCGTTTAGAGCGCCTCACCACACCTCCAGTCACATCGCCCTTATTGGTGGTGGCACTCGCCCACGTCCCGGTGAAGTTAGCCTGGCACACCACGGGGTGCTATTCCTTGACGAAATGCCAGAATACAGTAGGGTCACTCTTGAAACGCTGCGTCAACCTCTTGAAGACAGAACTGTTTCCATAATGAGGGCAAATGGTCGCGCAACATACCCTGCAAACTTTATGCTTGTTGGCACAATGAATCCCTGCCCATGCGGATACTACGGTGATTCAATTCGTGACTGCACATGTAGTAGCATTCAGATTATTACCTACCAAAAGAAGCTTTCAGGCCCGCTACTCGACAGGATTGACATGATAGTGCCTGTAACACAGGTCCCCCATCAGCAGCTACTCAGCAAGCAGTCGTCGTCACAAAAACAACATAATCAACTACAGAAAGCAATTATTATCGCCAAAGAAATACAGTCTAACAGATATAAAAGTAGTAAGAAGAACAACAGTTCTCTCACTTCTTCAGAAATAAAAACACACATCGTAATTTCTGCCGATGTAAAGCAGCTGCTTGTTACCGCTGCCGAAAAGTTAGGCCTGAGTGCGCGTAGCTACTTTAAGGTTCTCAAAGTGGCCCAAACGATTGCCGACCTTGAACAGGCAGACGCTATTACAGTTGCTCATGTTTCTGAAGCCCTACAATACCGTTAAATCACTTGCTATCGGTGGTCGTATCTGTTAAAATAACACGTGAGTTAATTGCAACATGAGTAAAGGAGAGTACAATCAGTACATCAAATCGTATCAACGAAGCTATCAGAGCTAGAGAACTTCGTGTGATTGGTAGCAGTGGTGAGCAGCTTGGCATTATGTCACGACAAGAGGCGCTCAAGGTAGCAGAAGAGGCAGGCGTTGATCTGGTGGAAATATCCCCAAACGCAGACCCACCTGTAGCTAAAGTTGTTGACTGGGGCAAGTACCAGTACCAAAAAATGAAAGAGGCGCAAAAGAACCGTCGCTCTAACAAAGCATCGGAACTAAAGCAAATGCGATTTGGTTTAAAGATTGGTGCAAACGACCTTGAGATCAAGCTGCGCAAGATTCGTGAGTTTTTATCTGAAGGCCATAAAGTAAAAATACTAATCTTTTACCGCGGCCGCGAGATGGCGCACAAAGAACTTGGATACGAGCTGATTGACCGAGTAGCTGCCCTTCTTGACGAAGTTGCGATCCTCGAACAGAAACCTCAGATGGCTGGCCGCAATCTGAGCATAGTAATAAGGAGTAAATAATGCCAAAAATGAAGACCCACAAGGGCACTGCTAAGCGAATTAAGCTAACCAGTACCGGCAAATTGACGCGTCGCCGCGCGTTCGGCAACCACATGCTCAGTAAAAAGAGTAAGTCACGCAAGCGCAATATTAACACAACCGCAACTGTGACAGGTGCCATGAAAAAAAATGTTAAACGAGCCCTAGGAGTATAGTTATGAGAGTAAAACGAGGTGTACCAGCACGGGCCCGACATAACAAGATCTTAAAAGCCGCTAAAGGCATGCAGCATAACCGCACGCGGAGCTTCAGGTTAGCACGTCAGGCCGTTGTCCGAGCATTACAATATGCCTACCGAGATCGACGTAACCGCAAACGCGACCTACGCAGCCTATGGATCACACGCATAAACGCAGCAGCACGTGAAAACGGCACTACTTACGGTACGTTTATTGCGAATCTTAAAGCTGCAGGTGTTGAGCTAGACCGAAAAGTGCTTGCCGAACTTGCAGTGAGCGAGCCAAAAGCATTTGCAGAGCTTGTAAAGAAAGTTACTAAGTAACGTTAACACAAAATCAAATCTATACTAAAAACCCGCGATAACATCGCGGTTTTTTAGTAGCAGTTCATCTGTAAGCCGGGTTCTGTCGAGGATAATCATCTATCTAGCTTACTAATTGCTTAGTAAGTCGAGCGGGTATCGGCTTGCGGACGAATAGCCCTTTTATGCAAACCTCCTTGCAGCCAACAGGGTTTACCTCCCTACTACGTTACCGTAGCAGACTGTGAGCTCTTACCTCACTCCTTTCACCCTTACCTCTCACCATTTCTAGGCGCAACAGCCCCATAAATGCTATTGTGCGCCGAAAAATGGTGAGAGGCGGTATCGTTTCTGTGGCACTTTCCCTAGGATCTCTCCCGGCCGCTGTTAGCGGCTGTCGTATTCTACGCTGCCCGGACTTTCCTCTTACCACTAGGGCAAGCGATTATCCAATGAACTGCCACTTTATAGTATAGCAAAACCAATAGTTATACCGAAAAACATCACTTCTTTGGTCGGGATGACAAGATTTGAACTTGCGACCTCACGGCCCCCAGCCGTGCGCGCTACCAAGCTGCGCCACATCCCGATTCTCTTTCTCCACTATATCAAGTTCGCTGCTCAAAGCCGTGCGGTCACATTCTGCGACCCCGACAGTTCGCGATTGAAATTGTGAATTTCATCGGAACATGTCCTTGCGATAAGCCCCAGGCTTATCTCACCCCGAACTGCGCCACATCCCGGTTATAAATATATAGCACATAAAAGTCCCAGAACCTTTGGCGCTTGACATTCCCCGCATTTGTGCAAGGTGGGTTTTCTCACATCACCCCCACGGGGGCGAAAAATATTGAAATCCCATGTCTATGATGTTAGGAAAATCATATACGCCTAGATTATATCTGGGACTACTCTTATTATACTCCATATTACAGCGATACAACACCAAATATCATAGCAAACAACCGTATGCACAGCTGGATCATCCCAACAATATACGCATGCAACAATTCACCGAACAGCATAACGATTGCAAATACCAAAAATATTCCGTAGCGCTCGATTACATCCATCGTTCGTCGTACAAAATCAGGTGCTAATGCATACATTACTCTAGAACCATCAAGTAGCGGAAGTGGCAAAATATTAAACACAAAAAAACCTAAGTTTACTACCACCGTAACCGAAAGTATGCCACCTGCAAGCGACTGGCTACTAAAACCACCAAGCGCCATAATGCCATAGGCGATACCCGCGATCACAAAGTTTGTGAGTGGACCCGCCAGAGCCATGATCGCCACTCCCCATTCATCGTATTTAATTCGTGAAGGATTGAATGGCACTGGCTTTGCTCCACCAAAAATTGGCGCAGCTGCCCCTGTTGTCATATTGGTGATTACAATCATAAGTGGCAACAAAATGGTTAGAAACGGATCGATATGCTTAATCGGGTTCAGAGTGAGCCTACCGAGCAAGCGCGCGGTTTCATCGCCCAAACGATACGCCACTAATCCATGCATCACTTCATGCAGTGTCATCGAAAAAAATATTACCCCTAATACCACTACAATGTAACCAATATCCATGGGTTAATTATACCATGCTTAGCTTGACGAATTACCCCTTATACCCTATAATGGAAAAGATTGTTAAATAGTAAGTGGAAGTAACGATATGGCAGCACGATGCGAACTCACCGGTAAAGGTAAACAATTTGGCCACAATGTCAGCTTCTCTTTGCGTCGCACCAAACGCGTCTTTAAGCCGAATCTACAAAAGAAAACCTTTATAGTAGATGGCCAAAAAGTAACAATGATCCTGTCTACACAGGCCATTCGTACGCTGAAGAAAAAAGGCATTCTAGCAACAGCTAGGTAAATCTTTACCTTACAACGTTATATACCCCCGTATTTTGCTACGGGGGTATATAGTATAGTTTTTGCCTCTTTACGACCGAGTAACTTGCACTACCGTCAGTACAGGGGCGAGTGCAGCAGAAGATTTTACCTTAAGCCGACTAACTTGCTCTACAGGGGCGCCTAATTCTTTTATAAACACCTCTAGTTCTTCCTGAGGCACTTCATACCGCAAAGCCGCATCAGTATAATGTACCGGTACCACTACTTTAGGCTCAATTTGTCGTACTAGAGTTGCGGCGCTCGTTGCGTCAAGCGTATAGCCATTGCCACCGACAGGCACAATTAGTATATCAACTACTCCTAGTGCCTCAAGTTGTTCATCATCAAGTTTAGGGTCAATATTGCCAATTAAACCCACGCGCACATCGCCGCATTCAATTCGATAAATTGTAGCGAGTTTTTCTTGATCAACCGTATCAATATGTCGCGTTGCTGCAGTACCGCGAATCGAAAAATCACCAACTTCATATTCCCCTGGCCCATCAATAATAATGCGCGCGTCTGAATTTTCAACCCGGAACCGCGATTCAGTTACCAGCTCTATTTCATCTTTCGTTTTAATATCTTTTAAGCCAACCAATGAGAGTTTTGGGTCAATTACTAGCGTCGCTTTTTTACTCGCGATTATTACACAGTTACCGCCTTTATAGTCAATGTCGAACATTATTTTTCTCCTTTTCCTGTCATTTCAGAATTATATCAGTATCTACTACCACTTTATGCTTGTTTGTAGTCATTGCTGTAATAAACTTATCGCGTACACTTAAGCGGTAATAAAACTCATCATAGCTAAGCACGCTGTAGTTTAATTCCCGCCCCTGTAGCTGTTCAATTTTCGCAATCATCTCCTTAAGCTTACGTACGGGCATATTACCAACCAATAATAGGTCTACGTGGCACGCTGAACCTGGTACCAACACACCAGCTGCAATTGCAACCCTCACACCGGGCAATCCTTCAATTAGTTTTTGCCAACCTGGTGCTACGTGTGGACCTTGTGAAGCTTTGCCTTCAACAACTTTCTCATCGGCAAATATCGCCCTAAATGGTCCATAAAGCTCATATCGCTGATTAATTTCATAGTACAGCTTATTATCTGCATTCACACTGGTAATAATGCCTATTTCTAACATATTAGAAAGCTCTCTACGTACAGAATTAATTTGTTCGTCAACAAGCCTAGTAATTTCACGTACATAAAATGCTTTTCCAGGATTGTTTAAAAACAAATGAAGAAGCTTAACCCTTGTCTTCGATCCAAATAGTGCATCAATCATGATATATCTCTACCATTCCATACTTATAATACCACTATTTAACATGAGGGGCGAGCAACTGAGTACAATAGGTATACGCTTCATCGAGCGTAAGCCATCTAATGTGTTCATTGCGTCGCAACCACGTCAACTGTCTCTTCGCTAGACGCCAATCTAATGTCATACAGCGCATCTTCGCTTCTTCTAAACTAAGCTTACCCAAAAAAAAGTTTTTTAGTACTCGGTAAATATTCCCCGTTAGTGCCGTGCACTCCCACCCATACTTTTCTGCGGCTGATTGTGCCTCTGCATAGGCCTCTTCAGTAAAAAGTTGTTCTGTTCGAAGAGCAATTCGTTCACGTAATATTGAATTTTCCGTTGTTATACCTACAACTTTAGTGTTGTGAATAGGACTATGCCTTCTCTTTGGCTGTTGTCCATTCCGCAGTATACTGTTGACTACATATCGCTTGTTTTTACTATTTTCTGGTAATCTTATGTTGTGTTGTATACAATATACATACAGTGCTTCAAGTGACATATTCTCGAGCTCCTGACGGCGCGCCGTGTTATTCATCCCATCACAAAACTGATAGTCATATATAACCGCATCAATATATAACCCTGTACCGCCAACTAAGAATGGCACGAAGCCTCGCGAACGTATGTCTGCAATTTTCTGTTCAGCGTACTCCTTAAAATCAGCTGCTGTAAACCGCTGGTCGGGCGTTACAAGATCAATACCCCAGTGTACTACTTCTTTTTGTTCCGCAATTGAAGGCTTTGCTGTACCGATATCGAGACCTTTATAAATTGATCGTGAATCGGCCGAAATTATTTCGCCGTGAAACTCCTTAGCTAACCGGATAGCAAGCGCTGTTTTGCCGCTGGCAGTAGGTCCAGTAATAACAATTAGCGGCAAAACACTATTCTTTGTCATGGTCGCCACCGTTTTACTATAAAGTCCTTCACCTCGTAGCTATCACTACAATGTATGCCATCTTGTATCAATAGTTGCCGCTGAACTTTTTGCCCACCAGGATATCCAGTTGCAAGCCCACCCCTAGCGTTCACTAAACGATGCCACGGCAATTCTTCAGGACCAGTGTGAGCTATTCCGCCCACTATACGAGCAGCTCTTGGATAGCCCGCCATAACCGCTAAATCGCCGTATGTCGTTACTTTATCGGCAGGCAACGAAGCCATCAGTTCATAGACTGCCTGCCGCAAACCTCGCTCCTCAATCACTTACAGGCCTTTAATATAGTCCGCTAACTCGTTAAAGTTGACTTTTTCTTCACCATTTTGCGTACGAACACTCACCTGGCGTGCGTCTTTATCTTTTGGTCCAACAATCAACTGAACAGGGATCTTCATGGCGGTCGCTTCGCGAATTTTCTTACCTAAGCTTTCGTTGCGGTCGTCTGTTGTGAATCTTACTTCATTATATTTCACTGGCTTCATCAAAACGACTGTTGATAATAGCGTTGTAATCTCGCTCACATAATCCGTTACTGAGTCATTGATCGTTAGTATTCTGATTTGCTCTGGCGCTATCCAGAACGGAAACCATCCGCCGGTATGTTCAATAAACACGCTTAAGAATCGCTCAATCGAACCAAGCAGAGCGCAGTGAATCATCACCGGCGGCTCGGCATCGCCATTTGCACCAGTGTATTCTAGGCTAAAACGTTCGGGCTGCACAAAGTCTAACTGTACTGTTGCAACTTGGTGTTCTCGACCTATTGCATCTGTTGCCATGAAGTCAATTTTTGGACCGTAAAATGCCGCTTCACCATCCTGCTCAAAGTACTCAAGCTCATTGCTTATAACAGCAGCCTTTAGTTGAGCCTGCGCTTTATCCCATAACTCTCGGTCGCCAAGGTACGCATCACTGTCATCGCGGTAGCTCAGTCTCACGCGCAACTTCATGTCGATTGTTTCATATAGTGCAACTGCACTTGCAAGCAATCCGTCAATTTCTTGCTCGATCTGATCTGGTCGACAGAATACGTGACTATCGTCTTGAGTGAGTGATCGCACCCTATTAAGGCCACCTAGCTCGCCAGTCTTTTCGTCACGATAATCGGTAGTTGTTTCAAGATAGCGTAACGGCATATCACGATAACTTCGTGGTTGAGAAACATATATTTGAGCGTGGTGCGGACAGTTCATAGGCTTCAGTGCCATTTCATCACTTGTTTCTTGGCTCTTTACAAGAAACAGCTCATCTCCAAATTTTGCCCAATGCCCGGATGTTTCATACAGCTCTTTTTTCGTGATATTTGGTGTCCAAACTTTTGTAAAACCACGCGCTTCACGAAGTTGATTTGATAACTGAGCTGATTTTTCCCTCAGAATCGTTCCTCTTGGTGTAAATAAGGGTAAACCCACACCAACAAGTTGCGATGTCGTATAAAGATCAAGCTCTTTACCAAGCTTACGATGGTCGCGCTTCTTAGCTTCCTCAAGCATATGTATATACCCATCCAACTCTTCTTGGGTTGCAAATGCCACCCCATAGAGTCGCTGCATCTGAGGGTTTGTGTCCTTGCCACGCCAGTACGCACCCGCCACGCGCATGAGCTTGAACGCCCCAACCTTGCCGGTACTCTCGGCATGAGGACCACGACAGAGGTCAGTGAAATCACCATCAGTGTAAAATGACACGTTTTCTATCGCTGCATCACCGTCAGTCGCCAGGCCGAGTTCACTCATATCAAGATCCTTTGCAATGGTTGTCCCGGCACGCCTCAGGTCGTTAAGCAACTCTACCTTATACGGCTGCTTCGCCTTCTCTGCCCACAAAATACCGTCGTCAACTGATTTCTCGCTACGCTCAAACGGATAATTCGCCTCGATAACCTTGCCCATCTCAGCCTCGATCTTCGGAAAATCTTCTTCAGAAATCTTCACTCCCGGTACGTCAATATCATAATAAAACCCGTTTTCGACTACTGGCCCCACACCAAACTTAGCCTCCGGCCATACGTGTTGCACCGCTTGCGCCATAATGTGCGCAAGACTATGTCGCATTGCATATAATTGCTCTTCATTCACTATACACCTCCATAATAATTAAAAAACACGCTACTACGATGAGTTATTCATCTAGCGTGCTTCGGTCCGCCAGTTGGCGGAGGTTCCACCTCAGCATTTACTCTTGTCGCAGTCTTTTTACGTGTGCCTGCGGCCGCTCCCACGCGCTCCAAAGATGGTTAGTCTCTCTCATCGCTTGACTTTATACTACCAAACTCTCAAGAGATTGCAACCCTCTCCCCTGTTTGATATGATATCTGCAGTCTGAGCGATTAGCTCATTTGGCGAGCCTTCAGCGAAACATATGCGTGAGCGCTCTAGACAAATGAAACCATTCGACAGCAATTATGCTCTACGCATAATGTACCTCTACAGTTCGGGCGATTAGCTCATTTGGCTAGAGCGCGACATTGACGTTGTCGAGGTGATAGGTTCGAATCCTATATCGCCCACCAAAATAAATATTCCTACCCTTGGTAGGGATTTTATTTTGGTAAGTATTTATGCATTCGAACCGTACGCGCCACAGGCGTGAGGTTCGGTGAAGCGAGATAAGAAAAAGAAAGCGCGTAGCATTTTCTTTTTCGTTTGAGCGGAAGAGGCTTTAGCCGATATCCTATATCGCCCACCAAAATATAAGACCTGGCATTCATGTCGGGTCTTATATTTTGCGAATGGCGCGATAATCGCAGATATATCACCCATCAAAATAGCATTTTCTGAGAAATTTCCCCGCATAGATTTATTATTTGGAAAAGAGTGATTCTAGTTAGGCGCTATTTTGCCAGATCTGGCAAAATAGCGATATAAATAGTATAATTGAAGTAAATGAAAAGAATACTTTATGTCCGTCATGGCGAAAGCACCGCCAACATCAACGGCGTTGCGGGTGTAAGTGACGCACAGTTGACCAAAAAAGGTGCTGAACAAGCAAAAACAACTGGACAACATCTAAAAAATGAGGGTGTTGTTACTATCGCCTGCTCACCATTTATTCGCGCCCGTCAAACTGCTGAGATTATTGCTCACGAGCTAACCTACCCTGTATATGAAATTGTCACGATAGATGAACTGCAAGAACGCTACTTGGGTGAGTTTGAGGGAACAACAGGCAGACCACCAGAGTTTTTCCTCAACTCCGACAACGAGGGTGGTATTGAATCACGCCAACACATGATTGACCGTGCCAGTAAAGCCATTGAAAAACTCAAAGCAATCACAGAGGAGCGCGGTGGCACGACACTCGCTATTGCTCATGGACAGATCGGCTACTACATAACACAGGTCGCTAAAGGTCGCGGCCGTTTTGAGGACTTTGACCCGCCAGTCGAGATGAGTAACGCGGAGTTCGTAGAAATCTGGAGAGGAGAATAACATGACAGAACTACTATCGGAACAACCAAGAAACCCAGAGATACTGTCAGAACACCCAATTATTGTCGTAGATATTGATGGTGTACTCTTTGATACTCCGCAACAAGC
Source organism: Saccharimonas sp. (SeqCode) (assembly GCA_049293315.1). GTDB lineage: Bacteria > Patescibacteriota > Saccharimonadia > Saccharimonadales > Saccharimonadaceae > Saccharimonas. The sequence goes on from JBATSN010000006.1 coordinate 25,060, forward strand.
CGTTGACCGTTGGAATAGAGAACACGGCACAAGTTACGCGGTTCAAGATATTTTTAATGAACATGCTGTTCATAACAAGGAATTATTTCGACGCTGGCATGACGGCGGCATAGAGACTGATGACACTGGTCGGAAATATGACGATGGGTTCTATAGTGCGCAAAAAGATGTTGCCAACTATCTGCTCATACCGGGAGCTCGTGAAGTCCTAGCAAGGATCAAACGTGAATACGGAACTTCGATTCACGCCTTAACAGCTCGAAAGAAATCAAACTTAGGAGACGTAACTCTTACTGCAGTGAGCAAACATTTCGGTGTTGGTGATGCTGAGGAGCATCTGATTGATGAGCTGCACTTCTCAGGTGACCCTGACCATGACGATAAGGTAGATGAGGATGGTAAAAAAATTGACCTGACAGACAAAGGTACGTATCTCCGGGAAAAGATCGGTGCGCACGTCATGGTTGAAGACAGCGTTAAGAACGCACAGAGTGCTAAAAAAGCCGGTATCGCTTCATTTCTACTTGCTCGGACATACAATCAAAACGGAAATCATGACTGGTCACCAGAGGAAACCGCTCCTGATTGGGACACACTCTATAGCTTGATTTGTAAGTCATTAGACCAGCAAGGCTTTAGGAAAATATGTGAGTAACTTTGCAGTCATCTTCGATATGGACGGTGTCCTCATAGATAGTGTTCGATTTCACTGGCAGGCAATGAACCAAGTGCTTGCAAAGTACAATATTCATATTGAGAATAGTGAGCTTAGGCATTATATTGGTCAATCAGTTATACATCAACTTAATCAAATTAGCGAAAAGTTCAATACCCCGCTTGATGTCAGTACGATTGTCGAAGAACTAAAACCTATCAAAGAAAAACTCCAGAGAGGCATACAACCAAAAGAAGGTGTCGAGCAACTCATAGAACTGCTGCACCATAATAATGTTCCTATCGCCATCGGGACGAGCAGCACCACAGCAGATACCGAGCGAAAGCTAACGGATGCTGGCATTTTTCATAATTTTGAAATCTTAGTTACCCATGATGACGTTACCAAGCACAAGCCAGACCCTGCTGTGTATCTCGCTGCTGCCGAGAAGCTATATATGCAACCGAGTCAATGCGTCGTAATCGAAGATGCACCGTCTGGTGTTGAAGCCGCAAAACGTGCAGGCATGAAGTGTATTGCGGTTCTCGCGCCCCATACTTCCAAGGAGGATTTGAAAGATGCTGATGATATCGTCCACTCTCTACAGGATATAGATATAAAACTGATAACTAATTTGCTTGAAAAATGAAAAATAGCCCCATCAAAAACCTAAGAACCTCCCTATAGAGGTTTTTTATTTTTATGACCATACGGCATTTCCCCAGAATGTCTAACGTTTTCCACTAGTATGTGCGGCCTATACGCCTTTTGATTACCCACCTGGTGAGATACTGCTAGTACTTAGTTCGTATTGACAAAATATCGTGGTTATGCTAGTATTGAAGTATGAGTAAATCACTAACCGCTCAGCATAAAAAACAATCTGCCCTCGACAGCTTCACTCTCAGCTTTGAGTACGACATATCATGGAAAGATGTTAAGAAGCAAACCAAAGAACGCTCTGCTGAATAAGCAATAATTGAACGTTGAGTACCTAGCATTTTATACGTGTATAGCCCCCCATTCTAGTAATGGGGGACTTTTTTCCACGCAAAATTTTTAGTTATCCACTAGCATTTTACATAGCTGTATGTCAATATATATACATGATATGTGTTAATTGCGCTCACACTTCTACAGAAGTGGTCAACTCACGCCCACACAAAAAAACTCCCAGCGTGTGGCGGCGACGCACCTGCAAAGCCTGCGGCTATACTCTTACCACCAGTGAACAACCCGTGATAACCCGTCTGATACACGTTCGATCTAGCAGCACTGCCGAACAAGCACCGTTTAATCCAGGCAAGCTGACCATTAGTATTGCAGAAGCGTTTCAGCACGACCGTGCGCATGGACGCAGTGTCGCATGGGATCTTATGCAAACGACCAGCGGCTTGCTTCTAGCGTCTACTCCGCCACTTACACCTGTTTCGCGTCTTGAACTTGCAGAGTTAACTCATACTGTGTTACAGCGGTTTGACTCGCGTGCAGCAATCACCTATGCCCTACAGCACCACCTTGACTACACAATAAAAAATAAATCAGCTAATAAGCACTAGTGCTTTTTGTGTTGCTTAGCCTGCTGCCTAGAAGCCAGCGTAGCCTTTTCGGTAACATCGAACCTGTCTAGGTACTTACCAAGTGCCAAGTGCGTTTGAGCATTAAACGACGCTAAAGCGCTATAACAAACCGAAGTAACCGGCATTAATAGCCACTGCAACACCATACCCACAGTCCGGTGGCGTTTATAGCGTGCCGGTCGTGGAGGCAACATCTTTAGCATCAGTAATATAGTAATGAACAAACCAATTGTTGCCACTTGCTGAATATGGCTCACTACTACTGGCAGCGAGTGTGCCGCGATATCTCGCCTTGATTGAGGATTGACAAGCAGCGGTATCCAGCCGCCAAAGGTAATGAGAATAGCTGTTGTAGCAAGTGTTACGTGGCTGTCAATAAGGCGCACAAAGCGTGCAAACCCTTCAAAAAATGGCACGTTCCGTGAGCGTGTGAACAAGCGCACTGCTACATATGGAATATCTGACACCCCGTATCCCCACCGGCGCAGTTGCTTAAACTGAGCGACTAGTGTTCTTTTTAATGTATCAGCCATTACAGCGTCTTGATAAATTGGCACATGAATCGGCACCACACCGTAGTTGCCAGCAAAATAAAAATAACTACGCCAGTACTGATGCCCATCTTCAACAATACTCCGCTTGCTCCAAAACCCCATTTCGACCAGTGCGTCGAGTGGCTGTGAATGTGCCGCAAAATTACGAAGTGTGTGAGGGCGCATACTGCTGATGATTGTCCAAAATGAGTTACCCGTAGCAATCACACGCATTGGTGCAGGCGCATCCCAGATATTACCAAAATACAGTGCAATCGGCTGATATGACAAATGCTTACGGTCGTCCTGAGCGATATATTCATACGCTACGTAGTCAAAGTATGAAGAGTGCGGGCGGTTGTCGCTATCGAGCGTTGTAACAATTACCTGATTATAGTCAATTTTCTGCGCGTTACACCATTTTTTCAAAGCATGCCCTGCATACGTGATGTTAGGCCCCTTACCATTAGGCAGCTCATCTGCCAGCCCATCAGGATGCTTAACAATCTGAAAGGTACAAAACGTATGGCGGTATTCTTCTTCAAGCCGCCGTGCCGTAGCCTCCGTCTGCGGCCCACCACGTTCTTCGTAGGCCAAAAAGAAGATAATTTGTTTTTGATCACAGCTACTAGCAATCACCGACTCAATTGTTGGCTGAATAACATCGTAGGATTCATTATAGGTCGCCACAATCACTGCATGGTACAGCTGTGAAGGCTTCGGATAGCTTGCGGGGTCAGCTGCAATCAAGCGTAGATTTTCTTTGTGTTCACCAAAGCCAAATGCTCTGGAATGCTGCATCATCAACCGTTCGTAACTTTCTTTTGGGTGTTCAAGATCCTGTAGTCGCTGGTGCCAATCGATACGCTGCGCACGCTGCAAGCGCGAATGCCCCATAATAATATGGTACGTTACACCTATCGACTTAATAAAGAAAGTGATGATAATAAATAGCAAGTAAATAGCTGCGGCAAGTGGATACAAAGCCGAAAGCAGCACTGGTAATAAAATTATCGTATAACTGAGAGCAGCGGGCATAATTTCAAAAAAACGATATAATCTGCTGCGTTTTGTTAAAGGTAGCTCTAAATCGATCATACTGTACGGCCTAATTGCATCACGGCCAGCGCATACAGCGCCCCTACCACCAGCAGCACAATACCCGCCCAGCCAATCAAAACAGCAGTTTGCCGTCGGTCGAGATTATGAAACTTTACCATTAACGCTAGATGCGCTGCCGTCACCACTAGGCCAAACCCAATAAATGTCAGTAAGTATTGCCAATGCGCTTTATAAAAATGTGCTTCACCAAATGCTGTATAGCGTGAATAAACCGTAACATCGCTCGGGTGAATCGTGAAACCAACTAACAAGCAGTACACTAAACCTGCCACAAGCAACCCTACTACTAAAAACAAGAAGGGACGATCGGTGAATACTCGTTTAATTGATAGTTTTACTACTTCTTTGTCCATATACATCCTTCTGGAGCATTTCTACCGAAACGCTAGAACCCATTTTAGCAAAAACCAACAGATAAAAACAGATGTGAGGTGGAAAAAAGAGGACAATTTGCGAAACCAGCCCCGCCACCCGTCCGCCTAAAAGCGGACACGCCCCACCCAGAAACCCCTTTGCATATTTTTTGAGATTTCCCCCGCCGAGATTTTTTTAATTTGGAAAAGGGTTTTCTGGTCGGGTCGTCTGCCATAAATGGCAGGGGTGGCGTGGCTCGGTCGGCATAGCCGACACAGGTCGCAAGCGACCTGTAAAGAGAGAAAATCTGTTATAATTGCATTATGAAAAAACAGCTCTCAACAGACAACGCCCCAAAGGCAGAACATATACTATCGCAAGGTATTGTTTCGGGTAATACAGTGTATGTTGCTGGACAGATACACCAAAAACCAGACGGCTCAATAGTTGAGAGTTCAGTCAAAGAAAAAGTAGAGCAAATAATACAAAATATCTCCGCTATTTTGCTGGAAGCAAACGCAAGCCTAGACGACATCGTAAAAGTAGTCATTTATGTTACTGATATGGCACAAATGTCAGAACTGAACGAAGTCTACCCGACATATTTTACAAAGCCGTTTCCTGTTCGTGAGGCAGTTGGCGTACAAGCATTACCGCTTGGGGCCACCATTGAGATTAGCGTGGTAGCGGTTAAATGAAAATCCAAATAGTAAACGAGCAAGACGAACTTATAGGCGTAAAAGAACGCTCGGAAATTGACTATACAACCGACATTTATCGTGTGTCTGCCCTTTGGCTGACTAATTCACTAGGGCAAGCGTTGCTTGCCAAGCGAGCAGCCACAAAAGACAAAGACCCTAGCAAATGGGGTCCTGCTGTCGCAGGAACGATTGAAGAGGGCGAAACCTACGAAGGTAATATCTACAAAGAAGCAGAGGAAGAAATCGGACTGACTGGCGTAGAGTTTACGAAAGCTAAAAAGATTTATACCGACCACCCTCGCAAAGCATTTACTCAGTGGTTCTCTGGTATTGTTGATCGTCAAATCACAGATTTTATACGACAAGTTGAGGAAGTGGACGAATTGGCGTGGGTAGATACCGAACAAATGAAACAAGACATACAAAACAATCCTGACAAATACATACCTGCTATGCCGATTATTGTTAGTGAATTGGAATTATGAAACTTTATAAAGGTACAATAGTTGAGGAAAGTTTGCTAGATAACCGTTGGCTAAACGGTTTCAAGATAAACAAGTTTCATATTTCTAGTGCCGAAAAGCCAGAAGATCGCTGGCATTTATATGAAGTTGAAGCAACGTCAGAGCAAGTTGACGAACTGGCAACACAGTTGAAGCCGAGCGGCTGGTATACGCATTTCTGGCAAGGCGACAATGTTGTAGTTGTCTACCCTAACAAAAAGTTTGATATTGTCTACTCCGACAAGACCACTTGGCAAGAAGCCATAGAATACGGTCAAAGCATAGGCATACCGCTTGAACAGTTAGATTTTAAGATTGACGAGTACGAGCAATAACATATGAGTATTATCCCAGAACTACCCAGCCCTTTTAACAAGATAATTATTGAAAATGAAGTTGGTACATACAAAGATTTTCAACTCAAACCTGACGATACCTACCCTCTTGCAGGCGTAACCTACCCGACAGATTATGGTTTTATTCCGGGCTACATAGGAGAGGACGGATATGACCTAGATGTATTTGTCGGCACTGACCTACAAGGTAGAGCTGGCTATTTTACGGTCTGGCGTGGAGATGTGCCAGAGGAGCATAAATATTATGTGGCTATGAAAGACGAGGAATTGAGCGAAGTATTAAGAGTCTTTGCACCAGTTACGCTAGGAAATGTTGCTATCAAATCGTTTGATGAACTTATTACTGATATACAAAAGTTCAAAACGCAAGATTGAATAAGCCACTTGTCGCAGAGCGACAA
>JBATSN010000007.1:0-1571 GCA_049293315.1 Saccharimonas sp. (SeqCode)
TTTAAGTCCAGAATCATTGCATCAATGAACGCAGACGCTCTAAAAAATACAGCAACTCAGGCAGATATTATGCTTGCTAGAGGCTTATTTGGTGTATATAACTTCACAGGAGGAGAGTCGGCTTACGCGCAGCGAATGTCGCAATGGTTGTGTGATGCGCCAGCAGGTAGTATCATCATGTGTCATCCTGCCCAAGGGAGCATAGAAAAGGGTGATGCCGATGATGGCATCATAAGGGCGCGTCGCTGGGAATATGATTACTTAGCTAGTGAGTGTTTTACACAAGACCTGATAAATCATGCAGTGATAACGAGAATTAACTCTAACGAATAAATAAACCTTGAATTACAAAGGGTTAGTGCGAATATTGTGTCAAAGTAGGGGATAATGCCCTTAATTTACTGTTAAGTTAATTTTTCTGACGAAGTAGGATAATAAATCTGAACTTATAGTACTAACTAGTGATCAAACCTAGGGTTCTCACGGGTGTAAGTTTGTAATCTCAACTAAAGGATATCTCAATATGGCATGGCATTCAAAAATCGCGCTTCCATTTACGGCGCTAGTTAGCACATTAATTCTTGCGGGTTGTAATGTCGGTAAAACTGATACGGTTACAACTACAAGTGCAGGAACCACTGCATCAACTACTGCATCAACTAACAACGACGGTATTTATTCAGGAGGTTTTACCAGTCCTGTGAAACTATTATGTGAAGATGGGCCTGGAAGGAATCCGCAAGGACACGGCGAATGCGGTCAGCGCTATACTCTAGAAGGATATGTTGGCTTCAGCGTATCTGGGAATACTTTAATTGGTGGAAGTGTTTCTGTCTATGGTTATGACAGAGAATTGTCAGCAGCAAGTGCTATAGACGCTAATGGCGATTTCACATATTCATTTGAACATATCAATGGGAGGGGCAATCTGAAAAATGGTGTCATGACTGGTGTTGTTTGGGAAGGTCCATACGAGTGGAAATACGGCGAATTCACTTTTAGTAAGCAATAATTAGATGCCAAGCTTCCTAAAAGGGAAGCGTTATCAGTAAAGACAGTGCGCTAGGATTTCTAGACACTGTCTTTTTTTTGCTAGAGTTTATATCTGACCTGAATTTAACACGACTATTGGCACAGAATAATTGATTTGAGTATCTTCAAGTTCCGTATCCGAAATAGCGGGTATGTTGCCGGTATGATACAGGATTGAATTTTATACTGGCTATACATCAATGAGTGACCCATTGAATCCAAATCGTCTTTCGCCCACATGGGCGTGGCGTGACTTACGATCTTGGCAAGCGTACCTGCTCGCATTTGTTTTGTCTATTCTGTTCTTGAAATACATGTTTTCAAGGGAATTTTTCAATGGGAACAGTGCATTCTTTGATCCCTATGTTGCAGACAACTCGCTGCACATGTCTAGTTGGTGGTATTTTGTAGCAGATTCATGGCGTTGGCCGATATTGTGGACAAACCGTACTGATTATCCAGTTGGACAAAATATAGCTTTTACCGACAGTATTCCTTTGGCTGCTATATCTTTCAAGATGTTGCATACTGTATCACCT
>JBATSN010000008.1:0-56734 GCA_049293315.1 Saccharimonas sp. (SeqCode)
CCAATCTGCCTTGACACTCGAAGTAGAGCTGCCAACCCCAGCTACTGCAACAACTGCCAGCCCAAGCTGGACAGAAGGTGCAATGACGCCCCGTTCACCGATTTCTACCAGTGCGTATGCGTTTAATAGCGATACACTAGATGGACTCGATTCTACCGCCTTTGCTGCGGCCAGTGGGAGTACGAGCTATATCCAAAACACCTCTAGCCCGCAGACTGCCAACTTCAACATCACCGGCACCGGCACCGCCAGTCTACTTCAGACCGCAACGCTTGACCAAGCGACCAGTGGCACCCTGACCATAGGTGGTACGAACACGACGAGCATCGTCTTTGCTGACAGTGCCGTGCTGGCTGCCAACACCAGCCTCACCATCACTGGCGGCACCACTGCCTCCCGCCCCGCCAGTCCCACCGAAGGCATGGTTTACTACGATACCACTACGAAGCAACTGCTAACCTACGCCAATGGCAAGTGGCAAGCAGACCGCAGTACGGCTACTAAGATAGTTGCCGCTAGTAACTCCAGCCAAGCCCTCAAAGACGCAGCAGACTACGTCGCTACTGGCGCGGGTGACCAAACTACCATCAACGCGGCTCTTACTGTGGCTGCTGGCGGTAAAGTGTATCTGACAGAGGGAATATATACTGTTGACAACACTATTCTCGTTCCGAATAACACGACTCTTGCCGGTGCTGGTGCCGGTACAGTTATAGAATTTGCAAACCTGGGCGGTATCTATAAAGAGATGATTAACAACTCAGACACGACCACTGGTACAGGGGTGCACATACGCGATGTATCTCTCAACGGCCGCAAAGACATTAATACCGCGACCCAAATGGGCATATACTTCAGGCAGTTAGGTTCTACGACGCGACAGGGCGGTTCGGTGCAAAGTGTCGTGATGACTAATTTCAACGGTGATGGCTTATACCTCGAGAACTCGTTCAATAATACTATTACCGGGAACAAAGTCATAGGTGCGGACTATGGCCTTGATATTGACTGGACCTCATCTAACAATATATTTAGCGACAACTATCTTACCGGTAACGATACAGGAATCTACATCTCTGGAACCTACAATACTATCAACAACAACACATTTTTTGCTAACACAAATGGCATACAAATGGATGGTGGCTCGAATACAATATCTGGAAACTTTCTTGATAGTAATACGAATATGGGCATATGGGTTAATGTAGACCACCTTACTATTACAGGGAACACCATTCGGGGAGGCGCTACGGGTATACTGGCTGGTACGACAGATAGTACTATTTCAGGAAATACTATTTATGAGTCCTCGGCTAGAGGCATCGATGTAAGAGGCAGGAACAATACGGTAACGGGCAACACAATTGGGGATAGTGGTGGTGCTACGACTAACGACGGTCTCTACGTTTTTAGCGATTCAACGACTATTATCGGTAATATTATCACTGACACTAGCTGTACCACAACCTGCTATGCTATTAATATTGCAAGCTCACTTGCCGATACTAACTACCTTGCTAGCAACACCTTCAGTGCCTCCTCTGGCACTGCCACCATCAACGACCTGGGTACTGGTACTATCTACGCCGGTCAGTCTATGACCCAGGGTGGCCTAGACATTCGCTTCAAACAAGCCAATTCCACCTCAGCCTTTGCCATCCAAAACGCTGCTGGCATGAGTCTCCTCACTGCTGACACCAGTGGCAACACCCTCCAAATCGGCAGTAGTACGACCGATGCCAATGCTATCATGCTCGGTCTCGATAGCTACAACAACGGTACTGACCCCACTGGCTTCAATGGCGCCATGTACTACAACACCAGCCTCAACAAGTTCCGCTGCTACCAAAACGGCGCCTGGGCTGACTGTATCGGCTCTGGTGCTAGCCTCAGTGCCAACAACACCTGGACCGGTACCAACCTCTTCAAGACCGATAGCACTGCCGCCCTCCAAGTCCAAAACGCCGCTGGTACGACTACTCTCCTGACAGCCGACACTACAAACAACAAACTCGTCCTCGGTACCGCCACCACACTCGCTATTACGGGCGACACCCGCACCAATATCAACGCCATCGCTACTCCGACCGAGGGCATGACGACCTACGACATCACGAACAAACAACTCTTGACCTACAGTAACGGCAAATGGCAAGCTGACCGCACCGATGCCGTCCTCGTAGCCGCAAGCAACTCCAGTGCCGCCGATAAAGCCGCCGCTGACTACGTCGGCGATGGTGACACCGCTGCAGCTGGTGACGGTGACCAAGTGCAAATAAACCAAGCCCTCATCGCCGCCTCTGGCAAGAAAGTCATTCTCCTGGCTGGTACCTACACCATAGACGCCAGCATCTCCATCCCGAACAACACCACCCTGAGCGGCATAGGCCAAGGCACCCTCATTACCATACCAAACGCCCTGAACGTCGCCTTCAGCGCCATCGTCAACACCGATACTACGACCGGCACCAACGTTACCCTGCGTGACCTCATCCTTGATGGCAACAAAGCTAATCAAAGTGGCTTAGTTGGTATGGCTGGTGTCGACTTCACCGGCATGGGTGGTGGCACGGGTGCATCAGCTCGGCAGGGAGCTCGCATAACGAATGTACAGGCAAATAACTGGTATAAATTCACTGGTAGTAACTGCCAAGTTGGCGCTGGTATCTGCCTCCGTATCTCTTCCAACAACATCCTCACCAGCAACACCGCCCAGGGGAATAGCGGTGAAGGCATCTACCTTACTTTCTCTTCCAGCAACATCCTCACCAGCAACACCGCCCAGGGGAATAATTGGTTCGGCATATCTCTGTCCTCCGCTAACAACAACATCCTCACCAGCAACACCGCCCAGGGGAATAGCCACGACGGCATCTACCTCATTGGCTCCTCCAATAACATCATAGGCTCCAACAAAATTCATGACAATATGGGCGGTGCAGGCAATAACGGCATCTACCTCTTTGCCTCAGACAGTAATACCATCACCGGCAACGATATCACCGACACATCTTGTACCTCGACCTGCTACGCCATCAACATTTCCGACTCCACCTCCAACTACCTCACCGGCAACACCTTCTCTGGTACAACTGCTAACATTGCCACCATCTACGACACCAGCACCAGCACCCGCTACAGTAACCAAATGGACGGTGCAGGCAACCTCATCAACAAAGGTATGGGTGCTCTCACGGTCGGTACCAGTACCGTTTCTGGTACCCTCAGCCTCCAAGGCGGCCTGACGGCGACCGCCCTCCCGACTCCTACTGCTCCGACCATTGCTACCGTCGGTACGGCTGGCGCTACCAGCTACTCCTACACTGTGACGGCGCTGGACGGCGTCGGCGAGACCATTGCTTCTACAGCTGGCTCGACTGCCACCGGCAATGCCACTCTCAATGGTACCAACTACAACACTATCACCTGGAGCAGTATATCTGGTGCCACCAGCTACAAAATCTACCGTACTGTCAGTGGCGGTACGCCAGCGACAACAGGTCTCATCGCGACTGTCACCACCAAACTCGGCGCTACCCAGACCACCAACGACACCGGCCTAGCCGCATCTGGCTCCAGCCCCACCACCAACACAACTGGTGGCGCCACGTTTGCCAGCTCGCTCCAGGGCGGGTCATCGCTGACACTGGGAACGAGTAGCTCTATCGATGGCTCGATCGTCTTGAAAAATACCGCCAATGCCAACACCATCACTCTCCAAACTGGTGCTACAGGAGCATCGTACTCACTGGTACTCCCAACCTCAGTCGGTACCACCGGCCAGTGTCTCAGCACCACCGTCACCGGCAGCACCAGCACGCTCGGTTGGGCGGCCTGTAGTGGTGGTGGGGGAGGTGCGACGACCGCGCTTGATAACCTCGCCAGCGTGAACATTAACCAGTCCCTGACTGCAAATGCAAACAATACGCTCGATATCGGCTCGAGCGGCACTGCTTGGCGGAGCGGCTACTTCGCTACCAGCGTGGCAGTACCAGCCATCCGCCCGTTGGCCGATAGTACCACCGCCTTCAAACTGCAAAATACCGCCGGCACGGTCGATTTCCTGACACTCGACACAACAAACAACCGCCTCACTATCGGCACGAGCGACACCACCGGCACCCTCCTGGTGCTCGACACCAAGACAAACGCTGGCGACCCGACAGGCGTCAATGGCGCGATGTACTACAACTCTGACATGCGTAAATTCCGTTGCTACGAAAATGGCGCCTGGTCTGACTGTATCGGTATCATGCGGCCTGCCGCACGCAGATTCAGTTACTTGACGTACCCTGGGAGCGGCACCACGTTTAACCTCGTCGGCGACATCTCGACAGCGACGGGTACGCCAGCTGCATTTGTCTCCACCACAACAGAGCCGGGAGGCGTCAGCTTCCCAACTACCGCAACCCTAAATAGCGCAGCAGGGAACAGCGGTAACATTAATTACGATACTGACAACAACATCACCTACCAGACCTACGCGGCTATACCTGCGACGACGCTCACGCGCGTGTGGCTGGGTGTGACCAACCAGATATTGGCAATTATGGGCGCATCGGCTAACCCAGCGGGTAACTATGCAGCATTCCGCTATGACACGAGTGTCGGCGACACAAACTTCATGTGTGTGACTAAAAATGTTACCACGATCAATGCCGTGAGTTCTGGTGTGCCTATCGACACCGCTGGACACGAGTTTGAGATCCGTCAATCACCGACTGAAGTGACCTTCTACATCGATGGTGTGAGGCGCTGTACCAACACGACCAGTTTGCCCATTGCAAATACATTGCTCCGCTATGTCAATTCAGTGACCACACTCGAAGCTGTCATCAAGAGTCTACGGGTGAGCTTCGTCTACATCGAGAGTAACAAGTAGTTACTTGTCGAGTGGTTTGAGGCTGTTTATGAGCTTTTCCATCTCGTTTGCACCGATAGGGGGCTTGGCATTGATAAGCACGACGACATCGGGGCTGACGAGGGTGCCGAGCGTCTGATCGTCGAAGTCCTGCACGAGGGCCTGGCCGTACAGTGTGCGAAATTTCTTGCCCTCAGCACGGGTGGTGCTAAACGCATCTGACGCCCGCTGCTGGGTGATGACGATACGAGCATTGTTGGGAGCCGTCACGCTAGCGACGAGTATGCCGTTTGAGGTTTTCACGTCTTTTGCCGCGAGGCTATAGCCGCTTGGCAAGTCCATCCATAGCGGTGTGAACCCGATATTGTAGGCTTTGTCCCTCATGATCGAGACTGTATCGCTGCGCGTCATAAGCCACCACACCCCCAGGCAGGCAGCAATCACTATACCGATACCTATCACGATTCGCACCTTCTTCATGTCATAAGCATCATAGCAGATTTTGACTGTGTTTGCCGGAAATTTATACGAGTATAATAAAGACATGCCTGAACTCCCCGAAGTCGAAACCATTACACGTGGCTTACGCCAGCTCATTATTGGGCGAACCATTAAAAACGTGGTGTGCCGCGATTCGCCAAAAAGTTTTCCTAATGCCCCCACTGATGTCGCGCAGCAGGTGGTAGGTGCCGCGGTAGTGGCGGTGCGTCGTCGTGCCAAGGTGTTGTTGATCGACCTTTCGACCAACTATACGCTAGTGATTCATTTAAAAATGACAGGCCAGCTGGTATATATAAAGCAGAAGCTCAAACCTGAAGCGCGCTTTGGCGGTGGCCACCCCACCGACAGTCTTATTGGCACGCTCCCAGACAAATCTACCAGAGTGGTAATTGCCTTCCAAGACGAAAGTCACCTATATTTTAACGACCAACGCAAGTTCGGCTGGATAAAGCTGTATCCAACGGCCCAGGTGTCGCAGCTTGAGTTTATGCAGAAACTTGGGCCCGAACCGCTCACACCGCAACTTACGGCAACAGACTTTATTACTCGGATTCGACGACGCAATAATTCGAGCGTTAAGGCGGCGATTTTGGACCAAACCGTGCTAGCTGGCGTAGGCAATATTTACGCCGACGAAAGTTTGTGGGCAGCCCGCATTCACCCTGCGCAAAAAGTATGTTCTGTTTCAGACGAAACCTTAGCGTTATTGCTGCACGAAATAAAATCGGTTATGCAGCTGAGTATTACAAAAGGTGGCAGTACCGACAAAAATTATGTAAATGCCGAAGGTAAAAAGGGTAGCTATATTGATTTTGCGCGCGTGTTTCGTAAAGAAGGCCACCCCTGTGTGCGCCACCCTGATGTATTGGTACAAAAAACTCGTGTGGCGGGCCGTGGCACCCACATATGCCCCGTGTGCCAGCCCATGGCCACATAGGGAGCCTCAGTGGTACACTAAAGGGGTGATATATCTTTTAACTGGCGAAAATACCTACCAAATTACTGCCCATGTACGGCAGCTTGCAAAAGAAATTGGCCTGCCAGCCCGAAACATCGACGGAAACGAACTGTCGCAAGAAGGTTTAACAGATGTATTGCGTGGCACGAGCTTATTCGGTCAGCAAGATTTACCAGTGATTTTCAGCTTGTCAGAGCAGCCCGAAGCTTGGGAAGCCATTGGCGCACTCGTGGCATTACCGAATACTAATACCGCTATCATTGTAGAACCAAAACCAGATCGGCGCACGAAAGCGTATAAGCAGTTGGTTCGCCATGTAAGCGTGATTGATTGCCCACTATGGACGAATAAGCAGCATGGGTTAGCTAAGGAATGGCTGGTGCAACAGGCGAAACAGCAAGGTGTTGGCCTTTCACCTGCGCAAGTGCAGCGCATGCTTGATCGAGCAACGACACCATCTGAGCGGGTAGGCGTGTTTGTGATTAATCAGGCAATTATGGCGGTGGCGCTGCAATCGCTACAGCTGCTCGACACAGTGACAGATGATGCGATTGATGCCGTTATGCCGCCCGCTACAACCGACAGCGTATTCATGCTGCTCGAGTGTGCGGTGGCGCGAGATAACGTAGCGACAACCCGTATGTTGGCGCAATTTCGGCTTACCGACGAACCGCATCGTTTACTGGCATTGCTGGCTAGCCAATGGACACAGCTTATGGCGGTGGCACTTGTTGGGCAGGCGAATGACGAAGTAGCGTCTCAGTTAAGCATGCACCCGTATGTCGCACAAAAGATGCTACACTTGGCACGCCAGATTGGTCGGCAGGACCAGCGTGAGCTAACCAAGTTAATCGCTAGCCTCGATACAAGCTGCAAGCAGTCTGCCGTAAGCCCTTGGCAGGCGATCGACTACTTTATTACTCGCATTTTGTTGCGCAATTAACAAAATCCCCTGCAGAGCAGGGGATCGGGTTTTGTCAGTATATAGCTATTTTTTAACCGCAGTTTTTTTAGGAGCCGCTGGCTTTTTTGGTGCTACTTTTTTAACTGCAGGTTGAGCAGTTGGTTTTGCAGCGGGCTTTGCAGCCGCTTTTTTAACCGCAGGTTTTTTGGCTGTCGCAAGCGTGACACCGGCAGCTTTTGCAATTTTAGCAAGACCAGCTTTCCGACGACTCGCAGTTGCTTTTTTAATTAAGCCTTTTTTAACCGCAGTATCGATTTCACGCTGGGCAGCACTCATTGTTTCAGCAGTTGGCGCGGCGTGTAATGCCTTAACGGCAGTTTTAATATCGCGCTTAATACCAATATTGCGCTCGCGGCGCTTGGCGGTTTGCTTCATGCGCTTCATTGCTGATTTGATGATTGGCATATTAGTTTACTTTCTCCTTATAGCTTGCTATTACAATCAACGGTTGATTATAATCTAAAAACCCCTGTTTGTAAAGTGTTATGTAGAAACGTGACGCCTTTTATCACAAGTGGCGTACACAACATTGAAAAAGGTCCACCCTGCATGGCCAACTGTTTTTGAGGAGTAATAGAATAATGTTGACTTCGCTAAAGTACTTATGGTATAGTGAAGCCAAACTCCGCTAAAAGAAAAACAGGAAACGATAGAGCAATGGCTGACACCAGCGTAAAACAACAGATTATCGATAAAATTAAAGATTGCAACAACGTTCTTGTAACGGTGAGTTCTAATCCAAGTGTCGACGAACTGAGTGCCGCGTTGGGTATTACGCTATTTCTAAATAAGCTTAATAAGCATGCCACAGCGGTGTTTAGCGGCGACATTCCACCCGCTATTCAGTTTTTGAACCCCGAAAAAACCTTTGAAAACACTGTCGACAGCTTACGTGATTTTATTATTGCACTGAGTAAAGACAAGGCTGATCATTTACGCTATAAAGTTGTCGACGACATGGTAAAGATTTTTATTACGCCGTACCGTACGACCATTAGCGAAAAAGACCTCGATTTTAGCCAGGGTGACTACAACGTAGAATGTGTACTTGCGATTGGGGTGAAGAAAGAACAAGACCTTGATAGGGCGCTTGCCAGCCATGGCCGTATTTTGCACGACGCAACAGTGGTCGCTGTATCGCTCGACACGCCAAGTAATCTAGGCGGCATTGAATGGGCCGACACTAAAGCAAGTAGTTTTTGCGAGATGATATTTTCGCTGACTGACCCACTGAAAACCGACAAAGGCACCGTAGACGAACAAATTGCCACGGCATTTTTAACAGGTATTGTGGCAGCGACTGACCGTTTTAGCAACCAACACACCAATGCTAGTGTGATGACCGTGGCTGCTCAGTTGATGTCAGCTGGGGCGAACCAACAGCTGATAGCGAGTAACTTACAGGCTAACAACACTATTTCATCTGGCAATACAGCCGACAATGGTTCACTGAAGGAAGGCGAACCTGCGGATTTATCAAGTGCTAAAAAACAGGCTGAAGTTGCAGCGCCTGACGCGGGTTCACTGGCTATTTCACACGTGCCGTCTGGCACACTTGAACAAGTTGAACAACAAATCTCAGCAGAAAAATCTGAAGCCGCACTGGCGCACGCCGAAGAAGCACTTGCTTCACACACACAAGCAGCGCCTGATCAACAAGAAGTAGCCGAACAAGCCTTGGCGGCGCAGTTGCCTGGGGTTACACCTGCTCAGCCGGCAATCGGGGAGATTCAGCAACAGATTGGTGGAGCTGCACCGGTTACTACTGATCCACTGCGTAGCACGGTTGACATGAATCGGCCGCAAGGCCTTACACCAGCCCGGCAACAGGCTGAACCAACGTTTGGTGGCACTTTAAATGCGACCACCGAACAAGCAGCTTTCGACAAACAACGCGAAATCGAACAAGACCGCAACCGTACTCTATTGAGCCACGGAGGTAGTGGATACGCCAGTAGTGAGCCAACGTATCAGGCACCGTTCAACGCAGCGATGGACACCCAGCAGGCACTCACACCGGTTGCCGACATTTTTGCTCAGCCGCCCGTTACTGCTGCAACAGCGCACGTCGATGCTGTACAGCCGCCAGTACCAACTGTGCCGGCACCAACACTTGCCGAAATCGATGCCCAAAATAGGGCCATTCATACTGAAGCGGTTGATGCTGTAAACCAAGCATTTGCAAGCGCTCCAGCCCCAGCACCCGTTATTACTCCAGCTCCATTTGGCACCGGCTTGCCACCGCTGCCACCAATGCCAGATTTTTCAACATTACCACCGCTGCCAGGTACTGCACCACTGCCAGCCGACCCGGCGGTGCCGGCCAGTGCATTTGGCGGCCTGCCACCAATTAACGAACCACAAATCGGCGCAGCGCCGATAACCGCTGCCGACCCCGCACAGTTCCGTATTCCTGGGCAATAACAATTTAAAACCCGCATGGCACCAGACTAGGCGCCATGCGGGTAACGATAATTAGCCAAGTAACTTGAGGTACTCGCCTTCCGGCAGCTTTATCACCACCGAGTCGATGATTTTCGGGTGGATGAGCGGGGCTAGCCACTGCCGTTGTGTTTTTTCGCTCAGCACTAACGGCTCAGGAGTCACTATGTCACCAGTGCACTCTCTGATAAGTGTCAAATTACGAACAACTTTTCGACATCCTGTTCTCGCAACGTTCTCGACAAAGCTTTCCTGGGTTTTGATCCCAGAGAGCAGAGTGAACGTAGCGCTTGCAGGTTCAGAGCCGCTATCTATGAAAGTGACGTTCCTGGTTGGCACTTCCAGGATCTGGCTCTTATCTCCGTATTTGAAGCCGATGCTGATGTTTGAGCCTGAGCGCAGAGACATCACCGAATCCGAATAGAACAGGCCATGCGTAACCCGTAACGTGCCGTCGGTTGCAGGCAGTCTTGCACCGATCAGCACCGGATAATCCTTGCCGCTTTGCAGCCCCAGCGCTTCAATCACGGTACGTTCATCAACGTAGACAGTGCGCTTATACGTGGGGCTGTTCAGGCTCGATTCACTATATGTGTAAGTGATCGAATTCCAGACCACGATATGGATTACGCATAGCGCAAGTCCTTTCTGGGCTGGGTGTCGCCTAAAGCAATCGTAGGCGACAAAAAACCACATGCAGAAGAACAGGGCGTAGCCTATCGCGCAGCCTATTACCCACGGGTCGAAGATCCATTCCATGAAAACTCCTTGAAACTTGGTTGTGAATAGGTACGAACACCATCGTTATGGTACAATGAAGACACTAGTATGTCAATTATTGAACAATCAAGAAGTGATGGTGATGGTAGCGTATTGCTCATCGACAAACCCGCTGGTATGACCAGTTTTGGTGTTGTCGCACGAGTGCGACGTGTGTTAAGCCAGCAGCAGGGCAAGAAGGTGAAAGTAGGGCATTGCGGTACACTTGACCCGTTTGCCACAGGGCTACTTATCATCGTAACAGGTGCCGAATGTAAACACGCTGGCACCTATACTAAGCTTGATAAAGTGTACGAAGCTACTGTTACACTTGGCGCTACCAGTAGCACTGGTGACCCTGAGGGTGTGGTAAGTCCTCAAAAGCTGCCAGGTGGACAGCCCTCATTAACACGGGTGCAGGCAGTCTTGCAACAGTATACAGGGGAGATTAGCCAGCAGCCGCCAGCGTTTAGCGCTATTAAAATCAACGGTCAACGTGCGTATAAGTTAGCACGGGAAGGTAAGCCAGTGGATGTGCCGGTGCGTATGGTGACTGTTCATTCCATTACGCTTTTATACTATAATTACCCAGAACTGCGCATACGTGTTCATGTAAGTAGTGGTACCTATATTCGTAGCCTTGCTACCGATATTGGTGCGGCACTTGGTACCGGTGCCTATTGTAGCCAGCTGCGGCGTATAAGTATTGCAAACTGGCACATTACAGAGGCCAAAACACTAGAAGATTTTGGAATTGAGTCTTAGTTATTGCTATTAGTGCGAGCCCGTGTATAGTAAAATGACTATGTCTTACGGATCTGGTAATGAACTCGCTAAATTTGAAACCGCGCTCGAAGCGGCTGGTTTGGCATGGTGGTGGATGGAACTACCGAGCGGTGTGGTGTTTTATAGCGAAAATAAAACACGCCTAGTAGGGCGTAGTCCGAAAGATTTTGTACACTACCAGCAGTTTGTCGATATTGTTCACAAAGACGATCAAGCGCGAATTATGAAAGATATGCAAGACTATATTGATGGCACGGTGCCACTGTACGAGACCACCTATCGTATTCAGCACGCTGATGGCACCTACCGTGAGTTTTATGACCGAGGTAAAATCGTGAGTTGCAAAGACGGTGAACTATATATTGCGGGCATCGTATTTGATATTACCGATATTAACTTTGAAAAAATGCTAGCAATTCGTAAAAAGCGACGGTAACACCCCAACACTTGCTACAATCGGCTACATCTGTTACAATCACAAGCTATGATAACAAAAGAAGAGAAAGCGAAAGCTATTGCTTTGACTCAGGTTGGCAAAAACGATGTTGGTAGCCCTCAGGCCCAAGTATCAATTTTGACGGCTCGTATCAAAGAGGTGACTGAACATCTCAAGGCCAACAAGCACGACAATATGGCGCGCCGCGGCTTGATTCAGATGGTCGGCAAGCGTAAAAAGCTGCTGAAATACCTCGAGAATACGGACTTTGAAGCCTACAAAGCACTGCTTGAAAAACTTGGTCTACGCAAGTAGACTGCCGAAACTCCCCGGTACTGCACTGGGGAGTTTTTATATACTATTATTGCACTGAACATAATAATGTGTTAACATAACAAACAGAATTATGAATTCACAAGATATTTCAGGTGGGAATTCAGTGACTATTGACGGAATTGAAAACCTTTATCGCCGCGGCGACGAGGTGATTGAATATATTTTTACGTAGTATACTGGGGCTATGAAGCTGCCAGACGCTAACGACCTCATGACGACTCTGAAGCATGAACGCATCAAACCGCGGATTATTCGCGAACTGCGTTATGTGCCAAGCGAGATTACGCAGGCTGACGAACGAGATTTTTTAGCAATTATGAATAAATCTCGCAGCGAAGGCGTGTTGTTGTTTAATGGTAGCAACTATGCATTTTCGCTAGCCCGCAAAGCCGCCAGCAGCATGGGTCGCACCGACGGTATCATTTGCGACATTTGCGCTACCTGGCAGCGGGGGAGCAATGCTGCGCGTATCACTCTGCCAAAAGGTGACAACCGCACCGTCTCCTATCTTGTCTGCGCCGACCTGGACTGCTCGCTCCATGTCCGCGACCTCACTCCTGAAAGCAAACTCTCCCGCGCGCAACTACGCGAGCATATTAGCCCTACAAGTCGCATCGAACGTCTACACAAGAATTTACAGAAAATTTTAAAATAAAAAATAAAAAGATAAAAAGGATAAAAAGGGATAAAAAGGTTCACCCCTAAACGGTGTTAAAAAATACAAAAATCATGTACGATAGGGTTATGCCGATAAAAAATACTGTAAAGCTATTTGAGGCACCAGCTTATTATCATGTTTACAATCGTGGAGCTGGAGGTCGACAGATATTTCGAGACGATACTGACCGCGAGAAATTTCTATCGCTACTTGCTCGGCATATCGATCCGGATAATGATGAAAAGATGATCGATGGACGAGTGTACGAGAAGTATGAACTCGAAGTGGTTGCGTATTGCTTGATGGGTAGCCACTTCCACTTGCTTATATACCAGGAATCAGACACTACTGCCTTAACAAAGCTCATGCGCTCTGTAGCAACTGCCTACACGATGTATTTCAATCGAAAATATAAGCAGTCCGGCCACCTCTTTCAAGGAGTCTATAAGGCGTCATGGATTGACGACGAAGCATATCTCCTGCACATCACTCGCTACATCCATATGAACCCGCGTAGCTACATTCGCTACAAATGGTCAAGCTTGCCACACTATCTTGGCAAAGAGACGCCCGTCTGGCTTTTTCCTGAGCGTGTCAACGAAATGAACCCTCTGCAGTATCGTGACTTTCTCCGTTCTTATGAAGGGAAGAGGGCAGAGCTTGAGCTATTGAAACAGCAGCTCGCAGGCTAGATTCGGTATATGTAGAAAACAACACCTTTCAGGGGTGAACCTTATGAATTCTTATGAATTGCAAGAATAGTGTAGTTTTTTATATGTTACTTCTTAAGCGATGTCGATGATAATAATCAGTGTCCATATCAACCACGTGCTGCCACGTCGTAATAGTACTGTTTTTTAGGCCCTCAAGAATTGCCTGATGGTGTGCTAGCGCGTATTTTCTCAATCCACCAAAGAATTGTTCGAGCATAGGGTATAGGGGTTGATAATTGGTGTACAGCTCTATTTGTTGCTGCTGAAACTCTACAAGACCATTGAACGTCGCAGGGGCGTTGTGAGCGCCTATACCTATGCATTCCTTGTATAGGTCGTGCGACGCGGCCGGGCCATGAGGGGCAAACAACGCTTCTAGGTCGGCGGCTGCAACTACGAGGGCAATTTCGCCAGCACGTTGGCTCGGGAACATCGTAAGGGTGAATTCTTGGCTGATTAGTCTGCCGGTTGTGGTAACTATAGGGGCAGTACTGCGTATAGCAAGTTCGGCGATCTCGCAGTCTTCGTCTGAAAAACCTTCTTGGCGCATACGTTGTACGAGCCACTGCGCACTACGTATTTCGTCTGTTGGGTCAGAAGAATGGTCATGGTATATGTCGTGAGCGCTGGCAATCATGACAGCCAGTTCGCTATCATAGGTATTCAGACCATGATGAGCCGCAAGCGTGCGGGCTGCATCACGAACTCGGATAGTATGCTGTGCGTTATGGTAGGCGAGTGGCGTAATTTCGGGCGGGCTGAGCGTATCAGCTTCTACTTCTCCGAATCCGTATCGACTAGCCACTTCCATGAGCGCCTCGTACCCAATTCGGTCGGTACGTTCACTGCACTGCTCTGGATTGAAACTGTTGTGTTCTTTCATAGATCTCCTTATTACGTGAACAGGCTTATCATAGAAAATATGATGAAAAATATCGATTTGTTGTGCAATATATGCACAGACAGTGTATATTTAACGTATGATAGAGTCTGAAAAAATTATACGATTATACCTGCTGCAACTCGGGATTTCTTTGCATGGCGCTCGTATGTATCAAACACTGCTTACCTATGGTGAACAAACAATATCAGAGTTATCACGACGCGCAAACATAGAGCGCACAAGAGTGTACCGGGAGTTGCCCAAGCTCGATCGTGCTAATCTAATTGAAATTGATCGCGAAGAAAAATCTGTACTTGTACGAGCTGCCCCACTCCATAATGTGCAGATACTGCTCAGCAAACGAGAACAGCAGGTGAGCGATCTCGTTGCGCTGTTACCGAAGTTTGAGAAGGCTGCACAGGTTTCGCAACGAAATGTCTATGAGACAGCAGTTCGCTCTTACCGTGGATCAGACGGCATCAAACAGATGCTATGGAACGAAACGAAAGCAAAAGGCGAGCTGTTGAGTGTGCTGCGCTATGGTATTCAAATAAAGACTCGTGCAGCATTTTTTGATCGTTGGGTAGCGCAGTGTAACGCAAGAGGATTGACGTCGCGTAGCATCGTGAGTAGCGATTTTCATACCACCCAAGCATCTTGGCATGCTAAACACATCACCAATAAACTACTGAATTGGCAGGGGCGAGTTGTGGCGCCAAACGTGTTTCCTATCGAGCAAAATATTATTATACATGACGACACTGTAGGGTTTTTTAATTGGGGAGATGACGAGATTTATGGTATTGAGATAAAGAATCAATTGAATGCTGACACTCAGCGGCATTTTTTTGAGCTTTTATGGGCCCAAGCGTCTAGTCAAAAAAGCTGACCACCTGGCCAGCGGGGGAGCATCGCTACGCGCAGCTCCATGATCATATGACATCCGGCGCGCAAATAGGCCGATTGTGCAAAAATTTTGCACTAAACTAACTGGTGATCTCCCAAATTTCCTCGAGCCATCGGTAGTGTTCGTGGCCGCTGTGGGCGTCGTCGAGGCCCATGCCAACCAGCCATTTGTCACCCGTTTCAAATCCAATGTAATCGGCATGTTTTGTGCGCGTGGTGACGTTTTTTGAAGCGAGTACCGCAAGCTTTACGCTTGCTGCTCCACGTTCTGTCAGCAGGGCCGCCACAAAGTCAGACGTCACGCCTTGGTCAATGACATCGTCAATAATAATAACGGGGCGCCCTGTTACTATTGTGGTGGGTGCGAGATCGGTCATCATTACTGGCTGCCGCGCAGTGTGGTCGTGGCCATAGGTGCTAATCACCATATAATCTAGTTCGGGGTGAAAGCCAGTGTTTTGTGAGGCTAGCGCAAACATCAGCTTACTTGCAAACGGGTTAGCGCCACGCAGGAGCGCTACAAATAGTGGCTGCATGTGCTGGTGATCAGCCGCAATAGTGGCTGCTAGTTCGGTAATACGCGCGTCAACGTGTTCTTTGGTGAATAATGGTTTATAACGGGTTCGCATACTCTTATCATAGCAGCATATACAGGGTAGCTGTAGCCCTGTTGTTGTGCTATAATTAAAGCAGTAATAACATGAGCGGATGGTGATAGATGCGAGTACTGTATTATGAAAGTATTTGCCCCTGTTACTCTCCGCAACACATAGAAGGAGACGCTTTATGTCAATCATCAACCCTAGTGGCAAGGATATTATTTCGGTCACTACAGAGTTTTGTGGTAAGCCACTCACACTCGAAGTCAATCGTGTAGGATTTCGTACCACCGCTAGTGTACTAGTAACGTATGGTGATACGGTGGTGCTTGGTACCGCTATGGTTGGTAGCCGGCCAGTGGTGTTGGATTATTTCCCGCTCAGCATTGATTATGAAGAAAAAATGTATGCAGCTGGCAAGATTAGCGGCAGCCGATTCATTAAGCGTGAAGGCCGCCCGAGTGACGAAGCAATTTTGATTGGTCGCTTGATCGACCGCCCCATTCGGCCGCTGTTTCCAAAAGGGTATCGACAAGAAGTACAGGTAGTCAGCAGCGTGCTGAGTATGGACCCTGCGTTTCGGCCTGACATGGTAGCGATGATCGCCGCCAGTAGCGCATTGATGTTAACCGGTACACCGTTTGACGGCCCCTTAGCTGGCCTCCGTGTTGGTAGAGTGAATGGTGAGTTTAAAGCATTCCTAAACGCTGAAGAACGCGCTAACAGTGACCTTGACCTTGTTGTGGCGGGTATCGAAAGTGGTGTGACTATGGTTGAAGCAGGTGCCAACGAAGTGAGTGAAGAAGTGATTATCGACGGCATTGCGTGGGCGCAAAAAGCGCTACAACCAGCCATTGCGCTGCAAGTACAGTTAGCCGAAAAAATCGCACCAGTAGCTCAAGAATACGAGTTAGTGTTACCAAACGACGAAATTCAAACTGCAGTCGATGCATGGGTAGAAGGGAAGTTAGGCGACAAACTGCGTCGTGCGTACCCAGAGCGCAATCAAATGGTGAATGAACTGCGTTGGGCGTTTCATGAAGCGATGACCGAAACAGTGGGTGACGCATACGATAGCCTCCGCGACGCATACGACGAAGCCTTTACCATGGCTATTCATAAAGATGTGCGAGCGGGTATTGTTAAAGACGGTACGCGTCCAGACGGTCGCGCCCTCGATGAAATTCGCACGCTGAGCAGCGAAGTTGGATTTTTGCCGCGTGCGCACGGTAGTAGTTTATTTACACGCGGTGTGACGCAGGGCATGAACATTGTGACACTCGCGCCACTTAGTTTTGCACAAATGGTTGATACTATGGAAATCACTGACGGTGAGCGTCGCTACATGCATCACTACAACGCACCTGGCTATACCGTTGGCGAAGTGCGTCGTCTTGGCAGTCCAGGTCGCCGTGAAATCGGCCACGGCTACCTTGCTGAGCGTGCACTTATTCCTGTGCTACCAACTGAAGAAGAATTCCCCTATGCTATTCGCAGCGTTACCGAAATTATGAGCCAAAATGGTAGTACTAGCATGGCTGCAACGTGTAGCTCAACCTTGGCGCTGATGGACGCTGGTGTGCCGCTAAAAGCACCGGTGTCGGGTATTGCTATGGGGCTGATGATGGACGGTGACACACCATACGTACTTGCTGACATTGCCGACGCCGAAGACTTTGCAGGTGACATGGACTTTAAGGTAACTGGTACTAAAAATGGTGTGACGGCCGTGCAAATGGACATGAAGTTACACGGCTTGCCGGTTGATATTTTGGCCGAAGCAATTCGTAAAAGTACCCCTGGTCGCTTGCATATGCTTGAACACATGCTTGCTACAATTGCTGAACCGCGTGCAGCGCTTAGCCCATACGCACCACGTATCGAAAAAATTAAAATCAATCCCGAAAAGATTGGTGCGGTGATTGGTAAGGGTGGCGAAGTGATTAACAAAATTACAGCCGAAACTGGTGCAATGATCGACATCAAAGACGACGGCTTAATCACGGTTGCTTCAAACGACACAGCGAGTATCGAAAAGGCACTTGAGTGGATTCGTGGCCTTACTGAAGAACCAGAAGTCGGTAAAGTGTATACAGGTAAAGTGGTGACCATTAAAGATTTTGGTGCCTTTGTGAATATTATGCCTGGCACAGACGGTATGGTGCATATTAGCCAATTAAGCGACAAGCGTGTTGAGCGAGTTGAAGATGTACTTAAAGAAGGTCAAATGGTGAAAGTACTCCTGAGTGGAATTGACGAACGTGGACGCTTAAGCCTTACTATGAAAGACGTAGATCAAAAGTAGTTGTTAAAATTAGCGGTGAGCGGCCGCTCAATCAGTAATACAGGCAGTTCATGCAGTATGCATTGAGTTTTTAGTAAACTATTGTGAAGATTATTACCCTTTCGCAAACAGGAATAGGGTATGATACAAGGTATGAATATACTTATGGCACGATTTACAAAGCTTCTTGCATTACTGCGCCACCCAGTGGTGCGCAGGGTACTCGCATGGCTACTACCCATTATTATTGGGCGTGTACTTGCAAGGTACGATAAAACTTCAAAGTCTGGTCCGTCAAAAAAACGTCGTTAGCACGGTATTCCATTTACGGATAGCGTACCATCTGGTATGATGGGAGTAATTAATGAGGGGGAATCATGGATCCAAACCAACAGCCAACTGATCAGTCGCAGCCAGACGTGTCACAACCGCAGCCTGCACCGCAAGCTGCAGAAGTGTCGCAACCAACCATTGAACCAACAGCTCAGCCGGTATCACAGCCTAATGATCAGCCTGTGACGCCCGCTGCACCAGCGTTTCCCGGTGCGTATACTGCACCTGCATTTCCTAGCCAACAGCCTCAGCAAATGCCAGTGGCCGCACCGGCTGTGACGCCCGCAAAAAAATCCAATGCCAAACTATTTATTATTATTGGTGCGGTAGTCGGTGTGTTGGTGTTACTTGGCGTGCTTGCCGTCGTGCTGCTCAGTATGTTCGGCATCAGTAAAGAAGATTATCGCAAAGCCTCGACCGTCGCCGACAGCAACTCTGTGAACGTGAGCAGTAGTGTGGCTGACATGATGGCAATTACCTATATCAGTACCTCAACTACCGAAACTAAAGCAAATAACGACATTGACAGTGCTAAAAAAGCACTCGATAAATTAAAAGCGTCAACCAAAGAACTATCGGCTATGAAAGCAATAAACGATGGTGACGTGAAAAAGTCGTTTACTAGTTATAAAGCAACATATGATACCTACGTGACTGCGTCTGAAGATTACATTACTTCAGCCGAAAAGGTACTCCCAGCAGTAGCTGAATGCGAAAATGTTGAAACGGGGACATCAAGTGATGTCGCGACGATGCGTTCGGTACTTGCGAAGTGTAAAGCACGGTTTACGGGTGTAGCTGATCTTAAAGATAAAGATTTGCGTGAATTTGCGACTGGGTATATTGCATTTATTGATAGTATGGATAAAGCACTTGCGTCTGTCGCTAATATAGCATCGGGCGATTACACTGCCGCGAGCAAGGCCCGTAGCGATATTTACGCGGCGCAAGACAAAATCACTGATTCAGTAAAGAGCACGAACTCAAACATCGAAAAGCGCTTCAAAGATATGAATCTGAGTGAAGCATCATACGATCTCAAAACAGTTCTGTTCAATAAATCAATCAAAAAGTAACCTTACGTCGGTACGCCTTGATGGTCGATGCGAGTCAGCAAAAGTTAGATGCATTGCAGGCGCGGATCATCGCTGATAACGTGTGTCCTGAGCTTCGTGTTCAGGCCACACAGCTTGTCATGGGGCAAGGTAATCCGCAGGCGAACATAGTACTTGTTGGCGAAGCACCAGGTAAAGCCGAAGACACACATGGCGTACCATTTGTTGGCGCAAGTGGGCGGTTTTTGAACGAGATGCTGGCTGCGGCTGGTATGGAGCGTGACGACGTGTATATTACTAATATCGTAAAGTACCGACCACCCAATAATCGCGATCCGTCCCCAGCTGAAAAGGCAGCATTTTGGCCATATTTGTTGCAGCAGCTTGCGATTATTCAACCCAAGATAATTGTTACGCTAGGTCGTCACAGCGGTAGTGCGTTTATTCCTGAGCTACAGCTTACTCGTGATCATGGTAGGCTAAAAGTGGCGAGAGTTGATGGGTATAAGGCGAGCGGCGAGCGTAAAAGTACACAGAGCGAAGACGCAGCAAGTCTACTAGTAGTACCTCTCTATCACCCCGCAGCTGCACTCTATAATGGGAGTCTACGGCAAACACTCATCGATGATTTTTGCACCTTAGCGCACCTGTCGATTTCAGTGGACGCAGCGTAGTTCGCAGCACTAGGTAGTAATGAGCATAAGCGTGGTATACTATTGGTAAAAGGAGAGGGTTGGGCGAATGTTGATGGTATCGCTCACGTAATAATTGATTACAAATGAAAACAGCACGCACGATGGGATCAAAGACGAAGCCAATAAAAGTAACACACGCACATAAAAAACCCTACCGTAAACGCCATTATATTGCGCTTATTGCGTCGATTGCGTTAGCAATTGCACTTCTTAATAGCGCCTTACTATACCAGGCATCGACTGATTACCGTCAACATGCTGCTTCTCAAACTATCGCTGATCTTTTTAGTTTACGTTCGACTAATGCAAAAAAAGCAATTGCTTCTACCTATGGATTTACCGTTCGTTACAATCCTGGCCGTTATTATGCCAGTGCCATTGATTCTAATACAGGTGATTTATTTACCGACGCTGAACTTGATACGCATCGCGCGTACGAAACGATCAAATTATCGGAACAAACAACTAAAGTCGGCGAAGGTGCTTCGATTAAGCTGGCGTATTACCCAGCAGCAAAAGTAGCTGGCAGCGACCTTGCACAACTTGAAAAATCATATGTTGTAGAAAAGCAAGTCAATCCAAATGGACTTGTAAAAGGTGCTTCAAAGCCAATGGTGATTCGTGATGTTTCTTTTTTGCGTACCGAATGGTCGCGTAACGTAACTGTGGCGGGTAAACAGCTTAAAACATCACTGGTAACCTACATCGGTATTGTACACAACAGTCCTTTTGTAGCGGTAATTAATAATGGATTATTTGCCGACAACAGTACTAGCGAGCAAATTATGGCAGATCTAGAGTTTTCTGATCGCATTCAGGCGTATGTAGAGCCAACAGTCGCTGCTCAGTCTGCTCGTAACGTGTCAGACCAGCTGATAGACACCCTGCTAATGAGCCAGCCAGCTTCAGCAGCCGGTAAAGAACCTGCCTATACGGCCTCAGAACGCATTAGTGCAACGTATAGTCCAGCAGTAGTAAAAATCTATAATATTTTCATCGCTGACATTATGTACCAGGGCAGTGTTGTGGCCGAGAAACGTATGAACGGCAGCACGGGTAGCGGATTTCTTATTAGCTCAGATGGCTACATTGCAAGTAATGGACACGTGGTGGCTAATAGTGCGCGTGAAGAGCTTATCACCATTGCAATCGAGGATGCAGCTAAGGGCGATACAACACTACTCAACGGTTTGATTACCGAAGCTGGTGTAACTGCTGGCGACTTAGAGATTGCTAAAACCGGTAAAGAACAGGGAGCGATTATTATTCAGAAAATCTATGATAATTTGGCTGAAAGTCGTTTTAGCTTTAAAAACATGACGAGCAATCTACTAGTGGGAATGGGCGAAAAGCAAGTCGATCTACAAGACCTTATAAAGCAAACGCAGGCGGGTGAACGCTACGCCGAACAGCCAACCATAAAGCGTGCTACGTTTAAGGCTGCCGACTACGATGGTATTATTTTGCCAACATACACAGGCAAGTTCACAAAGTCAGATGTTGCCCTGATAAAGCTTGATGGCGGAAGCAACTTTCCAATGACAACGCTTGGTTCAATGAGTGATATTGCTCAAGGAGCTAACATCAATATTATGGGCTACCCTGGCATTGGTTCATCAAATGGCTTAGTGAGTGAAACAAAAACAGCCGCTACTCTAACAACGGGTAAGGTTTCGGCCCATAAAGATGACAACAATGGTAAAAAAATGATTGAAACTGATACAGAAATCGGCCATGGTAACAGTGGTGGGCCAGCATTTGATGACAGCGGTAATGTAATCGGTGTGGCTACGTATGGCACAACTGAAGGCGCGAATGGCGGCGGTAAGCTAAACTACGTTCGAAATATCAAAGACTTAACCGATCTTGCCGATAAGTCATCAGTGAGGTATAGCCAAAAAAGTGAAACTCAAAAAACCTGGGAAGCTGGCATCAATGATTTTTACCGCGCACGATACAAAAAAGCTGTAAAAAGTTTCCAGAAAGTAAAAACACTCTACCCTGATCACCCGCGAGTAAATGAAATGATTGCGACAGCTGAAAAGCGAATTGCTGCTGGTGAAAATATTGACGACTTTCCGTGGGTACTGGTGCTGATTGGTGGGGGAATCGTTGCAGTGCTTGCTGCAGCGGCCACTACCTTCATAATTATCCGCCACAAAAAAACACACGCCGCATACACTGCTGGTGTTGCTAGTGGCACTATGCAACCAATAGCGACTGGCGCTCCTGCTCAATATATTGTGCCAGCAGTTGCCGCGCCACTTGGGGCCGCCCCAGTCGAGTTGTCGCCTTCTCCAGTCACTCAGTCACATATCACACCACAAGATCTCGTCAGTCCTATGTCGCTGCCGGCGCCTACGTCGTCGTCTCAACCAGCTCAGCCACCAGCCGTCGCTACTCAGCAGCCCGTGTCTGGAGTGCCACCTACCGACTCGCAATTCCCGCAGGTATAACTTCAGGAGTGTATCGTTTTCTTATAAATAGTCCACGAGCATTACTTTTTGCCTATTTTGAATTGCAAAAGATCATATTATTTGCTACAATGGCAACAACTAGCAACGAGGGTACATTGGGTTTATTACTGTCATACCATACCCCGACTGTCTTTTTATGAAATTGAAATTATTTATACATAGATAAAAGGAGAACAAATAATTTATGGGTCAACGAAGACTCTCTAAGCCGCAAGGCGATGACGCGAGCAAGCGTCCACTGCAGGCTAAGCAAAAATCAAATAACACGGTGCTTAACGCTACGACTACCCGCAAGGGTGAGGTATTTAGGGCGCAGCGCCGCACGAGCGAAGGCGTCAATATGCAGGCTAGCCAGCATATTATTAACGTACCAGTGAACAAGAGTATTTATAACGGTTATGGCGGCAAGCAATTTAGTTTGGCCGACCAGCCTAAGCGTCCACGCGCACCACGCCCAACCCTTAAGGTGATTCCAATTGGTGGCGTTGGCGAAATGGGTATTGGTAAGAATATGACTGCTATTGAGTACGACAACGACATTATCGTTATCGATATGGGCTTTCTGTTCCCAGGGAGTGACTACCCAGGCATTAACTACATTACGCCTGACATTACGTGGCTCGAAGAAAACAAGCATAAGATTCGCGCACAGGTATTTACCCATGGTCACCTTGACCACATTGGGGCATTTCGTCACCTAGCTGCTAAGATTCCGGCACCAGTGTATGCGAGCCGATTTACGCTTGGCATGCTGCAGCGTCAAATGGAAGAAACTGACGGTACATACGAGCCTGATTATCGCGAACTCAACCCTGAAGCTCACGATATTGTACAAGTGTGTGATTCATTCAGCATTGAGCTTGTACGGGTGAACCACAGTATTCCAGACGCTACCGCAGTGATTATTCGTACACCTCAAGGCAATATTTTAAGTAGTGGCGACTGGCGTATTGAAGACAAGCCAGTAGACGGTAAAAAATTCGATTTTGAACGTATTACCGAAGTTGCCACCAAAGAAGGTTTTTTGTTGTTCATGAACGAAAGTACTAACTGTGAATCAGACGGTACGCACGATCACGGTGAGTTCGATATTCAACATAGCATGGGTGAAGTCATGCAAAAATGGCCGAATAGTCGAATAATTATTAGTTCATTTAGCAGCCAGTTACACCGTATGCAACTGATTCTTGACGAAGCCCAAAAGCAGGGCCGTAAGGTAGCGTTCGCGGGGTATAGTATGATTCAAAATCTTGAAGTTGCCCTGCGGACTGGCGCCATTAAAGTGCCAAAAGACACTGTCGTTAAGATGGAAGACATCATCAAAATGCCCGACAGTAAAGTGACGATTGTCTGTACGGGTAGTCAAGGTGAGTTTAGCGCTGTGCTTAACCGCATGGCTACGGGCGCACACAAGTTTATCAAAATTAAAAACAGCGACGTAGTGGTGTTTAGT
The DNA here is from genome assembly GCA_049293315.1 of Saccharimonas sp. (SeqCode). Classification (GTDB taxonomy): domain Bacteria; phylum Patescibacteriota; class Saccharimonadia; order Saccharimonadales; family Saccharimonadaceae; genus Saccharimonas. Next base: position 24,103 of record JBATSN010000008.1, read on the forward strand.
AGTAACCCAATTCCTGGTAACGAAAAATACGTTGTACGTACAGTTGACGGCCTAATGCGCGAGGGTGGTGAAATCATTCAAAATGGTAAAACGCATCTTACGGGTGTTGGTCCGCTGCACCTTTCGGGGCATGGCTACTACGAAGACCATATTAGGGTCATTACTGCCGTAAACCCAAAGTATTATTTGCCAAATCACGGCGAATTCCATATGCTCGTACATAACGCTCGATTGGCCGAAAAAGAATGTGGCATTCCACGCGAGAACATTTTTGTATGTGACGCCGGTGATGTCGTAGAGTTCGACCACGACGGAGCGCGTAAAATTGGTCGCATTCCTGTTGGTGGTATTATGTATGACGACAGCGGCGCAATCGTGAGCGAAGTTGTGCTAAAAGACCGTATTCATATGAGTATGGAAGGCATGTTTGTAGTGGTACTTACCATTGCACGCGGCAATGGGCGCCTGCTCACCAGCCCAGACATTATTAGCCGTGGCTTCATTTATCTACGCGATAGTGAAGAATTAATGGGCATGATACGACAATATCTTAAGCAAAAAGCAGCCAGAGCTTTTAGCGGTAAATATGATCTCGACGTTATTAAAAAAGAAATTAAAGATGAAGTGACGCATATTTTGTACGATCAAACTCGCCGGACACCAATCGTCATTCCAGTGATTAACGAAATAGGTACTGCGAGTAATCAGTCAAGTCAGTCGGCTCAAAAGCCTACTGCTCGCACGCCGCAACAGGCACCACAAAAGCCAGCAGGGCAGCCATCGCGTGGTTTCATGCCACCGCGGTCAAACCGTCAGTTTCCAGCCAAACAGATTCCTGACACCGAAGCAACCATGCCTCGTGAGCCACGTAGCGGCCATAGTTATTAACACATACTTGACGGCTATGCTTATTTGTGCTAGTGTATAGTAGTACCTCTAATTAAAACAAATATATGAACCACTATATCGAAGCCGTATACATTATTAGTTCTTTCACTGCTATTGTGATGAGTATTCCGCAGGTTCGCCAGCTACTTATCGAAAAGCGTTCCGACGAACTAAATATCGCCACCTGGGCTACCTGGCTCGTTTCGCAGTTTGTGGTTTTACTGTACGTCACTTCGCGCGGTGAACACATCATGATGATCACAAATACTATTTGGTGTACCTTTTACGCCGTCATGATTAGTTTAATTCTTTACTATCGGATGCGCCCTGGTAAGCGGATGACATCTGAACCAGTGTGTACCGATCATAGCAGCGCTACCGACACACCATAAGCTGTAGCCCATTGCATTTTGTAGTAATTTATGCTACAATACACTGTATACCTACCCCAATAAGAATAAACAGAGTACAATACATAGAAGTTATGGCAAAAAAGAAATCACGCTCACGCAAGTCATCAAAAAAACCTGAGGGTCCCAAGCATACGCTGCCCGTGGGTTTTTGGTCGCAAACAGCTGCTGTTGCGTTAATCGCGTTTTCAGTGCTTCTTGTAGTGTCATGGTTTGGCGCGAGCGGTCCAGCCTTTGAATGGGTGCGCGACGCTGCACTGAGAACGATTGGCTATGCAACCTACGTATTACCAGTTGTTTTCACGTATGTTGGCATTGCGGTGTTTCGTGTCGACAAAAATAAGCTGCCTTTTGTCATGAAGGTAGCTGCCATGTTGCTTGTGGTGTGGTTTGCTGGTTTGTTTGGATTATTACGCCAAGATGGCCAGGTAAGTACCGGTGGAGTTGTCGGCGATACTCTGAACAGCCTCACGCTGTCACTCGTCAATAGTCCAGTTGCCGGATTTATCTACGCATTATTAATACTGGTTACGAGTTTATTTGTACTGCAAAAGTCAGTCGGTGATGTGTTTATGTGGATGGGTAAGCGCTTTACGCGTGATACCGAAGACAGCACTAACATTGCTATTATGCGTAAAGCTGCTGAAGTTGAGGCCAAAGCTGCAGCCCCGATGGCAGATTTCAAGCTGAATGCGGGCGTACCAATGCTATCACCTGAAGACCAACGTAAGGCAGCGCGACTATCATCTATGAAGAATGCCGTTAAGCCAGACAAAGAAGCCGAAGAAAAAGCGGCTATGCTAGCAATTAGCGATCCGAACTGGAAGTTCCCAAGCCTCGATTTACTTGAAAAGAAACAGGGCGCGGCTGATGCTGGTGATATTCAGCAAAACGCGCACATTATTCAAGACACCTTGCGTGAATTTAGCATTGACGTTGACATGGAAGGCGCCAATATTGGCCCTAAGGTCACCCAGTATACTCTTAAACCGCCAGCAGGCATCAAATTGAGCCGTATTACGGCGCTTGAAACAAATATCGCTCTTAATTTAGCTGCGAGCAGTTTGCGTATTGAAGCCCCAATTCCTGGCCAAAAAGCCGTCGGTATTGAGGTGCCAAACCGCAAGGCTGCCGATGTGCGGATCCGTGGTATTCTTGACACGAGCGAATGGCGCAAGGCCGATGAGCCGCTGAGCTTTGCGATTGGTAAAGATATCGCAGGTAGCGCCGTGGTGGGTGAGCTCAATAAAATGCCACACTTGTTGGTGGCGGGGCAGACCGGTAGTGGTAAGTCGGTCATGATTAACACCCTACTTTGTAGCTTATTGTACCGAAATGCACCGAGCGACATGAAGCTGATTTTAGTCGACCCAAAACAGGTTGAAATGGCGCCATATGCTGATATTCCACACTTGCTTACCCCTGTAATTGTTGAACCCGAAAAGACAATCAGTGCGCTTAAGTGGGCCGTGAACGAAATGGAGCGTCGCTATAGCCTGCTGGCTGAAGAAAAGGTGCGTGACATCAAAAGCTACAACAGTAAAATTAAAGGTAAGCACGTGAGCATACCCGACGAAGACGGTAATATGCAAGAAGTTGACGAAGGTACGATGCCTTATATCGTGATTGTGATTGATGAGCTTGCCGACTTGATGATGGTAGCAGCCCGTGACGTTGAAGCACTGATTGTGCGCATTGCGCAGAAGGCCCGCGCAGTCGGTATACACCTGGTGCTGGCGACACAGCGCCCAAGCGTTGATGTTATTACTGGGTTAATTAAGGCTAATATTCCTGCCCGCATCGCTTTTACGGTAGCAAGCCAAGTAGACAGCCGAACGATTTTAGACCAAATTGGCGCCGAAAAATTGCTTGGTCAGGGTGATATGCTCATGAAAACTGCGGTAATGCCTAAACCAAAGCGTATTCAAGGCGCTTGGGTGATGGACGAAGAAGTAGTAAAGATCACCGACCACATGCGTATGCAAAGCGCGCCACAGTACAATGACGAAATTGTGAGCCAGCCAGTGCAGCTTAACGGCAAGGGTGGGGTAGTGATGGACTTCGACCACGAAGGTGGTGACGACATGTTCCGTGACGCCGTGGCAGTGGTACTACAAAGCCGTAAGGCCAGTACGAGCCTACTGCAGCGCAAACTCCGTGTTGGTTATGCGCGGGCCGCTCGTATTATTGAAGAAATGGAAGAACAAGGTATTATTGGCCCAGCTGACGGCGCTCGTCCGCGTGAAGTGTTAATTAGCAGTATGGCCGATCTTGACGGCACTTCGTCACTTGGTGACGACTAGTCACTGGCATATTTACGCGGCGAGGTATTCGCCAACGAGAGCTACTCTCCAAGGAGCGACTACTGACTCGGATAGTACACCGATACGACTGTGTCTTCAATATTAAGTCCTGGTTGTGGTGCAAAAAATATCGTATCAGGGTCATCAACTTCAAAACCTGGTGTGCCTGACTCGAGATGTTTTTTGTCAAATACGATCAAAGAAGGAAAGAGAGTTCGCGCCGTATTAGATGAATCATGGCGATAGAGCATGTGAAAGAAGGGGTCCTTTTGACTAAGGGAGCCGCCATCAGACAACTCCCGCCATAGATGAGCCTGTGTTGCGTAGAAGCCATGTTTTCTTACTTTTTCCTCAACTTTATCTGGTGTATTGGCACCAAGTAATACGCCTTGAGGGACAAGTGATAGTGCATCATGCCCTCGAAACACTGGGTTTGTGACGCCATTTTCCTGGAGGTGCGCGATGATAGCCTCTATTTGAGCACGACGATCTGTCAGTCCAAGGTGTTGAATCGTAAATTCACCCAACAATCGAGGGAATGTTCGCTTAATCTGCACTGCGCGCTCTGCTATTATCCGGTCAGCTTCTTGTCTAGAGAGGTTGGCTATTTGCAAAAAAGTATCTCGATCAAGATCATCAACCTGCACAGGCTCATGCGGTGCACCGTATTTTGGTCTGAATTGATGAGTAAATGACATTATACTATTATATCACTTATACAAAGAGAAGTCAACTTATTTGGCAGCTTTGTATTCGCCGAGGAGGGTGACCGAGTGGTCACTTTTTTCGATTTGGGCGACGAGGTCGCGCAGTTGTTGGCCGGCGCAGTCGACTACGATGAAGAATTTATAGTTCCACGGCTCACCGATGATGGGCTGGGACTGGAGTTTCGCTAGGTTCACGCCAGCAGCGGCAAACACTTGCAAGACTTCGACCAGCGCACCAGGTTGATGACTGGTAGTGATGACCAGCGAGGCACGGTTGGCACTGGTAGGTGTGTTGGTTGGTTCAAGCACCAGGAAACGCGTGATGTTGTGATCGCTGTCCTGTACTGAGCGCTTGAGAATGGGCAGGCTATGTAATGTAGCGGCTTGTTCACCGGCGATGGCGGCCATGTGTGGCGCACCTTCTGATTTAATAAACTCAACTGCACCGGCGGTATCAAAAAATTCGACGAGTTCCGCACTAGGCAGGTGCTGCCTAAGCCAGTGCCGGCACTGGGCGAGCGCCACGGGGTGCGAGTAGACCTCGGTGATATCGCTGAGCCTCGCGCCAGCGTTCGTGATGAGCATCTGATCGATCGCCAGCTTTACTTCGCCGATGATTGGGGCATCGCACTCCTCGATCAGCTGATACACGTCGTTGATAGACCCATAAATGGAATTTTCGACAGCAGTGACGATCACATCGGCTTCACCATTTTCGTATGCAGCAAACACATCTGCAAAGCTCGTGCAGGGAACGATAGTTACTGATGCACCATACCATTGGTGCGCGACTTGTTCGTGAAATGAGCCAGCTTGGCCTTGAATCGCAATACGCATGTGGGTAATTGTACCACTTCTTGCGTAATTTGTTTACCCCTGTTATAATGATAGTTGTTATCAACCTAAGTTTACTTGAAACAGAGTAAGCACCCTCATAAGGGATTCCAACAGGAGGTATACTTATGAAAGAATACGAACTGACCGTTCTTATTCACCCAGATCTTGAAGTAGATCTAGAAGCGCCACTCGAAAAAGTGCGCAAACTCGTTAAAGACAATGGTGGCACGATTGTCAAAGAAGAGAACCAGGGTAAAAAGCGCTTGGCATATCGCATTAAAGACAGCGATTTTGCCGTGTATGTGTACATGGACGTGGAGCTGCCCGCCGAAGCACCACTAAAGATTAGCAATACGCTTAATATTACCGACGAAGTGATTCGTTACTTGCTGGTAAAAACTGACCTTAAGGGCCGAGCGCTCCTTGCTGAAGCAAAAACACGCACTAGTAGCGACGATTCGAGCGAAGAATAGCATATTAATCAGGGGGGAATATCGTATATAGAATAGAGGATATAGCAAAAGACACATTGCTATATACCACATACTACATTCTATATTCTGATTTCGACCAGAGGGAGAAACATATGGCAAAGGGATTTAACAAAGTCATCTTAATGGGCAACCTAACACGCGATGTAGAGCTGCGTACGACGCCTAGCGGGCAAACTGTAGCCAACTTTAGCCTTGCAGTCAGCCGTAGCTGGAAGGGTCAAGATGGCCAAACGCAAGAACAAACCAGTTTCATTAACTGTGTGGCGTGGGGCAAAGCTGGCGAGATTATCGCACAGTATGTTAAAAAAGGTGATCCACTGCTGGTGAGCGGCCGCTTAGACCAGCGCAGTTACGACGACAAAGACGGCAACAAGCGTCAAGCTGTCGAAGTAAACGTTGAAGACTTTAACTTTATTGGTGGCGGTAGTCGTGGCGAAGGCGGCTCGATGCAAAGCCCAGCTAGCAACCCAGCACCAAGTAAAAGCAAAGATGTTGTGATTGAAGACATTGATGACAAACCAATTGATTTAAGTGAAATACCATTTTAATAAGTAAATTAAGAACAATAGAATATAGAAGATAGTATATAGAATATAGCGAAGTTGATTAGAGCTACATACCATATACCACATACTATATTCTCTCTATGTCCGAAGGGAGTACCGTATGAAACGATTTAAAAAAGATGCCCCAGTATTCTTTGACTATAAAGATGTCAAAACACTCGTGCGCTATATCAATATGTATGGCCAAATCGAGCCAATTAGCAAAACTGGCCTTAGTGCCAAGCAGCAGCGTCAACTTGCCGTTGCTATCAAGCGCGCCCGCCATCTTGCGTTGATGCCGTTTGTGGCACAAGGATAATTTGCGTAGCAAATTTTGAACAGAATATAGTATATAGAAGATAGAATATGGCTGAAAAAATCACATCTTTTAGGGATTTAAAAACCTGGCAAGAGGCACAAGATTTTGCAGTGATAGTCTATAAGATTACAAAAAAAGCTTTCCTGATGACGAGCGGTTCGGGTTAACTAGTCAGTTGCGTCGAGCAGTTATATCAATCAGTTCAAATATTGCTGAAGGCTTTTCGCGACATTCATCTAGAGAGAAACTGCAGTTCTATCATATAGCGAAAGGCTCGTTGACAGAAGTTGAAAGCCAGCTGGACCTTGCGTGGCGTGTCGGCTATATAAATGAAGATGTACTAAATGAAACGCAACATAAGGCGCTAAGTGTAGGCCGATTAATAACTGCGTTGATGCGTTCAATACCAGATTAGCCATATACTATATACAACATTCTATATACTATTAAAAAATGGAGATTTACCATGTACCAGCCAACAGACCTCAAAAAAAATACCGTTTGCCAAATCGACGGCCAGCCATTCCGTGTTATTGAGTATGGGCAAAAAGTGATGGGCCGTGGTGGTTCGATTGTCAATGTCAAGCTCAAAAACCTCATTACAGGTGCGGTGATTCCTAAAACGTTTAAGGGCCAAGATAAAATTGAACGTGCTGAGGTGCGTACGCGAGCAGTGCAGTATTTATATAACGACGGGGCAACATTCTTTTTTATGGACCCCACGAGCTTTGAACAATTTGAATTACCGGCCGACCTTGTTGACGAAGCAAAAGGGTATATGAAAGAAGGCGACACGCTTAGTTTGCAATTTTTTGACCAAAAAGTGATTAATGTTGAGCTGCCAAAAAATATCTTCCTTGAAGTAACCTACACCGAAGACGTTGTAAAGGGCGACACCACAAGCAGTGTACTAAAAGATGCTGTGCTCGAAACAGGTGCTACCGCTAAGGTGCCATCATTCATTAAAGTTGGCGATGTGATTTCGGTCGACACGACCACAGGCGAATACCGCGAGCGGAAGAAGTAGCGAATCCTACCGTGCCAAAATGTCGCCTTGATCAATTAATGACACAGCGTGGTGTAACACCCACGCGTTCTCAGGCTGAAAGCTGGATTAAGCTAGGGCGGGTAACAGTGAATGGCCAGGTAGTGACGAAACCGGGCCAGTTTGTTGATCACGAGGCGCAAATCGTATTGAGTGCGGTAGAGCAATATGTCAGTCGGGCGGGGCTTAAGCTAGCAAGTGTCGCCAATGGGTTTGGCCTTACGTTTGCAAACGCAGTAGTGTTAGATGTTGGCAGTAGTACTGGTGGATTCACTGATTATGCCCTGCAGCACGGGGCTGCAACAGTGTACGCGGTTGACGTTGGTACAGATCAGCTGCATCCGAGCTTGCGGGGGAAAGTGCAGGTTGAAGTATATGAAAAAACTGATATTCGTGATGTATATATAAAAACAGACAACGACAAACGCTTAAAAAGGCAGGGTGGGGTGATGCTTGCTGGGCGGCCAGATATTGTACTGGTTGATGTGTCGTTTATAAGCGTACGGCAGATTTTACCGCATATTGTTACCTTAGCAAAACCAAGTACGCAGATTGTTGTAATGGTTAAGCCGCAGTTTGAAGCAGTGCAGGGGCAAATTGGCAGGAGTGGTGTTATTAAAAATGATGGAGTACGCCGCACGATTTTGAAAGATTTTGAACAATGGGCTAAGCAATATTTTATTATTACCGCTAAGGCCGATAGCACAGTAAAGGGTGCGCGCGGTAATCAAGAGCGGTTTTTTGTGCTACACCCAAAGAATATATCAAAATAGTCTTTACAAAAATAGTATTTTGTTCTAATATAGGCATACAACTCTACCGTGAGGTAGGGAGTATCCCCCGACTGGGCTGTTAACAGGCCCGCGGAGCGGGAATGTTAACAGTTCAGTCATCTAAAAACCATCGCACTACTCCTAGAGAGAGAGTCATGAAAACGAAAACGATTTCAAAGTGGTGGGTTGCTCTGGTCGTCGGCTGCCTGTTGTCTGCAGGCATCTTTGGCCTTACGGCCGTCGCGAGTGCGACGACCGGTTCGGCCGGCCTCGTGGTCACCAAGACCGCGAGCGTCACCGAGGTGACAGGCGCCACGTCGGCGTCTGTGACCTACACCTACACGGTCAAGAACACGACGGCGGGGCCGGTCACGCTGACCAGCCTCGTCGACGACAAGCTCGGGGCGTTGCCCCGGGCGACCGACGACTCGGACTGCCAGAAGGGCATTGAACTGGCCGCTGGGGCCAGTTGCAGCTTCAGCGAGACGGTCACCGTGAACGGCTCCTACGGGAGCTGTGTCACGAACGTCTTCACCGCATCTGCAGCGACGTTGTCGAGCGGCACCCTTTCGGGGTCCGCATCGGCAAGAGTTTGCTTTAAGCAGGCCACGACGCCGACGACATCGACCAGCACGCCGACCACGACAACCAGCACACCGACCACCACGACGACGGGGCCAACCATGCCTCCGCTCAAGGACCTTGCGCCTTTGAGCTACGCCTCGATGAGCTGCGGTGGGCAGCTCACTGTCGTGAATCCATCTAACAACCCCGAGGTCTTGGTCACCTACGCCCAAGACCTCAGCAAGAGTGACGGGCAATCCGTCACTCTTGCTCCGGGAGGCTCCGTCCACCTGCAGGTCGGCAGTCCCACTGTTGATCTGCAGTTTAGCGCGACCGACGGCACCTACACCACCTATGTGGTGCAGGATGTCTCGGTAAGTCAGGCTGCCTGTGCGGATGGCAGCGGGGTTACCCCGCAGCCATCCACACCCGCCGGCCCGACAGTGGCACCGCCTACCAAGCAGGTCGCTAAGAAGCAGCCGATGGTTGCCCAGCCGGCACACACCACGCCGGCCGCGGCAGCACCGAAAACAGGTGGTGAGCCGGGTGTGAACCCGCTCAACTTCCTGATCGTCGGCGCGCTTCTGGTGACAGCGGCGGGCTTCACGGCCCGCCGCCTGGCTGTGAGCGGCGGTGGTTTCCGCCGCTAAGAAGATGACTGACCCTGCCCCCTCTCCCTCACCTTGGGAGAGGGGGCAAGTACCCGGTCCCTGCCTCGCACCCCTGCGAGGTAAGGCCGGGTTTCTTCTTGCTTTTTTATACACAATCTGATATAATACTAAGAAGGCCTCGCATAGGCTTGCCCCTGCCGTGTGTTTGTAATGGCAGGCGAAACAATTCGTCCACTTTAACTCTACCGCTAGTAAGGGAGCAATATGAGTCGTCACACACGACCACGACGCGTTCCTGGTTGGGGGAGCGTTGCGTTAACAGTAGTGTTGGTGCTTGCAGCTGGGTGGGTGTGGCTGTACAAGCCCATACCGCCAGCAATGCCCGACACTACCTACAGCCAGCCAGGCGTAACTACACCACTGTTGGCAGTAGAGCAAGAAGCGCCATCGGCTACCGTTACAGCTGCACCAGTTGTAACAGTTGAACGAGCGTGCGACAAACCAGTTAGCTACCGTATGTTCGACCCAGGGGCCACCGTGCCGTTTATCGACACGACAGTCGTGCCGATCGGGTTGGAAAATGGGGTACTTGGTGACCCTAGCCCGGCTGATAAGGGTCGCATCGGGCTGTACACTGGTGGCCCGCAACCCGGCAGCAGCGCAGGTAATGTGCTGATTGACGGGCACACCTACCAGGATGGCACGTCCGTTTTTAAACCTAACTTTACTGAGCGTTTGGCGCTTGGTATGCGGGTTGAAATCGGCTGTCAGAATGGGCAGGTGTTCGGCTACCGCGTCATCAAGCTATGGCGTGCCATCGATAAGTGGGGTGAATACCCGCAGTTAGTAGTAAGCGAAAAGTTTTATGACTTTGAGGGTCCCTCGCAGCTGTTTGGTGTGACCTGCACCGGCAGCTGGAACTTCGAGCGACGGACTAGCAACGCCGTGGCAGCGTTCATTGCTGCCAACGAAGTGGACGTCATCAGGCTCACCCGCCGCCAGCAGCTGCTGGAGCGGGCAATGCCCTGAGTACGGTGTGGCCCCCTGGCCATACCGTACTCAGGGTTCTTTTGTTTTATGGTTATTTACTCACGTTAAATCTAAATTCTACAACGTCATTTGGCTGCATAATATAATCGCGGCCTTCAGTGCGTACTTTGCCGCTGGCTTTTGCTGCTGCTTCAGACCCTGTGGCTATAAGGTCAGTGTAATTTATTACCTGTGCGGCAATAAACCCTCGTTCAAAATCTGTGTGAATCACTCCGGCGGCTTGTGGCGCAGTGGCGCCTTTTTTAATTGTCCAGGCCCGTACTTCTTTTGGTCCTGCTGTGAGGTAGCTTTGTAGTCCAAGTAAGTCGTAGGCGGCATGAATCATTTGGCTAAGCCCTGCTTCAGTTACGTCGTACGACGCTAAAAGCTCAGCTGCGTCACTTGGGTTAAGGCCTTTAATTTCTTCTTCGAGTTTTGCGCAAATAAATAAGGCACGAGCGTGTGGTACGAGCGCTGCGAGCGCTTGTTTTTTCTGCTCACTCGCTAGTGTTTCTTCACTCACATTAAACACGTAAATAACTGGTTTGGCAGTCAGTAAGTGTAGGTCAGCAATTGCTTCGGTGTTTAGGTCGTTGATATTGTGTAGCATTTCGCCCTTTTCAAGGTGTGACAGCAGGGTAGTAAGGTAGTCGGTAGTTTGCTTTGCGCTGGGGTTAGCTTTGGCTTCTTTACTAAGGCGTGCAAGGCGAGTTTCGATTGTTTGTAGGTCGGCCAGAGCAAGTTCGGTAGTGATGGTTTCGATGTCGCGTGCTGGGTTAATGCTTTGTTCAACGTGCAATATGTCGCTATTTTCAAAAGCGCGCACAATATGCACAATGGCGTCACATTGGCGAATATTTGCCAAAAATTTATTACCGAGGCCTTCGCCTTTACTGGCCCCAGCTACCAAACCGGCAATGTCAACAAAGGTAACAGTTGCTGGAATAATTTTTTGCGCTTGATATAGGCTTGCTAGTGCATTCAGGCGTTCATCTGGCACTGCTACTACACCGGTGTTTGGGTCGATGGTGGCAAAAGGGTAGTTAGCCGCTAAAATAGCGTTATTAGTGAGGGCGTTAAATAGGGTTGATTTGCCGACGTTTGGTAGGCCGACGATTCCAATAGATAGACTCATAGGTACTAGTATACAAGATAGGAGCAAATATGGTGGAGCAAGAAACGCTTATGATATATAATGAGCCTATATGAAGGTGAGATTACGCACGGTACTTGTTGTAGCTGGGGTAGCGGCATTCTGTAGCCTATTGTCATTAGACAGGCTAGTGCTGGTACACGCTATTTCAAGCAGTGGGCCTGACAGTAGCGAGTTTGGAGGTGCGTACGCTTCGTACTATCTGGCAGACACCAGCGATGTTGGAGGTGCTACGACTACTGGTATACCAATATATCTTAATGGCTCGAACCCACCAACTAGTAACGTGCAGATTAATTTCTGGTGCGATGGTCGGCCACAGGCTGTTAACGTCACGTCACCGGTTGCTGGTCAAGCCTCTCCATGGCAGATGTGTGCAAAAAATAGCGGCGAAGCAAGTGGATCGTTTAGCGTACCACCTGATAAGTTTACGTACGACGCTGACAGTAAGCGATTTAAGATAATCCTAAGATTTGCGTTGGTTGGTGCCGATCGACGCGGATTCAGGCTAAGCTTGCCAGGCGGTGGATATATTGGCTATTCAAGCACTGACAACACTGACAGATTCGCTATTGTTAACCAAAATCGTTGCGGCCAAACTGTATATGCTACGGGAGCTAGTGCGTCTTGTAATTTTTACACCTACAGTTTACCGTTTGCTGCACCCTGCACAAGGGATGATGAAGATGCTAAAATTACTATTTATGACGCAGATAATCTGACTGGTGCAAATAGCTCGCAGCAATATAACAGACAATTTTCTGGTAGGGTAGAAGATATAGATACTGGTGAGGTGAGACTGTACCTCGATACCACATCACCAGCAATGCAGGGTAATGGCAACGCAGTAGATTTTGTGTTTAGAAGTATAAAAGGTCATCGGTATCGATTGATACTAGATAACGTATACACTAATAATGTGCTACAGTTCAAGCTACCTTATGACAGCATCAACACCTTGACGAGTTGCCCGAAAAATGATTTGCTTCCCAGGGCAGTCATTGCGACAGCTTCATTGACATATGGTTCAGAAATTACACCATCAGAAATTATATATAACAGAGGTGATACGGCACCATTTAGTTCAGATTACGACGCTTACCAGTTTGTAGTGCCAGCTGGTAAGTCGGTTAATTTTGGCAGCCAGTTTACTACAACTACCAACGGCTATACCTACACAACGGTAGATTACGGTGCCAGTGGCGATGCCTGTAAAGACTGGCTACGGCCTACTTTTGGCGCAGCAAACATACAATGTGACAAAGTAACGACGAGTGGTTCGCAAGCTTTCCCTGGCGGCGTACAAACTGATATAGGTGACACTACCGCTATACGGGCCAATGATTATTCAATTGGTGATTTAGTATGCCGTTTGGTAGCAGTCCGAAGTTTTAATGGTGATAACGAAACAACTTCAAGGCGACGTATTTCGTTGCCAGTGTGTGTAAAGATTTTAAAAAAGCCCCTCGTACAGATATGGGGTAATGACCTACGGGTAGGTAGTGCCTCGGCAGTGACTGCTAATATGGTAGCAAAGATAACAGGCAGTAGCAGTGTGATGACCGGCAAAACGTATGGTTCCTGGGTAGAATATGGTCAGCTAGCGCCTGGAGCAGTGCTTTCAATGGCGTCGGGATCAGCATTTGCACCCGGTTCGGTAACGGCTGAAGCTGGCTGGAATAAACTGACTTTTGCCAATAAAAGTGGTGTATACGGTAGTTTTGGGGAAAAAGCTGCCATGGGTGTACAGCCAAATATTAAGCAGTATTTTATCAACGCTACTATTTCTGGTATCACAAAAGATGTAGTGATAGGTGATGCTACGGTGAATAGCTATAGGCCAAACACAGTGATTATTGCTAGTGGTACGGTCACGATTAATAGTTCGGTAAACGCGCCAAATGGTAATGTGAGTGACATCGACTCGCTTGAACAAATGGTGATCATTGCTAATAACATTAACATTACTCAAAATGTGCAGCGTGTTGATGCCTGGCTAGTGGCTAGCGAAGGCACTATCAACACGTGTTCTGACGCACCTGTCGTTCTTATAGCTAGTACGTGCGACAAAGAACTGACCATTACCGGGCCAGTAGTAGCGAAGACCTTGCTGTTACGGCGTACTTACGGTAAGACACCTGCGCCCGCAGAAACGGTTAATTTGCGCAGCGATGCGTATTTATGGGCCTATCGACAGTCAGTTAAACAAGGTGCGTGGGTGACGCGAAATACTAAAGAGCTGCCGCCACGCTACTAAACCACTGTTAATTCACTTGCCAAACTATGTAATGCTTATGTATACTAAGGAGCAGTATGGGAATATTAAAGGGGCTGGGCGATTTTTTTGCACTCGACATTGGTACGAATGCTATTCGTGTAGTGCAGCTTAAAAAGGCTGGTCATGGCTGGATGTTGGCTCATTATGGATATGCGCCAGTTGACAGCAAGCTTACCAGTAGTGATTCTGATGACGCACGCCGCAAGGTAGCCGAAGTTATTATGACGGCCGTAGGCCAAAGTGGGGTAAAAACCAAGAATGTTATAATTGGACTCCCTTCAAGCAAAACGTTTACTACTGTGATTGATGTGCCAATGTCAAGCGAAGCCGAACTAAGAGCAACGATGAAATACCAGATTGATCAATACATTCCTATGGCTGTTGACGAAGCAAAAGTTGACTGGGCGTTGCTTGGGACGTCACTGCGAGCCCAAAACCAGCAAGAAGTATTACTGTCGAGTGTTGCTAAAGCATATAGTGAGCATCGACTTGAGCTGGTGGAAGCGCTGGGTTTAAACGTAATTGCTGCTGAACCAGACCCGATAGCAATGGTACGAGCGCTAGCTGTGCCAGGCGCGCAAGGTGCGGTAGTGCAGCTCGACATGGGTGAATCATCAACTGACATCGCGATCGTCTATGGCGACACCCCTCGTCTTATTCGCACTATACCAACTGGCCTCAGTTCTATGGTAAAAGCTACCGTGTCGAACCTAAATGTGCAAGATGATCAAGCCCGGCAGTTTATTCTAAAGTTTGGTTTAGCCCCCAATAGGCTAGAAGGCCAGGTGCTACGAGCTCTCGAAAATACTCTTGACAACTTTGCTGCCGAAATTATCAAGTCAATTAAGTTTTTTGAAACACGGTACCCAAATGTAGTAACCGAAGGTGTGTTAGTTGCTGGCTTTGCCGCCGCTATTCCGCAGCTTGATGGCTATTTAGCGGGCAAAATTAGCAAGCCAGTTCGACCCGCCAACCCATGGCAGGGCATTCAGATGACTGAAGCCGATCAGAAGCAACTAGGGCCTGTCGCAACTGAGTTTGCAACAGTTATAGGTCTTGCTAAACGGACGGGTGCGCTATGATTGAAATTAACCTGATACCAGACGTTAAGCAAGAGTTTATTCGGGCGCAGCAAATACGTAATGCCGCTATCGGTATCTCAGTGATTGTAGGCCTCGCTGCCGTGACTGTAGTAGTTGCCCTTGGCATATTCTTAGGTGGCCAAACACTAACTGAAAACACGGTGCGTGCCAATATTAAAAAAGATTACCACACGCTTAGTTCGGTAGCTGATATCGACAATATTTTAACGATTCAAAATCAGCTAGCGAGTATCTCAGTCATACACGACAAAAAATCAATTGATTCACGTATTTTTGATGTACTCACTGCTATCAGTCCAGCAGCGCCAAATGACATTAAAATATCTAGCTTGCGGCTTGATCCAAAGATGAAAACGTTAATGATCGAGGGTTCAGCAAGTAATGGCTACAGCGCTACAGAGACCTTCCGTAAACTTATACTAAACACAACGGTAGAGTCTGGGGCTGGCGATAAGCTTGTTTCGATTCCACTCACCGACAAAGTTTTGATGGGCGAAACAAGCTATGGAGAAGGTGCGAATGGCGGCAAAGTGTTACGGTTCTCGCTATCATTTGTTTACCCGGAAGGTTTGTTTGATAATACCCGAAAAGATTTCCGATTTGTGACACCAAGCGATGTGACTGACGTAACAGATTCTCGTACACGTGTACCCGATTCGCTATTTGGTGAAAAAGCCAAAGACGTGACAGGGGGAGGAAACTAGTATGGCAGCAGCTCCACAAGCAGGTATGAAAAAACGGCAAATTATCGCCAATTCTAACAAAACGATGCTCGTATGGGTGGCTGGAATGTCGGCGGTACTCGGCGTATGTGCGGTACTCAGCATGTTTTTGGTACAGCATATTGTGTATAAGAATAAAGTGCTAAGTAAACTTAATGAAACGTCAAGTATACTCAAAATGAACATTAAGACATCAGACAAGCTGTTGCAGGAGGTTCGGGTACTGAATACAAATGAAGCGCTGGCTTCAGTTAAGGCTCGGCCCGACGACAAAGCGCTGCAAGTAATTTTAGATGCACTTCCTGCCGACCCTAATTCATTGGCGCTTGGTGCGTCACTGCAGCAGAGCCTGCTTTCGGGCGTACCAGGGGTAACTATTGAATCTCTGGCGGTTGAATCAGTGAACACAAATAATATAACAACTAGTGAAATTGGGCAAATTCCATTCACACTCGTAGTAAATGCAACAGACGCAAACGCGTTAAAGGATATGCTACTACGCATCGAGAAGTCGATTCGCACCATCGATATTGAATCGATGATACTTGAAAAGTCTGAACAAAAATATACCATGACGCTTAATGCTCACGCATACTATTTGCCAGGCTCGTCAGTGCAGCTCACTGACGTGGTAGTGCCTGTAACTGATAAAAAAACCAAAAAAGGAGCCGTGACTAATGAAAAAAAATGACATTGCTATGATTATATTGATAGCTAGCGTTTCGGCACTGATTGCGTTTTTTGTTGGTAGCCAGATACCAATGCTCAAGGTAGACGAAAAAGGAGTAAAAGTGCCAACAACACAAAAAATTAGTTCGTCGGTGGTTGAGCCAAGCAAACAGGTATTTAATAAAGATGCGATTAACCCAACAGTACAAACGGTTATTGGTGGCGCTTCTGCTGCCCGTTAGGAGCTTTTTATGGCGCTGATGACTGACGATATCCAGCAGAAAATGATGGTACTTCTACAAGAAGAAGGACTGGTAAGTGAAGATGCTATAGAAGCGGCTAAAGAGGCGTCTGCAAAGTCAGGAAAGACAATACTGACGAGCCTTGCTGAAAGTGGTGCAATCGACGCTGAGCTAATGACGCACGCTATAGCACACGTTTCGGGGGTTCCGTATGTAAATTTAACGAACACAGTTGTTGATCAATCGATACTTTCGCTGCTACCTTCAGATATTGCCGAACGCTTTATGGCAGTGCCAATGGCTGAAGTGCAAAATCGCCTGGCAGTAGCGATGATTGATGCCAATAATGTTCAGGCTGTTGATTACTTAGCAAATCGCATTCAGCGCCCACTTAAAGTTTTTATGGCGTCTGAGGCTGGTGTGCGGCATGTGCTTGACCAATATAAGACTGACCTTTCGAGTGTTGATGTAGCCGCTAAGGCGTCTCAGAGCGAAGCTGAATTGGCTGAAAATAGTGAGATTAAAACAATTGTTCAAGATTCACCAATTAGTCGGGCGCTGAGTACAATATTAGAATATGCCGTAAAAAGCCGAGCTAGCGATATTCACATTGAGCCACTCGAAAAGTCCTTAAAAATCCGTTGCCGTGTTGACGGTGTATTGCGTGAGGTAATGCAGTTGTCAAAAAGTATTGAGCCGGCACTGGTAAGTCGAATAAAAATTTTATCTAACCTTAAAATTGATGAACACCGCGTGCCGCAGGATGGTCAATTTGCCGTAAAAGTTGGGAATAAAGAAGTCGACCTGCGTATTGCGATTAGCCCAGTGGTGTGGGGTGAGCAAGTCGTAATCCGTTTACTCGATAAAACGGGTAATACCTTTAATCTAGAAGAAATGGGCTATGCTGGCCGGGCGCTACGTACTATTCGTAAGGGCCTTAAACGACCTAACGGCATGCTGCTCACTTCTGGGCCAACAGGAAGTGGTAAGTCGACGAGTCTTTACGCTTTGATCAAAGAAATTAAAGACGATTCAATTAATATTGTGACACTTGAAGACCCAGTTGAGTACAAGATGGACGGAGTAAACCAGATTCAGGTGAATGCAGAAGTGGGCCTGACGTTTGCATCAGGGCTACGGTCAATTTTGCGCCAAGACCCTAACGTAGTGATGGTGGGTGAGATGCGTGACGCAGAAACAGCAAACTTAGGTGTGCAGGCTGCACTGACAGGTCACTTAGTGTTTAGCACCTTACACACTAATAGTGCAGCGGGTGTGTTACCGCGGTTGCTCGACATGAATATCGAGCCATTCTTGATTGCAAGTACCGTGAACACAATTATTGGTCAGCGACTAGTGCGCAGAGTGGGGCCAAAGCGCGATGCGTATTGGTCAACACCGCTAGAAACCAAGAGTATATTAGACACAGTTGGCCACCTTTTGCCACGTACTAAAGAAGAAGTCGCTACCGTTTCGGCTGATTTAGGCTACAAGGACTTGCCCCTGGCAGGGCAAGCAGCTTATACTTTAGTGAAGGGCCAAGATTCGGTGGCAACACCACACGGCTATAGTGGGCGAGCGGGGCTTTACGAAGTGATGGATGTGACAGAAGAAATCCAGAAGCTGATTGTGGCACGAGCAACAAGTGCAGAAATTCAGCGTAAAGCGGTCGAGCAAGGCATGATTACTATGCGGCAGGACGGCTACCTAAAAGCACTGCAAGGCATTACGACGCTCGAAGAAGTTAACAGGGTTACATCAGACACATGATAAGGGGGGTGAGAGTATGCAAAATCAGGAACTAAGAATTGAGATTCTGCTTGAAGAAGTAGTCAAAAAGCGTGCGAGCGACCTCCATATTCAAGTGGGTTTGCCGCCCATGCTTCGTATTGATGGTTCGCTTACCCCTATGCCAGGATTTAACCCACTCGATGAGCCACAGGTTGAGTCGCTGATTTTTGCCATTCTTGACCCAGATCAGCAGCAGATTTTAACAAAAGATAAAGAGTTCGACTTTAGCTTCGCCTTTGGCGTGCTAGGACGCTTTCGCGTTAACGCCTTTCATGAGCGCGGTAACCTTGCAGCAGCCCTACGGCTTATTCCAAACGAGATTAAGTCAGTCGTTGAGCTTGGCATGCCACAGGTAGTGATGGGCTTCGCTGACTACCCCCGAGGGTTGGTACTCGTAACGGGCCCAACGGGTAGCGGTAAGTCCACAACACTGGCTGCACTTGTTGATAAAATTAATACTGAAAAATCACAACACATTATTACCATAGAAGACCCAATTGAGTTTACACATAAGTCAAAACGATCAGTTGTCGTGCAGCGTGAAGTTCACTACGATACGTATTCGTTTTCGGCTGCGTTACGTTCAAGTCTCCGTCAAGACCCCGACGTGGTATTGATTGGTGAGATGCGTGACCTTGAAACAATTAGCGCTGCGATCACCATCGCTGAAACTGGTCACTTAGTATTTGCTACACTTCATACCAACAGTGCCGCACAAAGTATCGATCGTATGATAGATGTGTTTCCACCGCACCAACAACCGCAGATCCGCGCTCAGTTGTCTAATATTTTAATGGCAATTTGTAGTCAGCGACTAGTGCCAGCGATTGGCGGTGGGCGAGTGGTGGCTGCTGAAGTACTCATTGCTAACCCAGCAGTACGTAATATTATTCGCGAAGGCAAAAGTCACCAGCTTGATGCGATTATTCAAACTGGTGCCGATCAAGGCATGCAAACGATGGATCGCACCTTGGTCAGCTTGGTGCAATCTGGTACGGTGACATATGATAGCGCTCGTGAATTTGCTGTTGATTTAACCGAATTTGAAAGGTTAATGAGGGGATAGAAATACGTGAAAAAATTTAATTACCAGGCGCGCGACAAAGCCAGTAGTGGCATTGTTAAGTCCATGGTGCAAGCTGAAAGTGAATCAGCCGCAGCTAAGGTATTGATCGAACAAGGTTTGATGCCACTCGACATCAATGAAATAGATGAGAACGGCTCATTTTTTGCAAAACTATCAGGCCGAATCACCACTAAAGACAAAATAGTTTTTTTGCGTCAGCTGTCTACCTTGATTGGAGCGGGCTTGCCGTTGTCGCAAAGTATGCGAACAGTGGTAGAACAAACCCAAAATAAGCAAATGCAGCGGGTAATTGAAGAAATCATTGCTGATGTTGAAGGTGGGCGCCCGTTAAGCGATTCATTTGCTCGGCATCCTGCCGTGTTTGACAACATTGTGTTAGCATTGGTGGCTGCCGGCGAAGCGTCAGGCACGCTCGATGAAGCACTCAAGCGCGTGGCCATCCAAAAAGAAAAAGATGCTGCAATGATGACGAAAATTAGGGGAGCTATGGTGTACCCTGGGATTGTGCTGCTGGTGATAGTAGGCGTGATGGTATTTATGTTGGTGGCAGTGGTGCCGCAAGTTGCCAAGTTATACAGTGACATGCATAAGCAGTTGCCGCTACTCACCGCGATTATGATTGCCGTAGCGAACTTCTTAATTCATTTTTGGTGGGTAGTACTCATTGCGTTAGGCGCCGGTGTATATTTTGCTATGCAGTACTTTAAAACAGACAGTGGTATAAAGGTAAAAGACACTCTTAAGCTAAATGCGCCAGTGTTCAAGGGCATGTTCCGCAAATTATACATGGCACGGTTTACGCGTACTGGCCAAACGCTCCTGGCTACTGGTGTGGCTATGCTCGACATGTTGCGCATTAGTTCTACCGGCACCAATAATGTGATTGTTAGTGCGAGCATTGATAGGGCAGCCGAAAAGGTGAAAGGCGGTAAAGCGCTTAGTGTTGCGTTGCAGTCCGAAGATTACATTTTACCCATGGTACCGCAAATGATTAAAATCGGTGAACAATCAGGTAAGATCGACGAAATGATGGGTAAGACTGCTCAGGTGTTTGAAGATGAGCTAGACGAAGAAATTAAGGCGATTTCAACTGCAATTGAACCGATGCTCATGGTGGTATTAGCGGTGTTTGCTGGTGGTATGGTTGGCGCCATCTTATTCCCGATTTATAGCTTAGTGGGGGGTATAAACTAGCTACTGGACAGACAATAAGCACATGCGGTATGATATACAGTAGCGTTATTAGTTCTAAGTGGAAGGTGGAGCAAGTACAACAATGAGCAAACAAGAATTAAAGCAAAAAGGATTTACTATCATCGAAGTGGTGTTGGTGTTGGCGATTGCTGCCCTGATCTTTTTGATGGTGTTTATCGCACTACCTGCATTGCAGCGCAGCCAGCGCGATACTGCTCGTAAGAACGATGTTAGTGTGATTGCTAGTGCGGTGTCTTCGTGGCAAGGTAATAACCGAGCGACTTCGGCGTGGCCAACCAATGTACAGCTAAAGGCCTATGCAACGAATATATCTGGCAATACTACCGATATCCTCGTCGGTGATGCAGTAGCAGCAGATAAAACAAAAGTGGAAGCTGCCGATGCAACTGTTACAGTATATCCGAAAGCGAAGTGCAGTTCAGTATCTGCTTCGGGTGAAGTTATTCTTGACAAAGGTTCAGCTCGTCAGTATGCCACGGTAACGAGGCTTGAGTCTGGAAGTGAATCAGGTTACTGCCTCGATTCATAAAACGCTTTACGCTAGTGTAGTATAAACCCCTGCTGTTATGGCGGGGGTTTTGTTATGATAAGTATATGCATATGGTTGGAGTAAGTGTTGTTGTGGCTTTGCTTGGTGCCACCTTGGGTAGTTTTGCAGGCGCCCAGGTGTGGCGATTGCGCGCTCGCCAACTGGTGCAAGATAAGCAGCATGGTGAACCCACGAATAAGCAGGAACTATCGAGGCTTAGCCCCCTAGTGCGTTCAGCGCGGAGTGATAGGTCGCAGTGCTTACATTGCCGTCATCAGTTAGCATGGTATGATTTGTTACCGCTAGTGAGCTGGCTAGCCCTTGGTGGTAAGTGCCGGTACTGTCGGCACCCAATTGGTTGGTTTGAGCCAGCTATGGAAGTAGGCCTGGCTGTTGTGTTTGTATTCTCATATGTACATTGGCCCGGCGGCTTGCATTCGACAGCGTCTATAGCGAGTTTCGGGTTGTGGCTAGTTGCTTGTGTTCTTATGGCGATTTTGTTTGCCTACGACGCAAAGTGGTATTTGTTACCCTTCTCAATCAATACTGCGCTCATAGTGGTTGCGATTTTATTTGTTGGCCTGCAGTGGGCAGTCCATGCGCCATCAGTCAGTGATGTTTTGTCACTACTGCTAGGTGTGGCCATTATGGCAGGGTTGTATTTTTTGTTTTCGCTGGCTGGCTGGGTGGGCCTGGGCGACAGTATTTTGGGCGTGGGACTCGCGTTACTGCTTGGCACTTGGGAGGTGGCATTTTTGGCTTTGTTTTTAGCGAATCTATTAGGGTGTTTAATGTTATTACCACTGGCGGTGCAGAAAAAATTGCACCGAGGGGTGCGTATTCCATTTGGTCCATTTTTAATAGCAGGCACAGTCATTGCAATGTTGTGGGGTAGTGAGCTTATAGCTCTATTTTTTGATTGGAGCAACGCTGTTCTAACACCGCTTATGCTATAATTATGCGTAGATATGGGCGTAAAAAGTGTAAAAGGGTTCTCTATAATCGAGGTAATACTTTTCTTAGGTATTACTGGCATTATTATGGCAGTACTATTGGGGGGCATAACGGTTGCTCTTAATCGTGAACGCTACCGTGACGCAACCAATTCGTTCCATGACTACATGCAGGGCCAGTATAATAGCGCGACTAACGTGAATAATACTCGCGCCAATACAGAAGTTTGTAAGAGTGGAGCAATTTTGCAAGACAGTACTGCCGATACAGGTAGGGGTACGAGCGACTGCACCATTGTTGGGCGGGTAATTTATGGCGCTGCAGATGGTGCTTCAGTGTCTACCGCTGCAGTGTATGCCACTGTTGATGCAGCTACATTGTCGGGTGATGATGACGTGGCCGTGCTACAGGCTGCCAAGCTAATTGCTAGTCCAACTAGAGAAACTTTTACCATTGGCTGGGACACTACCTTGGTCCAAAAAAAGTCTTCCAATATCAATGTGTTTAGCATGTTGATCGTACGTTCGCCAACGAATGGTACGGTACACACCTACATAAGTACAGATGCCGAAGCCGCGCCGAAAGACATTATAGGTAAGGTAGTGCCAAGCGAAGGGTACGTAATCTGCGTTGAAAACGCCGGGTTGTTAAGAGGTAGTACAAAAACGGGTGTCACCATTACTGCACATGCAGTGAACAGCAGCGGTGTAGTGTTTGCTCCTGAAAGTGAGTGCGTATAATGATGCGCGTGCAGAAGGGGGATACTATCATAGAGCTTATTTTGGCCTTTGCAATTTTTTCACTTGGCGCGGTGATGACAGTAATGATCCTCAATAAAGGCGTTGCGGTATCACAACGTAGTCTTGAAAAATCATTGGTTCGCCAACAAGTTGATGGTCAAGCTGAAGTGCTAAGGTATCTGCGTGATACGCGTAATACGCGGTGGACTGAAGTTAAGGCATTGGTTACTCCTTCGCCGCTTGGGTTAAGTGGTCCATGCCCAGCAGTCGCTACCATAAGTGGAACCGCCAACGGTTTTTTTGTGGTACCTGACAGTAGCGATGCAACTGGTTTTGCGTTAGTTAAGACGCTGCCCACAAGTTATGCAGCAGCCGATGGGCATGCTCGTATCGATAGTGCAGCAAAAAAGGCGTATGGTATGTGGGTGCAGGTAGCAAGGGCAGAAGACGGCGGGTCGGGTATTCGTGCCTATGATTTTTACATTCATGGCTGCTGGGATAGTATTGGTCAAGATGTGCCAATGACAGTAGGCACGGTGGTGAGGTTATATGACAGGAACTAGTAAACGCCAAGGGTTTACATTAATCGAATTGACGCTTGTTATGGGATTAATGTCTATCTTACTTTTAGCAGTATTATTTTTAGCGCTTCATGCAGGTAAGCTGTATACCAAAGGAATTACTAATAAAGCGCTTAATCAGGCTACGAGGGAAGTTACTGATACTATGAAGCGAGACTTTATGGCGAGCGATGCTAATATTTTACAGATACCAGCATTGACAGGGATTGGTAATCAAAAATCAGGGCGTATTTGCACAGGCTCTGTCTCATATGTATGGAACACCACGCCTTTATTAAATAATACAATTGCGAGTAAAATTACGTACAAGTCACGGCCAGTAGTGTTTGCACGAGTTATTGATGATGGGGCGTCGCTTTGTGCGGTGCCGCTGACTGCTACTATACCTGAAGGCCTGACTGTGACTGAATTACTAAGCACAAACGGCAGGGATTATGCAGTGTATTCATTGGTAGCGACAAAAGTTTCCTCAGATTCAACTGGGCGTGGATTATATACAGTAGAAGCTGTCATTGGTACGAATGAGCCAGGCACAACTGTAGTTGACCCTGCGACTGGTTTTCAGTGCTTGCCTCCCGCCGCGAATACTGCAAATTTTGAATATTGTACTGTTGCAGGCTTTACAACATTATTACGAGCAGGAGGAAGAGGCGAACAATGATGCACCGTTACCGTACAAAAGAACAGGGCGCCACGGCACTTATTATAGTAATGTTCTCTGTGTTGATGTTTATTACAATCACCGTGAGCTTTATGAAGATCATGGCACAAGAACAAATGCGTACAAATGATAATGAGCTATCGCAGGGTGCGTATGATTCAGCGCTTGCAGGTGTCGAAGATGGTAAGCGAGTACTTGCCATGTGCCAGGCTGGCGTTGTCGCTGCTTGTAATTTGCTCGATGCCGAAACGCCCATATGTAACATAGTGAGTGAAGCGGGCCTGGCTGTTGCCGATAATAACGAAGTGTATTTAAAGACAACCGCTGGTGCGAATGGGCGTGATTTCGAACAAGCCTATACGTGTGTAAAAATTCGGCGTGATACTGACGATTACCGTGGTAGTTTAGCAAAGGACGGTTCAACAGTCGTGCCACTTACTGTAGCGTCTGATCAATCATTTGACCAAGTGCATATCTACTGGTTTGCAAAAGATTTATCTAACCCAAGTAAGCTACCAACACCTCAGAATGCAGTGTCACCAATATTTTCAAGTGTGAGCGACTGGAATGGCCTTTCAACCACCAAGCCGCCAGTGTTACGTGTACAACTAATGCAGTTTTCAAGTAACGGCTTTAAGCCAGAAGATTTTGACAGCAACGGTAATGCGCACACGTTGTATCTTTACCCAACGCGCAACCCTGCTGGGTTTAGTACGACAAGCTTTAGTCTAGACGGTCGCCGTGCAGGCACGCTGGCGCCCGTACTTACACGTTGTAATACAACGTATTCTTTTAATGGCTACGCCTGCCAAATGACAATCGCACTGCCAGACGCGGTAGACATGGCGGGAGATAAGACAAAGCGTCGGGCGTACTTACGTTTAATGAGTATTTATAACGAAACTGAATTTCGTGTAGTACTCGAAAAATCTAGCGGCGAAATTGTAAAGTTTCACGGTGTGCAGCCTTCGATTGATTCGACTGGACGAGCTGCCGATGTATTTAGGCGTGTTGAAGCAAAGGTTGAATTTGTCGACCCAAACGAAGGACTACTGTATCCACGGGCAACAGTCGACATTACTAACAATTTTTGTAAAAGCTTTGTGATAGGGATTGTACCAGCAGATTATAGTGCTGGCACTTGTAGTCCGACCGGCCCTTAATCTTTTGTATGGAATTGCTCGTAGATATCGCGTAAATGAGCGTCTGTGACGTGTGTATATACCTGAGTAGTGCTAATATTGCTATGGCCAAGCATTGATTGAACGCTGCGAATATCGGCACCATTCATAAGCAGGTCAGTCGCAAAGCTATGGCGCATCGTATGCGGTGAAACATGCTTTGTAATACCGGCACGCTTAGCATAGGTGCTAATCATGCGCTGAATACTGCGCGGTGTTAATCTGCGATAGTCACCACTTGTATCGCTAACGTTATTTCGACTATAATTCAAAAATAATGCTGGTAGGGAATCAGTTCGTGCTTGCAAATACGAGTCAACATGGTCGGCGGCTGACTGGCTAATGAATACCGGACGGTCCTTTTGGCCTTTGCCGCGCACCATA
Source organism: Saccharimonas sp. (SeqCode) (assembly GCA_049293315.1). Lineage (GTDB taxonomy): Bacteria > Patescibacteriota > Saccharimonadia > Saccharimonadales > Saccharimonadaceae > Saccharimonas. The sequence goes on from JBATSN010000008.1 coordinate 49,918, forward strand.
AATTCACGTCGCTTAGTATTGATATGTGATCTGTCGAGAGCAACAAGTTCTGAGACGCGCAGCCCGCTCGAAAACAACAATTCTAAGATAGCTCGATCACGCAAATGCTGCGTTTGCTCGTCAGTAGGGACTGCTTCGAGCATACGCTCGACTTCTTCGTAGTGTAAAAAGGTAACTTGTTTACGGTGTGTTTTGGGCAGTTCAATTTTATTGGGGCTTAAGCTTTCTATGTCGCGCTTGCTCAGATAATGCAAGAATCCGCGTATTGCAATTAGGTGGTAGCTTTGCGTAATGGTTGCAAGGTCATTGCCCGATTGGGATGTATAGCGATTAAGCCACAGGCGGTATTTGCGTATTTTCTCACTATTAATTTCGTTAACCGGTAGGTCACCGGCAAACTCTATGAATCGCTCTAAGTAGCGTTTATAGTTTTCGGCGGTTTTAGCCGATCTGCCTCGTTCCACTTCAAGGTGTTCAATGAAATCGTTGAGCAACTCTGACATATACATAGGTTTAGCATAGCGTATTCCGGTTATTTTTGATAGCTCGTCGAGAATAGGGAGAGTAGTGGTCTGAACACATTATGTATTCAGACTGTGGTGAGGCACAACAGAGGTGCATCTTACGTAAATCTCTGCTACAATAAGAGTAATTTAAAGTAAGGAGAAATCATTATGACAAAACCAGAAGTCCAGAACACGCTTGTGTTGTTCAAGCCAGATGCGGTTCAGCGGGGAATAGTTGGTGAAATCATTACACGCTTTGAGCGTGTGGGCTTAAAGATAGTTGGCACTAAAATGCTTGCTCCAAGTAAGGACTACTACTACGAGCATTACGAAGGCATTGGAAAAATGGTGACAAGGCGGGGTGAAGACAAGTTTAAGATGACACTTGATATGATGATTGATGGGCCGGTGATTGCTATGGTGCTTCGTGGTGTTGAAGCAGTCGAAGTTGTTCGCAAGCTAGTAGGGACAACTGAACCAAAAAGTGCGTTGCCAGGTACAATCCGAGGTGATTACTCGCACATTAGTTTTGGCTACGCTGACCACATTAGTAAAGGTATTCCAAACTTGATTCATGCGAGTGGTGATGAAGATGATGCTGCACGTGAAATCGCACATTGGTTTAGTGTTGAGGAGATATATGAATACAAAGCGCTTCACGAAAAGTTTACTCGCTAAATAGAAGCGAGGTAAAGAGGCGCCGTGGTATACTTTGTAATATGCCTCGGTAGCTCAACTGGATAGAGCAGATCCGTCCTAAGGATAAGGTTGTAGGTTCAACTCCTGCCCGGGGTACCACGCTACACCAATACGTTACCAGACGTGCTTCTTCATGGTAAAATAGGGTATAGTGCGTGCACGCAATTATTCAAACTATGAAGCAACATACACCATTAGAATCACAAGAATTTGAAGGGCAACATGACGGCGAACAAGTATTATTTGTGTTTCGCCGCCATATCATTGCGATGCGTAAGGGTTTTTATGCGCTTTTGGTGCCGCTTCTCATCACAGCTGTGCCGCCACTGATTTGGCAAGATAAACTCGAATTATTTTTGCTACCCATTGGCGGGCTATTGCTTGGCCTGATTCTTTTTTCGTATTATTTTATAATTTGGTACTTCACAATATTTATTGTTACTACCGAGCGCATTCGACAGGTGACACGACGGAGCTTATTCGGCAAAGACGTGGTAGAGTTGCGCCTAGAAAAGATCCAAAACATAAGCTATACTATACCGGGGTTGATTGGTGAATTATTTAGGTTTGGGACAATCGTGATTCAGACATTCGTAGGTGATTTAGTTATTCATAATGTTGAACACCCAACGAAAACGTATAATAAACTCCAAGACGCAGTTCATAATGCAACGAAAGATCGGGTACAGCAGCCACATGAAGAGATTAACCAATAGATTGCGTCGTAAACCAGTCGAAGCACCTGCTTCGCGCATTACTAACGAAACAGTGGCCGAGCATCGCGAAATGATTTTAGCGGGCGGCCGCAAGTTTAAATACCCGATTCAATACACGCGCTACAAATTAGTGATTAACGCGTTGCTGGTAGTGAGTGCAACCACTATTATATTACTCGTGTTAGGGTGGTGGCAGCTGTACTATGTACAAAACTCTTCAACATTCTTTTATCGACTAGCAAGTATCTTGCCTGTACCAGTGGCAGTGGTGAATGGTGAGCAAGTACGGTTTAGTGATTATTTAAATCAGTATAAAGGTTCCGAATATTACTTAAGCAAATACGATGACGTAAAGCGCGGCACGTCGGACAGTAGTCGTCAGTTGAATTACATTAAGCGTGAATCGCTCGATAAGGCAATAGGTGATACCTATGCCCGCCAGATTGCTCGCCAAAAAGGCATTAGTGTTACCGAAAAAGACGTTGATGCGCTTGTTGACCAGCAGCGAAATACTGCTAATGGCCGCATCTCACAAGAAACATATGATGCATCGTCACTTATGATGTATGGCTGGTCACCGCGTGATTATCGTTTAGCACTTAAACACAGCTTGCTACGTACACGGGTTGCGTTTGCGGTCGATGACGACGCGAGTAACCAAGTGAAGCAAGCTGCGCCGCTTGTAACGTCCCTACAAGGTGACTTTGCAAAGGTTGCCGAACAGTTAGCTAGTTTGCCAGGCGGCAAAATGGCAGTTGGGCAAACACCGCTTCTTAATAACACGAGTACTTCTGGTGGCTTGCAAGTGTCGCTGCTTGCTAACTTACAAAAAGGTCAGGTTTCTGGTGCATTAAAAAGCACGACTGATGATGGGTATTATTTTGTGAAAATTCTCGACAAAAATGAAACACAAACTAGCTATAGCTACCTGCACATACCATTAACCACCTTTGAAAAAGATCTTGCTAAGCTTAAAAAAGACGGTAAGATTCAAGAATATATTAAAGTCGAAGTAAAATAGTGAGTAATTAGGAGGGTTTTATGTATACACTTCCAGGTTTAGGTTACGCATATGACGCACTTTCACCTATTATTAGTGAACAAGTGATGCAGTTGCATCACCAGAAGCATCATCAAACGTATATCGATAAGTTGAATGCTGCGCTAGAAGGCAATACCCACTTACAGCAACTGCCACTTATATCGCTGCTCGAGCAGGTTGAGTCACTGCCAGATTCGGTGCGGACTGCAGTGCGCAATCATGGTGGCGGCCACTATAATCATAGTTTATTTTGGCAGTGCATGGCGCCTGGTGCGGGTGGTGAGCCCAGTGGTGATTTGAGGCATGCTATTACCAAAAAATGGGGCGGCTTTGATTTATTTACCAATGAATTTAATACAAAAGCCACAGGGTTGTTTGGTAGTGGTTGGGTATGGTTAACACAGGAACTTGAAATTGTAGTAACGCCGAATCAAGATAATCCGATTATGGCAGGTGCAGGTGAACCGCTCATGGGCCTCGATGTGTGGGAGCATGCCTACTATCTTGACTATAAGAACAAGCGTGATGATTACATAAAAAACTGGTGGCAGGTTGTGAATTGGGATTTTATTGAAGGTCGGTATAACAATTCTATGGAGAGTCTCAGATAGGTTTGTTTCGTAGGTCTAGCTACTCTTGCCCCTATAGTGCGCGGCAATTTCTGCAACGTCCTCTCGGTCTGCAACATCAATCAGTCTTTTTACATAGCTGGCAATAGCACGTTCTGAAGCGTTCCACCAGTGGATAATCTCTTCTTTTGAAAGTGTGGGAAGAAACATATTGCCGTCTATGAAAGAACTAGTGCCGTCTCGCGAAGTTTTTACAAAAGGCTTGACCCGGTCAGGCTTAAACGCTGCCATGAGTGATATCATTGTCATGCCGCCACTCTCCATTGTGTCATAGAGCCTCAGCCGGCATGCTGCGTCTATATCACTCGCTACGGCTAACTCTTCAGGCGAGTATTCACCGGATAGCACGTTAGGGTAGCCATCAAAAATATGAGTAGGCATGTTTCCATCGAATATTGCTGCACTGTAGCCGTGCTTTTCCTGAACAGCTAAGAACATTTCCGAACGAATCTTTTGGTCTATTCCGCTAATAGCAGGGTTTGGGTTTACTACTTCACGGCCCTTAGTGTTTTCAAGGAGTGCTGAGTAGTATGCTTGAGTTTCTGGCGAACCATCATAGCCCTTAGTAAACAGGGTATACACCATACGAGCAGTACGACCGTTGCCATCAGCAAAGTAGTGAATTGCATTTAAAGACAAACCCAGTGTTAATCCCGCCATTTCCGGCTCATCGGTATCTTGTGCTTTTTTGAACGCCATTTCTAGCAGCTGGTCGCGAAGACTCTGGTGTGGAGGGCGATAATCGACGTCAGTTCCCATTAAGCCGCTCTCTGATTGCACGCGTGAGTTGCTGACTTTGCCACGCTGACTGGCAGGAATATCCCGCTCAATACCATTCACAAAACTAATGTACTTCTTGAATTCGTCATAGTTGAGTGAATTAAGGAATGCTTTTGATTGTTCTGGCGTACTAAAGATCTCGGCAGCGTGTAGACGCTCCATAATCATAACGGTCTTAGCCAATTTGCCCTCATTGTCTTGAGTTGGCTCTCGCTGTTGTTTTTGTGGTGTGGTGAGTGTTTCTGTCACAGTTTTGTTTTTTATTTAGAGTATTTACACATAATATCATACCATTACTATATTGTCAACTTATATTTGATGGGACGCCAGTGCTGTTGGGGTGGTTAGTGTGTACTTTTGTGGATCAACAACAAAGAAAAATCGCCCATATGGGCGACAATTCCTTGAAAAGTGCAGATTTGGCGCGCCCGACCGGATTCGAACCGGCGATCTCCTCCGTGACAGGGAGGCGTGATGGACCAGCTTCACTACGGGCGCACGCTCCACACATTTTAACAGCTTTTCCGAACGTATTCAACAGGGAACGGTAATTTATTTTAACGCAGTGGAATGCTATAATACAGCAAGCACCAATATGCCGCTGTAGCTCAGTTGGTAGAGCGGCGCTTTCGTAAAGCGTAGGTCTCCGGTTCAAATCCGGACAGCGGCTCCAGAACCAGACTTTTTTCAAGATTTGACGGCGTTGCCGTCATTTTTTGTTGGGTTTGGCGGAAGCCAAACCAAATGTTTTCTTGGGGGGAATGAGATTTTGGGTCGCTGGAAGCGACCGCATTTTTGTTTTTGAGTTCGAGGTTCAACCCAAAGATTTCCAGCAACAACGACTTTTTGGCGTTTTGGTCGGCACTCTCGGCGATTTTACAGATAGAAACCGCCTTATTGAGCCAATTTTGTAGCGGTTCAACCCAAACTAAATTGCCTAAATACAAATCGCTCATTTGTTCTTCCAAAGTTTTCTTTTGGCTCATAAGTTCGGCTTTCTTTTGCGTGTAAATATCACGCTCCAAAACGCCGTCCAAAAAAGCGTCCAGCAGTCTTTGTAATTTCTCTGACAAATGTGTGATATCGCCACGCAGTGCGTCAATTTTACCGTCCAGTTCGGTTTTTTCGCTCAACTCCCAACTGTTTGCCATTTCACGCATTTTGTCAGCGTATGCAGAGGGCAAGGCGAAGCCAGCCAACAAATCAGATAACTGCTGATCCAAAAGTTCAGAACGAACGGCAGGCTCAATACACTTTACAAACTTATTTTTACGAGAACAGCGATAGTACACATAATGGTGCGTATTGCCGTTTTTCTGCCGTTTCGTTTTGTTTTCGGCAGTTATCATCATACCGCAGGTGCAACGCAGTAAACCGCAATAGGGCATTGGCTCTATCAGCCCTTTGGTTGGTCGGCTTCGCCGTTCTATGACGGCTTGGGTGTCGTCCCACAATTTCTTGCTAATAATCGGTGTATGCTTGCCCTCGTGCAGTTCGCCACCATAAACGAAGTGTCCGTAATAGAACGGGTTTTTCAAGATATATTTTACCTTGTCTTTACTATATGGCTTCCCACCACTGGTTTTAATACCATTTTGGTATAAATAGGCAGATATATCTTGAAAACGACTTTGACCCTCTGCATACAGAACAAAAATCGCTTTAACGAGTTCCGCTTGGTGCTTATCTATTTTGACCACTTTGGCACGAGTGTCATTGTAATAGCCGAGCGGTGCAATACCTGGAAACTCACCACGCCGGATTTTTTGGCGAAGTCCACGCTTTGTATTCTCCGACAAATTATCTACATAGTATTTGCTCTGACCAAAAGCAATGTTCAGCATAAACTTGCCTTGACTGGTGTTCTCAAACCAGAAAGTAGCAAACTTTAAGTCGTTCAGGTGCTTTTGGTCTAGCAGATAGATAATTTGTCCGCCGTCAATACTATTTCTTGCCAAGCGGTCGGGGTGCCACGCCAGTATTGCGTTGGCTTCGCCATTTTGTATGCGTTTTAATACATCTGCAAACTTCGGACGACCTGGAGTTTTGGCGGATTTCTTTTCAATAACAGTATCTATGACGACTAAACCGTTATCTTTGGCATATTTCCGAAGTTCTGCCAGTTGTGCCTCAATGGACAATACTTGTTTGTCCTCAACATCTGTACTCTTACGAGCATACAAAATGTAGCGATTTTGGTTCATATTTACCCCCTAAAACTTTAATGACCGCCCCAGTTGCATACAACCAAGAGAAATCTTGTTTGTCTGGGACGGTCATTAAAAAAGACCTCTCGTTTATGGTTGTATGCACTTACTAGTATATAACAAAACCGCCTACGGCGGGCAAAAACAAAAATGCGGTCGCTTCCAGCGACCCAAAATCTCATTCCCCCCAAGAAAACATTTGGTTTGGCTTCCGCCAAACCCAACAAAAAATGACGGC
>JBATSN010000009.1:0-2313 GCA_049293315.1 Saccharimonas sp. (SeqCode)
GCTGGAGGCGGAGAAAGCCTCCCTCGAGCAGCAGATGTCCGACCTGTGCGACACACGCTGGCCTGCCTGATTTCGGCTAAACCTTATCCATACAGAACAAGACCAACCAACACTTGCTATGAACCAAGACTTCAAAAACGCCCTCTGGGGCACAGCCAATACCCTGCGTGGCTCTGTTGACCCCTCTGAATACAAGTACCCCGTCCTGGGCCTCATTTTCCTGAAGTACGCCTCGGAGGCGTTCGCTGCCCGGCGCAAGACGCTGGAAAGGGCCTTTTCTGACCCCAACGACGACCTCTACCTTAAGGACCCTGAGGCCCGCGTCTCCTTCCTGGAAGACCGCAACTACTACGTCATGGAAAACGTCCTGTGGGTGCCCGAGCGCGCACGCTGGCCCTTCATCCAGGGCAACGCCAAGCAGCCCAACATTGCTGTGTTGCTGGACGAGGCCATGGGTTTGATAGAGGCAGACAACCCCAAGCTGGACGGCCTGCTGCCAAAGGTCTATGTCCGTACTGTTCTCGAGCAGAACACCCTGGGGTCGCTGATTGACCTGGTGGCGTCCATCAACTTTGACGCCAAAGATGGTGGCGACGTCCTGGGCGACGTCTATGAGTATTTCCTGGGCAACTTCGCCGGTGCTGAAGGCAAGAACGCCGGGGAGTTCTGAATCGCCCCGGGAATTGAGGAGGCTCATTTCTCTGAGAGGATTGAGCAATGACAAAGGCAAACAAGTTTTCACCCGAGGTGCGCGAACGCGCTGTTCGCATGGTTCAGGAGCACCGAGGAGAGTACCCGTCGCTGTGGGCGGCCATTGAATCCATCGCGCCCAAGATTGGCTGCGTGCCCCAGACCCTTAACGAATGGGTCAAACGTCACCAGATCGACACGGGTGCCCGGGAAGGCATCACCACATCCGAACTGCAGCGCCTGAAGGAACTCGAACGCGAGAACAAGGAGCTGCGCAAGGCCAACGAGATTCTCAAGCTGGCCAGCGCGTTTTTCGCCCAGGCGGAACTCGACCGCCGACTGAAATCCTGAACAACTTCGTCGATCAGCATCGACAGGCCTACGGGGTCGAGTCGATCTGCAAAGTGCTGCAGATCGCCCCGTCAGGCTACTGGCGCCACGCCGCCCATCGACGCAATCCCCATCTGCGCAGTGCCCGTGCGAAGCGAGACGATGCCCTTGTTCCACAGATTGAGCGCGTCTGGCAAGCGAACAAGCAGGTCTATGGTGCAGACAAAGTCTGGAAGCAGATGAACCGTGAAGGGGTTGGCATTGCCCGCTGTACGGTGGAACGCTTGATGAAGCGTCTGGGCATCGAAGGGGTACGACGCGGCAAGGTAATACGCACCACGGTCAGCGACATGAAGACGCCGTGCCCACTGGACCGGGTCAATCGAATCTTCAAAGCCGATCGACCCAATCAGCTGTGGGTCTCTGACTTCACCTATGTCTCGACCTGGCAAGGCTGGCTGTACGTGGCCTTTGTGATCGACGTGTACGCCCGGCGCATCGTGGGCTGGCGGGTGAGCAGTTCCATGCACACGGACTTCGTTCTGGATGCCTTGGAGCAGGCGCTGTACGACAGACAGCCGCAACGCGATGGTGCATTGACCCACCATTCCGACAGGGGCTCGCAGTACGTTTCCATTCGCTACAGCGAGCGCCTGGCAGAAGCGGGCATCGAGCCCTCGGTGGGCAGCAAGGGCGACAGTTATGACAACGCCTTGGCCGAGACGATCAACGGGCTGTACAAGGCGGAGACGATTCACCGCCGGTCCTGGCCAAGCCGAGAATCCGTGGAGCTGGCAACGCTGGAATGGGTGTCCTGGTTCAACCATCACCGGCTGCTCGGACCCATCGGATACATACCACCGGCAGAAGCTGAGGCAAACTACTACCGGCAACTCGCCAGTCAAGCCGCCATGGTGGTGGCCTGACTTAAACCAAGCAGCCTCCATGAAACCCGGGGCGATTCACCCCCGCATCAGCGCCTCAATCTCATCCGCCTTCACCGGCACGCCGCGCGTGCCACCACCTATCAGACCGTCAGCGGCCTGAAATACCCCTTGATGCAGGCGGTATTGCGCACGCAAAGCTGGATGTGATTCTGGCTGCGAAACCCCGCCTGCGGATACAGTTTGGTGCCTTCGAGGAACGGACCTCGCACTGAATCGTAGGCATCCTCCCCACGCACTTCCCGGTATTTGTGCAGGAAGTTCAGTACGGCACAGTCCAGGCTTCTCCCTGCTTTGTCGGGCGTCCGGCCGACGTTTTTCGGAAGCGGTTCACCAACCAGTTTGAACG
>JBATSN010000010.1:0-38287 GCA_049293315.1 Saccharimonas sp. (SeqCode)
GATGTCGGCTCATCACATCCTGGAGGGGGAGCACCTTCCAAGGGTTCGGCTGTTCGCCGATTAAAGTGGTACGCGAGCTGGGTTCAGAACGTCGTGAGACAGTTCGGTTTATATCCGGTATGGACGTCAGGAATTTTGAGAGGATCTGCCCCTAGTAAGCAATTGCTCCTTTCTGTAGGAATACAGATTGAGTACGCGGCTTATAACGGTGAAACCTTCGCATGACATCGGTCGTAGAATAATAGCAAACGTTGGTCCGTTTTGTTATAATTCGCTTGAGGTCCGAAAAGTCATGAAAGGCAATACCGTGGGAAGTCGATCAGATATCGAAAAAGCATACATCGCAGGATTTCTTGATGGTGACGGCAGTCTCATGTTGCAAGTCAAGAAACGATCAGACACCTCGCGTGGCTATCGTTTCATGGCAACAATCTGCTTTTATCAAGATTCTCGCCACGATATGCCGCTCCACTGGATACGTCAGTGTCTAGGAGCTGGCTATGTTGCAAAGAGAAATGACGGTATGTCAGAGCTACGAATCAATGGGTTTTCAACAATCCATCGGATTCTTACTGATATGCAGCCGTACCTACGCTTCAAAACGCTTCAAGCTGAAGCGCTAGTGACGGCGTGTTCAATTCTATCACGCAACATTCGTATGCTTTCAAAGCAAGACATCACGACGGTTATTGACTTGATACTGGTTATCCAGCAAGAAAATTACCATGCTCATCGCAAGAAGAGCCGAGATGAACTACTAAAGATATGTGGTTTGACCCCGTAACGACTCAGTAGTCGGACGTCACCGTTCGCCTACGGATTGAAAAGATTTGTGAATCAGTCCAATTTGTGAGATTGACACAGCTTTTTGATAACATGCCGCTATCCCATCCCAGTGTCGTGCTGGAAGGATAAAGATATAGTCTGCGCTCGTAGAAATACGGGAAGAAGTGACGAGAGGACCGGGGTGGACGTACCTCTGGTGTATCGATTGTGGCCACCTGCTGCATTGTCGAGTAGCTATGTACGGACTAGATAAGCGCTGAAAGCATATTAAGCGCGAAACTAACCTCAAGATTAGAATTCCCTATGAGGACACAGAGAGACTATCGGTTTGATAGGTGCAAGGTGGAAGTATAGCAATATATGGAGCCGAAGCATACTAATAGTCCCATTGCCTTTTTATGTCCAAGTCACTCCATGTTAATGCTTGCATTAACGGTGGTGGCAAGGTAGACTTAACTAGTAATTGGTGTGATTCACACCGTTAGCGTCAATATTTACAATTTTTACATCCGTGTACACGGACATCGAGATTTTCGCTGCGACCCGAAAGGAAAAGAGCAGCCGGAGACTTTGGATTGACCAAAGCCCTGCGCGATGAGAAAAACCATAGGTTTGTCTTATGAGCGAAGCGAATATCTCGGTGCCCATGGCGATGAGGAAATACCTGTTCCCATTCCGAACACAGAAGTCAAGCTCATCAGCGGCGATTATACTGCCAAAAGTGGGAAACTAGCACGGTGCCGAATTATACAATAACCCCTCCGAATAGGAGGGGTTTTGTTTTTCGCGTATAATAAATCTCATGACGAACCCCGAAAAAACACACGCCACCATCAGAAAAGACGTCGAGCGTATCCTCTCTGGCGATAATTCCGGTCACGGCATCGATCATATCGACCGCGTCTATGCGATGGCGATGGAGTTCACAAATGAGCTGACCGATGCCACAGTCGTGACATAGGTGCACTCCCTTGCGTGATGTCGGCGATTACAAGGTCGTGGGCAACGAGCAGGCTGAAACGCTGGCGAATGTGACAGAGATACATGCGGCCACTATTGACAAACTAACACTCATGTGCTAATATAAAAACATTGTTTTTAACATAAAAAAAGAAAGATAACAAAATAGTATGGCAAATGAATCAACAGTGGGCTACGAATCAAGTGGCACAGAAGAAAATCCCTTAACTGATGAGCAGCAGATGCTACTTGGCCAGGCAGGTAACAAGCTAGCCGCTTCTAGCGAACCACTTTCACCTCCTAGGGATCCGGCAGTTATTCGCCAAGAGATAGCAAGGCTTGAAAATCAAATTGCGGACTGCGCAACTGCAATAAACGGTTGGGGGGATGAATACCTTGAAGAAGGTTTTTACCAAGATGAATTAGGTGAAGATGCTTCGCTGCAAGAGTCACTACGTGCTGCTCGAGAGGAATTGGCTGCAGCTGAAAAAGGCTTTGTTGCAAGCACGGTGTAAGTTATTCAGCTAACCTTTGCAGCACTCAGAAATTAGAATACCCCGCCAATCGGCGGGGTATTACTTTGTGGTGGATTCTTGGATCTCGCAGAAAGCAAGAATCCTTTTCGTGGTGGACCATATTATTTTGATGATCCAAACAGGTGCATTTCTACTATATCGCACCATATGCATAAGTGCAATACCTTTTATACCATAAATTTGCAAGGTGTAACCATTGACAGTTTGAATTGTTTGTGCTAATATAGATTCATACACATCTCAGATGTGAGGTAAAGCGAGGGTTCTGCAAGGCACCAACAGGGGTCATGCGGGGCCTTTTTAATATATAAGGAGTCATGAAAATGGCAGGAACAAAAGCTGGCGGTCTAAAGGCTGCTGCAAAGAATCTAGCAAAAGACCCAAACTTTTACGCAAAGATTGGTAAAAAGGGCGGTCAAAACGGTCGCACTGGTGGCTTTGCTGCTAACCCAGAACTAGCACGCATTGCTGGTGCTAAGGGTGGCCGCATTTCACGTCGCACAAAAAAGACCAACACTAACAAATAGTTAGGTGGCATACCCAAAAATACTCCGCTTGGTTCGCCGGGCGGAGTATTTTTATGGTTTTACGTAGCGACGAAGTGCGCAGTTGCGTGCTTCGTTTACACGCCAATTGTGAAGACAGGCGAGGCAGCTATATTCTTGTGGGCGTACCTGAATACCTGCTGCTTGGCATTTTGGACAAGTAGATCGCGCGTGCAGCCAGTCGCGGTAGCTATCGAGTGAATCTTCGACTATTGTTTTATCGATGGTTATCTTCGTGAGTGGGGTGAGTGACTGAGCTATATCCCATGCTTGGCGTTCCATAGCGATGAGGTCTATATCTTGTGAGTATTCATGGTGGTCGAGTAAGGCGTGTCCGTATTCATGTAGCAGATAGGCTGTAGAATGCGTATCGTCAGCTGTGTAGCGAATAACGCATGTAGGGCGATGCCAACTAAACGTATCTCCACGTACGAATGATAGCTGCTTGAGATGGGCATATGGTAAACTATGTTGTTTGAGTTCGCTGATCAGCGAGGTAATCGGTTCCATAATAATAGCTTCCGTAGATAACAGCTTCTTCTGGATGTTTTGCTTTCACTATACGAGGGCAGGGAATATGGATGGGTAGTTTTTCGTGCAATAATCCCTTTAAATAGTCGCCATATCGTTCAAAGTATGATCCGACACTGCCTCCGATAATAATCAGATCGGGCTGTATGATAGGAATGATAACAAGGAAGCCGCGACTCATACGATCAGCAATTTGTCGCCATGTCCTTTTGCTTGTAATGTCTCGAGCAAATTTTTTGTATACTTCAACGATCGCACGGCCAGAAGAGAATGACTCCCATATGCGAATACTGCCGTCGTATTCAAGGGGCGTGTGGCCCACTTCACTGTAGCGCATGCCTTGGTTTATGCGGCCATTTGTTATAAGCCCTGCACCGATGCCAGTGCTAATAGTGACGTATAGTACCGATTCTGGTATTCGTGTGAGGCTACGAGCCTCGCCAAGGCCGGCGAGTTTGGCGTCGTTTTCTATGAGCAGTGGAACGCCAGGCAAAAGGTCTTTAAGACGTTCACCGTAATTGATGTCTTGCCATGGCAGATTACCACACCATTTAACAACACCATGTTTTATAAGTCCTGGGATCGCGAGTACGATAACGTCAACTTGTTGGTGGCTGTATTGCTCGCGGACAACAGTTTTGAGCATTTTGACATATTCTTTTGGGTCGTGAGGGGTAGGAAACTTAATTGATTCACCCATTTTACCGTCGTGTCCAAACGATGAAATGAGCGTTTTAGTCCCACCAGTATCAATCGTTACTATCATACTTTTAGTGTACCATAAATTAGCTATTGCATTTTATGCTTAATTACAGTATAATAAATACAAGCAATTTGAGAGGAATAACAGTTATGGCACAACGAATGAATAAAGGAAGCGTAGTCGGTTTTGTGGTCGTAGGAATAGTCCTATTAGGGCTGATAATCGGCGGCATTTTTGTTGCCAAAAACTTGATCGCACGGCAAAATACTACCACGACACCAGTGGCCGAAGTAGTAAAAAATACTACCGAAGAAGCAAAGTCGACTGCTGAAAAAGCAGCTACATCTACCGAAGATGAACTGAAAAAAGCCCTAGAGGCACAGGTTGCGGCTGATAAAAAAGCGAAAGAGCAAAAAGCTGCTGAAGAAAAAGCCGCCACTACCGCACCTACGACTGCCGCACCTAGTGGCCAAGCCGCTGCTGCAACAGGCGCATTGCCAACGACTGGTCCGGCCGACACTGCTCTTGCAGTCGTTGCTGTGGGACTACTTTCAGCAACGAGCGTCGCGTACGTTCGTTCGCGCGCACTCCTGTAGACTTATTGACTCTACTAGTGTACAATGAAGACAATCTAGGTGTTCGCTATTTAGCGTGTGCCTTAGAAATATTAAATTTAAGAGAGGAGTTTTGATAGGCCGCGCACGCCCTAGGTGTTTGTAGCTGCTTATTGAAAAACTTATTATATGGCAGATGCCTCAATAACCATGGATGACCTGTTAGCAGGTGAGAGCGTTAAGCAAATTGCTAGCGGTGAAGTAGTAACTGGACACGTACTGAGTGTCCGTAAACACGAAGTATTGATTGATTTAGGTGCGCAGGGCGTTGGGTTTGTGCCGCGCCGCGAAGTTGGGTTTAGTCGTCAGCTAAATGTTGGTGACGAAGTAACGGCCAGTGTGGTTGATGCAGAACTCGACAACGGGTATTCGCTACTCAGCCTTCGAAAAGCTGCAAAAGATCGTGGATGGGAAGAAGTTGCTGCAAAAATGGAAGCAGGCGACATTATTGATGTGTCACCATATGACGCAAACCGCGGTGGTATGCTTGTAGAATATGAAGGCGTGCGTGGCTTCTTGCCTGTTAGTCAGCTATCTGCTGAACACTACCCACGGGTTGGCAGTGCCGACAAAGACGAAATTTTACAGCGGCTCAACACATTGATTGGTCAAACACTGAAGGTGCGTATTTTAGACTGCGACCGAAAAGCGAATAAATTGATTTTTAGTGAAAAAGAAGCAATTAAAGATGGTTTAGCGGCTCGCTTTGAGAAGTTAAGCATTGGCGATAGCGTAACTGGTGTAGTAACTGGTGTGGTAGATTTTGGCGTATTTGTGAACGTTGACGGTATTGAAGGCTTGATTCACATTAGCGAAATTAGTTGGGAACGAGTTAATAATCCGGCTGACTATGTGAAAATCGGTCAGACTGTTCAAGCAAAGATTATTAGTATCGACAAAGATCGGTTGAGCCTCAGTATGAAGCAGCTCACTAAAGATCCGTGGCTTGACGAAGTTGAAAAATTCAAAAAAGGTGAAATGACCGAAGGTACCGTAACACGCATTACGCCATTTGGCGCCTTCGTACAGATTAGTCCCGCAGTTGAAGCTCTGGTACATATCAGTGAACTTGGTGGTGGTGAAGGTGTTGACCCTGAAAAGGTATTTACCCTTAATGAACGCAAAGAGTTTGTGGTACTCGATATCGACAAAGACAATCGTAAGATTTCACTCAGCCTGGCTGATAAGAAAAAGAAATAACCGTGTAAGACAGTAGATAATTGTCCCGACCAAGCTGGAAGGGTGAAAAGGAGAGAAGATGAGTCAACCAGAAAAAGTATTGGTCATCGCAGATTCAATCACTGTTGGCGAACTCGCAGAAGCCCTAAACCTGCCCGTTACCCAGCTTGTAGGAGAATTATTTAAAAACGGTATCGTTGCAACTATCAATCAGCGAATAGACGTTGAAACGGCCCAAATTATTGTAGAAGAACTAGGCCTCGATGTTGAGTTGCAGCGTAAAGCGCAGTCGAATCACCCAACGCAACGTTTACATGCTCCGTCGGAACATGCTAGCGAGCGTCCACCGATTGTTGCGGTAATGGGGCATGTTGACCATGGTAAAACTAGTTTGCTAGATGCAATTTTAGGTATGAAAACAGTTGCTGGCGAAGCTGGCGGTATTACGCAGCATATTAGTGCTTACCAAACCGTGCGCAATAATCGTCCGATTACACTGCTCGATACGCCTGGGCATGAAGCTTTTGCTGCTTTGCGCCAACACGGTGCGGCGTTAACCGATGTAGTCGTGATTGTCGTTGCGGCTGATGATGGCGTGAAGCCGCAAACGATTGAGGCGATTCGCTTTGCGCGCAGTGCAAATGCAAAAATCGTAGTGGCACTTAATAAAATCGACAAAGAAACCGCCAATCCTGAAATGGTGAAAGCACAGCTAGCAAGTGAACATCAGCTCAACCCTGAAGAGTGGGGCGGAGACACGGTGATGGTGCCGGTGAGTGCAAAAACTGGTGAAGGCTTAGAGAAACTGCTCGATATGGTACTACTTGTTGCTGATATTGAGGAGCTAAAAGCTGATATTGATGTGCCAGCTGAAGGGTTAATTATTGAGGCACACATGGAAACTGGCCGGGGATCGGTTGTTGGGCTGCTTGTCGAACAAGGCATTTTGAGTCCAGGGCATTTTTTGGTGGCTGGTACAACGTATGGTAAGGTGCGGACGTTGCTTGACTTTACAGGTAAAACGTTGAAACAGGCTGGGCCGTCAACGCCAGTTACAATTACAGGCTTTAAAGAATTGCCGCAGTTTGGCGACGTGTTTACGATTGTTAAAAATGAAAAAGAAGCACGCATGTTGGTTGAGCGAGCTAAAATTGAGCGTGAAAAAAATGCCGCAAGTACCAACGTGACCGGGGCTGATTTGTTGAAGATGATGACCCAAAAGCACGACACCCAAGAGTTAAATGTGGTAGTTAAGGCAGATGTGCAAGGGTCGCTTACTTCAGTGATGGATAGTTTGCGACTTGTCGATACTCACGGTGAAATTACGCTTAGGATTATTGGTAACGGCGTAGGTAATGTGACAGAAAATGATGTACGTTTAGCGGCTGGCAGTAATGCGCTTATTTATGGATTTAATGTACTGCTACCACCAGCCGTTAAGCGACTTGCGATGCGCGATAAAGTGCAGGTGCGAATGTTTAAGGTGATTTATGAGTTACTTGACGATGCCCGTAGTAGTATGGAGGCTATGCTAGCGCCTGAAGTTGTTGAAACTGAGATAGGAAAGCTCACGATAAAAGGCATATTCCGTACTCTAAAAGACGAAGTAATTTGCGGTGGTGAAGTCACTACAGGTAAAGTTACTGCACACGTGCTAGCCCGAGTAAAGCGCGGTGGTGAGCAGATTGCTGAAGTGGAAGTAACCGCAGTACAGCGTCAGCAGATTGAAGCCAAGGAGGTGTTTGAAGGAGAAATGTGCGGGCTAAGCCTTAAAACGCATAAAAAACTTCAACTTGAACTTGGCGACACGCTTGAGTTCTTTACTCGAGAACTTGTGAAGCGCACCTTAAGCTAGGCTGTGAGTTGTGGCATGAACAAATTAAGTGGTACAATAGTGCAAAAGGAGAGCGATACACATGTTTCAGTTAGACGATAAATTCTTACAAGATGTTGGCCTTGGTGGGCTTCCTGATGACCAGAAGAAGTTATTTTTAGACCATTTTCGTGAACAGCTGGAACTGAGAGTTGGCACGCAGCTTAGTGATGGCTTAAGTGACGCTCAGTTGCAAGAATTTGAATCGTTCATCGATCGGGATGATCAAAAGGTGAATGCATGGCTCGCAGCCAATGTACCAGCATACCAGGATGATCAGATTTATCAGCAGCTTAAGCAAGGTGCGCCAGCTACTATTCCGCAAAATGTTATTTTAGCTGAATATGCTTCACTAAAGTGGCTTGGATTAAATCGCCCTGACTACCGTGACGTGGTAGCTCGAACTATGGAACAGTTAAAGAATGAAATTATTGCTAATCGCGATGCGATTTTAGGCAATAACCAGTCGGCCGCAGTATAAAGCTTTAGCGTTTTATATAGAGTAGCCGCGTAAGAATGCAGCAGCTGACATGGTGTTGCCACTTGGCGCTATCAGTTCGTCGATCGACAAAAACGTGCTGTTTTTACAGGCAATATCGAGCAGAGTTTTTTGCTCATGTGTAACGTGCGCTTTTGTCGCAATAATACTATGTGAGCCAATTGATAGGCGAGTGCGTGGGTAATGTATGTGCGCGCGTATTTGTGCTTCAGCTTGACTGGCGGTGACGTTTTGTGGGTGCAGCTCGCCGTCAGACTTAGTGAGCAGATGACAGTAAGTCGCCAGGTTCTCGTTCTGAGGAATAGGCTTACGTTTACCACTTATAATAGTAGGGAGTTCTGTGGTAAGCAAGTTCGCACCGAGCGTAAAGAGGGTAGTGTAGAGTTCGGGCTTTGTTTCGCTATGATCAAGAGCGTATGGAGCTTGAAGGTAGATCGGTCCGGCATCCATGGCTTTTTCGAGCTTCATAATTGTCACACCAGTTTTTGAGTCTTGGTTGATAATTGCAGATTCGACTGGTGATGGCCCACGGTATAACGGTAACAACGACGGATGAATATTAATGATGCCTGGTGTGAATAGGCCAATGATTGATTCGGGAATGATTTTACCATAGGCGACTAGAACGCCAACAGGCGAATCGAGCGCTGTAATTGCAGGTATAATTTCGTTTAAGGTAGCAGGTTGTAGTACTGGAATACCATGGTTTAGGGCAAATTGCTTGACGGCGGGTGCCGTCGGTTTTTTGCCGCGGCCTCGCGGGGCATCAGGCTTTGTAACAATTAAACGAATGGAAAATCCGGCACGCCACAGTGCTTCAAGGGCTATGACGCTATATGTTTCAGTCCCAAAGAATACTATGTTCGACATCGGTTGTATAATCGAGCGGTTTAAGCTCGCCTTTGCTGCTTAGTCGGAAAAATGCGTCACGACGGTCTTTAATATGATCAACGAAAAGAATGCCATTAGTGTGGTCTACTTCGTGTTGGAGAACGCGTGCTAAAAACCCCTCGGCCTTAAAGCGAACCTCATTGCCTTCGAGGTCGAGTGCTTTAACGCGTATTTTCGAGGCACGTGATACTTTGCCATAGTACCCGTTAACACTTAGACAGCCTTCAAAATCTTCAATTTGTTCGCCTTCGTATTTAACAATTTCGGGATTAATAAGCGGAATGAATTCGCGATTTTCTTTGTCTTCAAAATCGCTGCGCACTATTACAACTCGAAATAGTTGATCTACCTGAACTGCGGCAAGTGCCGCACTAATTTCATGTGGGCGCGAATTTTCCCAATCTATACTAGCACTCGTCATATTAGCCACTAACTGTTTTGTATCGTCGGTTACTATATGAACACGCTGTGATTTTTGCCGTAGATGAGCGTTGGGGAGGGTAATGATGGATTCTTTCTTCACACGCTTTAGTATAGCTGAAGTAACCACGAAATAACAGATAGCTATGAGCGGATGAAGGTAGTTATAGCAACGAGAGTGGGTCGAGGTCGGCTTGCCACTGGGTGTTTGGAACATTGTCTAGAACGGCAGCAAGGTCGGCACGTCTGGCTGATTTAACAACGAGCTGCCAGCGGTAGGTGCCATGCTGGCGTTCATAAAAAGCTGGTGTAGGGCCAAGTATTGTGAGATTGGGAAACTTCTCACGTAGTTTTATAGCAAGTTGTTGGGCAGCGTTCACTGCTCCTTGCTCGGTTTTGTAGCTGCAGGTAAGTTTTAGCAAGTAGCAAAATGGTGGAAACATCGCGCGTTGACGCTCTGCGAGGGTGTGATCATAAAATGCTTTGTAGTTTTGTGTGGTGCCAAATTCGACTGACGGGGCCGTAGGCGTGTATGACTGAATAATAACATTACTCGGGTGGCTTGTGCGGCCAACTCGACCAAGCACCTGTGCAATGAGCTGAAAGGTTCGCTCGCTGGCCGTGTAATCAGGCAGGGAAAGGCCTGCGTCAGCTTGAATGATGCCGACAGTTCGCAGATGAGGCAGGTCGAGTCCTTTTGCTACTACCTGTGTTCCGATAATAATATCAATCGCCCCGTCATATAATTCTTGGTATCGTTTTTCGAGTGTACTATCCATAGCCGTGTCACCGTCAAAGCGAGCAATTGAAGCTTTTGGAAACAGCTTACGCAGTTCGGATTCGATAAGCTTAGTGCCGATACCCCGATGAATAATTTCTGGTTGATGACAGGTTGGGCAGCTGGTTGGAACGCGAGCTTTTATGCCGCAAATATGACACAGCAGTACATGACGGTCAGCATGTAGTGTGAGTGGCACAAAACATCGTTCACAGTTTGACGACCAGCCGCAAGACTTACAGCGTGTGATGGCTGCGCTGCCGCGACGGTTATGGAACAAGAGTGACTGTTGTTTAGCAGCTAGCGTAGCAGAAAGTTGTTCGATAAGTGTATTTGAAAATAGATGGTGTTTCGAAAAACTCTCTTTTTTGGTCATGTCAACTAGTTGTGTAGTGACGGCATTAATAGAAGTTTGGGCTTTAGAGTTCATTGTGATGATAGGACAACCTGCGTTGATTGCCGCATAGTATTCAGCGACAAGTGGGGTGGCTGATCCTTGCACAACTCGCGCTTGGTGTTGTTGCGCTAATATACTAGCAACACGCAGAGCTGAATATTTTGGTGATTGATCTTGGCGAAAACTAGGTTCGTGTGCCTCGTCAATAATAATCAGTCCAACAGATCGAAGTGGCATGAACAGGGCAGATCGTGGACCAATCACTACAAAAGGCGTAGTAGATTCTGCGACGTTCTGCCACGCTATGTGGCGGTCAGATTCTGATTGTCGAGAATGTACAAGCACAATTTCGTTAAAATGATGCTGGAATTCGGCAACAATTTGCGAGGTAAGAGCAATTTCTGGCACTAAAACAATCACTGATCGTCCTTGCTCGACGGTCTGACGAGCAAGTTCAATATAGACAGCAGTCTTGCCGCTGCCAGTGATACCATGCAGGAGGGCAGTGCCACTATTCATAGCATTAATTTTACTCACAGCATTTGATTGACCTTCATTGAGTAAAAAATGTGTTCGATCACGCTGAGCGTTGTGAGCGGTTGTTTGCTTAGGGCGCCGCTTTTTATCAATGCCTGTTGGTAGGATGGTTTGTAGCACTGTTGCGAAGTGAGTTGCGTAGTAATGTGCCATCCACTGAGCGGTATGCATGATTGGCAATGGCAAGGTAGGCACAGCGACTACATCAGTAATCGGCTTAGTGGCGTAGGGGGGCTTTTTGCTAACAATAGCTACAACAACGCCCACCAGCTGAGTACTTCCTATTGGAACGTGTACGATTTGGCCGATAGATAGTGGCGATTCACTATGGTAGGTAAACGTAGCTTGGGCAGCTCGCACAATTTTTGTTGGTGCAACTTCATAGTAGTGCATGTATGTATTATACGCTGTCATAAAGCCGCTAAACTTGATACGATAAGCATATGTATTTTCAGAGTCGAGCTCAGGCCGGGCAGTTGCTTGCAGCACCGCTGTTAGAAAAGTATCGCTACGAAAACTGTGCAGTAGTGGCACTGAGTGATGGCGCCGTATTAGTTGGCGAGCAGATTGCTGCGCAGTTACACTGTATATTAACAATGCTTGTTACGGAAGAAATCGCAATCCCCGGTGAAAGCTTATCGTTTGGCGCTGTGTCGCAAAGTGGTGATTTTACATATAACAGCGACTTCACAAGCGGCGAGATTGCTGAATATACCAGCGAGTTTCATGGCTACTTGGCTGATCAAAAGCGCCAAGCGTTTAATCGAATTAATCGTTTGATTGGTGATGGTGGTATGGTTGACACTGCTATGCTAAAAGAACGAGTGGTAATTTTAGTGGCAGACGGCTTTAGTAATAGTGCGATTATTGGCGTGGCACTCGATTTTTTAAAGCCAATCAGCATTTTGAAGCTGGTGGTGGCAGCGCCTGTGGCAACGATTCCGGCTGTTGATAGGCTACACGTGTTAGCTGATGAGATCCATATTCTCGACGTTAAAGAGAACTATATGGGAACCAACCATTACTACGAAGATAATACGATACCAAGCCACGAAGAAACAGTTGCTAAGATCAACCAGATTGTACTGAACTGGCGCTAAATGGCGCTTGCAAATGCAGTGCAGAAAATGTAGAATAAAAAGCAACAGTATTGTAGGGTCGTGAGCAAGAAAGGGTTCAATGTTAGACGTTTTTATTACATCTAGGGTGCGTCGTAAAATTGTGGTGGTATACGCCAAGTACCCCGATTTTCACACTCATGTACGTGGCTTAGCTAAGCTCATTAAAGAAGATCCAGGCAATATTCAGCGTGAATTAAAGCGGCTTGAAAAGGTGGGCTTTTTAGTAGCTGAAAAACAGGGCAATACTAAGATTTATTCAACTAATAAACAGTTCGTCATCTTTAAAGAGCTGCAAAGTATTGTTATTAAATCTCAGCAGCAAACAAGTGCTGGGCGACCGAAGCGGACGACTACCGACATTCAGTCATGAGTTTACTAGAAGAGATTCTGCGAGTTCGCGGGTTTGACACACAAACGCGCGATATTTTTTTGCACCCTACATACGAGCATAGTCACGATCCGTTTTTGCTGCCCGATATGAATAAGGCAGTTCAGCGTCTCGTTGAAGCCCGTCAAAAACAAGAACGCATTGTTATCTATGGTGATTACGATATTGATGGATTGACCGCTACTGCTGTACTCCTGGATGCCTTTAGTCGGTTCGGGTTTCGCACGGTAGAATCGTTTATGCCGAATCGCTTTGTTGAGGGATACGGCATGACTATTGAAGCAGTTGAACGCATTGCTAAAAGTGGTGCCACGCTTATTATTACGGTTGATTGCGGTAGTCTAAGTGAAAAAGAAATTGTGAAGGCAAACGAGCTTGGGCTAGATGTTATTGTGACTGATCATCATAATGTGGCGCCGATTCAGCCGCCAGCAGTGGCTGTGATTAACCCGAAGCGACTCCTGCAAGACCATCCGAAAGAGTATCGCGATTTGCAGCTCGTGAGAAACGAGAAACGAGCAGCAAGAAGTAAGAAAAAGCAACTATATCCATTTCTTGATCTCCCTGGTGTTGGTGTGGCGTTTAAGTTGGTGCAGGCGCTGCAAACCCGCCTTGAAGGGTTGCCATATGGCCAAGAAAAGTGGCTGCTCGATCTTGTGGCACTGGGTACGGTATGTGACGTTGTAACACTACTTGACGAAAATCGTACGCACGTATATTGGGGCTTAAAAGTGTTAGCAAAGACTAAACGGCCTGGGTTGAAAGCGCTGATGGCAGTTGCTCGTGTGGTGCCAGATACCGTTAATGCGCGTAGTTTAGGATTTGCACTTGGCCCTCGTATGAACGCTGCGGGCAGGTTAGAAACAGCGCAATATGCCTTGAATTTGTTAACGACAACAAGCAGTACACGCGCTATGGAACTTGCCAGTCAGCTTGATGAGATGAACACTAAGCGACGCGCCGACCAAGATGTAATTTATAAGGCTGCGTTATTGCAAGCAGATCAGTACGCGAGCGACCCGGTTCTGGTCGTCAGTCACCCAGATTGGAATCATGGCATTATTGGCATTGTTGCGGCAAAGCTGCTGGAAATATATAAAAAGCCAACGTATGTATTACAAGAACTGGGTGACATTGCAAAGGGATCGGCTAGAAGCTATGGTGACTTCAGTGCGGCCGATGCTGTGCGGGCAGCTGATGATTTGATCATGAAGGGGGGCGGGCATAAGCTGGCAGCCGGTGTGACGCTAAAAACGGCTAATATAGGTTTGTTTCGCCAGCGGGTGAACGAGTATTTTCGGTCGCTCGCGCTTGCGCCGCAACCACCGCTACTTTTGCCAAAAGCAGATGTAATAGTGTCGAGCCTAGCAGAAATAGATGAAGCATTGATTGAACAATTTGCCCAACTTGAACCATTTGGCAGTGGCAATCCCGAACCGATACTATGTCTGGAGCAAGCAACGATAACAAATGTACGGCGCATGGGGGCAGACGGTCAGCATCTTAAGCTTGAAGTTGCAGACTCGGCAAGTCGCCATATACAACTAATTGCATTTAACGCTGATACGTCGTGGAATGTGCAGGTGGGTGAAATTGTGTCGGTTTGGTTTCAGCCAACAATGAATGAGTGGCAGGGAGTGCGAAGTGTCGAAGGGCGCTTAGTACGGCTTGAGGCTGTGCGTGGTTGACAGCCACTATTTTTCTTGTATAATTATTTAGAATTGAACACCAATAGTGCGACGAAAGGCAAGAAATGGCATTGTCATGGGCTGGCGTTACAGTCACGCAGTCTCGGATCGTTCAAGCACCTACCCCGGATCAGGTACGGCACGCCGCCAAAAATGGCGGTAGTGTCGAGCTCAAGGTTGATTACTACGCCGATTGTTTGTGTTTGGAGGGTTGCGTAACGCTCCGTTTGGACAACATTCGGTGTGGCGATCATCCCGAAGGCGGCGTCGTATTCAACGGTGACTACGTGTGCGTAAGTGACGCGTATCAACCGAATGGCGAAGGCGCTGTTGTTATGACAGACATGGGCAGCTGTCAGATGAAGCTGGGGCCTAATGGCGAAGTACTGGAGTTTCGGATCACTATCGAAACGGTGATGAGCCAGCTATAACTTTTGCGCCTGTGCTTGTAAAGTTGCAATACTTTGCGAGCACAGGCGCTGTTAATTTAAGGATGTATAAGGGTTGCACGTCCAAAGGTAATCTGTTACAATACAACCGATATGGTACAAGTAACCCGAAAAGATGAACGTGAAGCGAACGAAAATATTATTCGTCGTTTCAATCGTAAAGTGTTGCAGAGCGGTGTATTGGCTGAAGCCAAAGCTGCGATGCGCTTTGCAAAACCACTCAGTAAACCTGAGCGACGCGCTAAGGCGATTATTCGCAAAGAGCGTAAAAGTGATAAACTGGCCAAAATGCGCCTAGGAATTCGCTAATCGATGCCGCTTAAGCAGCGCATTACTGATGAAATGAAAGCCGCCCTTCTTGGCGGCAATCGTTTTGCAGGGGAGACACTACGTAACCTTAAGGCAGCAATTCTTAACGAAGAAGTTGCCAAAAACAAGCGCGACGAAGGATTGAGTGATGCAGAAATCGAGCAAGTGATTGCTCGCGAAGTTAAGAAGCGCGCCGAGTCGGCTCGGCTCTACCGCGAGAATGACCGGCCTGAGCTCGCTGAACCTGAAGAAGCAGAAGCAGAAGTGCTACAGCGGTATCTACCAGATCCACTAGGGGATGACGATATTCGCGCTATGGTGCGCTTGAAAATCAGAGAACTAGGGGGTGCTGACCCTGCGATGCTCGGTCAGATTATCGGTGCAATCAAGCAAGCCGCTGGTAATAGCGCGGACGGTGCAATAATCGCAAAGATTGTCAAAGAAGAATTAAGCAAAAATTAGGAATAGGGAAGGATCAGCAGGTATGATATTACTTTTTGGCCCAACTGGTGCCGGTAAAAGTATGCAGGGCCAAATGTTGGCAGTTCGCCAGGGGTGGAAGTGGTTATCGACTGGTGAAATGTTGCGCCAAAGTAACGACCCTGAGGTGATTGCCACTCTTAAATCTGGTGAACTCATTAGTGATGAACTGACGTATGAAGTATTTGACGCTGCAATTAAAGACGCTGTTGCAAAAAAATATGAAAACATCATCGTTGATGGTTTCCCGCGCACAAAAGACCAAGCAGAATGGCTGGCTCAGTATATGGAAAAAACGCGTCAAAAGATTGACCTTGTTATGGTGCTCGAAGTGCCAGAAGCTGAAATTATGGATCGATTGAAAAAGCGTCAACGTATGGAAGATACTCCTGAAACGATTGCACGGCGCATGGCTATTTATCGCCAAAAAATGTACCCAGTGCTAGGTATTTTTGCAGAGCAAGGCATGAAGATCATTCACCTTAATGGTACCGGCACGGCAGGTGAAGTTCATGACCGTATTTATGCCGAAGTGAACGAGGTATGCCAGAACTAATTACTGGCGAAAAAACTGCCGCTCAATTGCAGGCGATGCGCGACGGCGGGCAGATTATAGCGCGAATCTTTGATGATGTGCGTGAGTTTGTAGCGCCTGGTATGCGTGAGCGGGAAATTGATAGCTTTGTAGCAAAAAAAATTACTGCCTATGGAGCAACTGCCACGTATACAACCAGCGAAGTGAATTTTCCCGGAGTTATTTGCATTAGTACAAATGAAGAAATTGTACATGGAGTGCCAACCAACACACAGCTCGAGCATGGCGATGTCGTAAGTTTTGACCTTGTGATTACCTACCAAGGCATGAAGACTGATTCGGCGTTTACCATGGTGGTTGGGGGCGTAGCAAGTGGTGCAATAAAACACTTGATTACGACAACTGAGCGGAGTTTATATGCGGGTATTGATGCGATAAAAGGGCCCGTATACACTGGCGACATTTCAGCAGCAGTTGAAAAGGTGTTAGCCGGTGGTAAGGTAGGTATCATACGCGAACTAGTTGGCCATGGTGTAGGGCATCGTATGCATATGCCGCCCGACGTGCCAAATTATGGTAAAAAAGGTAGCGGCGTATTGTTACGTCCTGGCGATACTATAGCGATCGAACCGATGGCGACACTAGGTGGCGAAAAAATTACTACGCTTGATGACGGCTGGACGATTGCGACGAGCGACGGGAGCATTGCTGCTCATTTTGAACATACCGTGCTGATTACTGAACATGGCGCTGAAATACTCACACGACGATCATAATACACGCAGTAAATTGCACTAACTTGGCATAGTATGACTAATGGGTTATGGTATACTATTAGCATATGCAGGAACAATCTCGATACGCAGTCGGTATAGATATTGGTACTACTACAATTCGCTGTGTAGTTGGCCATATCGATCCGGCGACAGGCACCCCTACTATTGTTGGAGTTGGCCAAGCACCTAACACAGGTATGCGCAAAGGTACAGTGGCACACTTAGCTGGGCCGGCTCACGCAATAGATGAAGCGCTTGGTGAAGCTGAGCGAATGAGCGGCTATGAAGTCAATGAAGCAACTGTCACTATTAACGGTACACATATTGTTAGTACAAAAGCAGATGGCATGATTGCTGTTGGTATGGCCGATCATGAAATCACAGAAGAAGATATAGCGCGCCTAGAAGAAGTGGCTACGACGGGTAAGATTCCCGCTAATCGTGAGATTTTAGAAGTGGTGCCATTTAGCTATACGCTAGATGGGCAGGCTGGTATTAAAGATCCGCTTGGTATGAACGGTACACGACTAGAAATTAGTGCTAATGTAGTGTCGGCTATGGGGCCGTATGTCGCTAATTTACAAAAAACTGTCGAAATGGCAACTGTTGCTCCGCATGCGATCGTGCCATCGGTGATGGCGGCTGCGAAGGCGGTACTGGTTGAAAGTCAGATCGAAAGTGGTGTCGCAGTAGTTGACATTGGCGGCGCTACCACAGGTGTCGCAGTGTTTGAAGAAGGTGATTTACAGCACGTTGGCGTATTGCCAGTGGGTGGTATGAATATCACAAATGACCTTGCCATTGGCTTAAAGTCAGACCCTGAAGTGGCCGAAAAAGTAAAAATTGCTCATGCATCAGCTGTAGTGCGTAAGCAGTCTGAAGGCATTAGTGTCAAACATAATAATGAAATAGTGTCGTTTAGCACGGCCGATATTGACGAGATTGTAGAAGCGCGCCTTGAAGAGCTATTTACAGCAGTTAATGCAGAACTTAAAAAAGCTGGCCGGGCAGGTCAATTACCAAGCGGTGTCGTATTAACTGGCGGTACTGCTCAAATGAAAGGAATGGCAGAGTATGCCAAGCAACAGCTTGGCCTGGCGGTCCGAGTGGGTAAACCAGCTGGTTTTGGTGGCGTGGTAGACAACATCCACGATCCGCAGTTTGCCGCTAGTGTAGGCGCTATGTTGATTGATGCCGAAGCAGCTGGGCGGCCTGCTATTGATCAAAAGCGCTCAAAACAGTCTGGCAAATCTACGGTTTCTGCAGCCAAAGGCGCTCTGTCGCGCATATTTGGCAAATTCAAAGTGTAGCTACCTATTATTTCGTTCGTAAAGGCTGTATACTAGCATAAGAAAGTTATTCGATATAGTAAGGGGAGAGTGAAGCGCAATGCCTGAAGTAAAACCAAGTGAAATACAGACCTTTGCCAGTATTAAAGTGGTTGGTGTTGGCGGTGCAGGTGGTTCTGCGGTGAATCGCATGAAAGACGCAGGGCTGGTTGGTGTGCAATTTATTGCCATGAACACCGATGCGCAGGCACTCCATAACAGTAAAGCCGACACTAAGCTCCATTTGGGGCATAACACAACAAATGGCCTTGGCGCCGGTGCTGACCCCAGTGTTGGTGAAGCGGCAGCGCGTGAGTCAGTTGACGAAATTAAAGATGCCCTAGAAGGTGCTGATATGGTATTCGTCACTATTGGTGCTGGTGGTGGCACTGGCAGTGGGGCAGGCCATGTTGTTGCAGAAGTAGCGCGTGGCTTAGGTATTTTAGTAGTTGGCGTGGCAACAAAGCCCTTTAGCTTCGAAGGCGAAAAGCGTCGCACTAATGCCGAATGGGCCATTGCTCAACTAGGCAAGCAGGTTGATACACTTATTACGATTCCGAACGATCGTTTACTGCAAACTATCGATCGTCGCACACCATTGCTTGAAACCTTTAAAATTGCAGACGATGTGCTGCGCCAAGGTGTTCAGGGCATTTCAGAACTCATTACTGAACATGGCTTAATTAACCTTGACTTTGCAGACGTCAAAGCAATTATGAGTAATGCTGGTAGTGCGCTTATGGGTATTGGGCGCGCTAGTGGTGATAATCGCGCGGCACAGGCAGCGCAACAAGCGATCGAATCACCGCTTATTGAAGTATCGATTGATGGTGCTAAGGGTGTGTTGTTCAATGTGACTGGCGGTTACGACATGAGCATGAGCGAGATTCAAGAAGCTGCAGAAATTATTACGAGTGCTGTAAGCCCTGATGCAAATATTATTTTTGGCGCAACACTTAAGCCTGAGCTCGACGATGAACTCATTATTACAGTTATCGCAACTGGTTTTGATAGCGCATACTTTCAGCAACAA
The DNA here is from genome assembly GCA_049293315.1 of Saccharimonas sp. (SeqCode). GTDB lineage: Bacteria > Patescibacteriota > Saccharimonadia > Saccharimonadales > Saccharimonadaceae > Saccharimonas. The sequence continues at coordinate 19,357 of JBATSN010000010.1, forward strand.
TCTGTAGAGTTGCCGCAAGCAGCAGCAAAACCAGAAGGTCTAGATAAAGCAGTCGAATCGATTGATATGGAACTGGCAGCTGCGCCTGAAGGTAGTTCGTTTGATCAAGAACACAATACAAATATTTGGACGCAACCCGAAGAAGACGATGATGATACGCCTGCATTCTTACGCCGACGCAAAAAGAATAAACAGTCAGAAGAATCGTAAAAGAAAGGCACGTGAGCCGCATGGTGCAGCACTATAAAATAGGTGATAGCCGAGTACTTGAATCGCGCGAGTCTGCTGATGGTATTTCAATTCGTCGTCGTCGTGAAACCATGGATGGTAAACACCGGTTTACTACCTATGAGCGTATTGAACACCCTAATTTAGCGGTGATCAAAAAGGATGGCACGCGTGAACTATTTGACCGTGAAAAACTAACTACCGCTATTCGTCGTTCAGTTGGCAAGTTTTTTACTTCAGACGTTGAAATTGAACAGATGATAAACGATATTGAAAATCAACTGTATGAGCTTGGCGAAAGCGAGGTACTCTCAAGTCAAATAGGCGAACACGTGCTTGACGAGTTAGCAGCACGTAATGAGGTGGCCTACGTACGGTTTGCGAGCGTGTTTCATAAATTCGAAACGCTGGACGATTTTGTAAAGATTTTAGAACAACGTAAAGCTAGTAAGCGGGTTGCGTAGTATGCGGGTGGTTGTGGTCACAAAACCGAATACCGACTATGCGCGGGCTGTTGATATGTTTTTAGAAGATTTTACTCGGCGCACTGGTCGTAGCCTTGAAGTGTTAAACCCAGATACACCTGACGGCAGTAGTTTTTGCCGTACATATGATATTGTGGAATACCCAACTATTATTGCACTTAGTAACGAAGGGCAGTTGCAAAACATGTGGCGAGGCACGGTGTTACCAACGATTAGTGAGGTAAGTTATTATGCTACGCAAGATTAAAAATTATTTTACGCACGAAGACAAAAAACTGCGCGATAATCGTTGGATATTTGCGAGTATGTTGATTGGGGCGATCGGGAGCTTGGTCGCTTCGTTTGTACTGTCGGTTGAAGCAATTGAACTCGCAAAAAATCCAAACGCGATCCTAAGTTGCAGTGTTAACGTTGTGTTGAACTGCGCTACTGTGGGGCTGCATAGTTCTGCGCATTTATTTGGGTTTCCAAATAGCTTTTTGGGGCTGATTGCTGAGCCAGTGGTAATTACAGTAGCGATTGCGGGTCTCGCTGGTACGAAGTTCCCGCGGTTGTTTATGTTTGTGGCGCAGCTTTGCTATACGCTGGGTTTACTATTTGCATATTGGCTGTTTTATACCAGTTTTATGGTTATTGGCGCACTTTGCCCGTGGTGCTTACTGGTAACCGCCACGACTACCTTCGTATGGTTTTCAATTACTCGGTATAATATTCGTGAAAAAAACTTATACTTATCACCTAAAGTGTCACGTGGTGCGACGCGATTTATTGAGCGTGATTACGATAAGATGGTCCTGTTCAGTATCGTTATAATATTAGTAGCGGCAATCATTAGTAAGTACGGAAGCTCACTTTTTTAAGGTTTTATTAAGCAAAAGCTTTATTTATTACAACAAGTAGGGTACAGTAGGGGTATTATCCATTTTCTAAAGGAGGGTTTAAGCAAAATGGTCAAAGCGAAAAAAACAGTAAACTATACGAAGGCCTGGTACGCGCTGGCAGTCAGCCGCATCATGTTAGGATTTGTATTTTTATGGGCATTTCTCGACAAAACAATGGGCTTAGGCCTCGCTACGCCACACGGTAAGGCATGGCTTGACGGTGTTTCGCCAACGAGCGGGTTTTTACTTAAGGGCGTTAATCCAAATAGTCCATCGGCAGAATTCTTCCATGGTCTGGCTGGTAATGTGCTGATAGATTGGCTATTCATGCTTGGTCTACTTGGTATTGGTATGGCACTGATTCTTGGCATTGGGCTACGTATCGCAGCGATTGCTGGTTCAATGCTCCTCATGATGATGTGGGCTGCCGAAATGCCACTGAAGAACAATCCATTGGTTGACGACCATATGGTATACACAGTGCTGCTGTGGGTGATTGCTCTTGCGCCACGCAAACTAAGCCTTATCGACACGTGGCTCCAGACACCAACTGTTAAGAAAAATCCTTGGCTTTGGTAATTGATTCGTAAATAATAAAAAAACTGCGGGGTAGAAGTACTCCGCAGTTTTTGGTATGATAGCAGTAACGGCATTTGAGTGACTATCAATCACGACGTCAACAGGGAGAACGGGCAACCTAGTAAATCTTGTCGGTATCGGCACGACAGACCGAATAAATAAGTGCGAAAAGACTAATCTCTTTTTCGAAACTGGATGGTACCTCCCGTGATATGCGGGATCCAGTGGCGAGAAAGGGATTTTAATTTTGGAGAAGATGATGGAGCACGAATACCTAGAATTTGCAAAAAGTGTCGCCTATGAGGCTGGCGAAGTCATGCGAAAGTATTACGGTAAAAAGCCTAGTTTTCGCTTGAAAGAAGATGAGACGATAGTTACTATCGCCGACGAAGAGATTAACGAGATGGTTATAAAGAGAGTTGAACATGCTTATCCTGCGCATGGTGTGGATGGAGAAGAGAGCTCGGCCAAAAAAGATTCAAAATATCTCTGGGTATGTGATCCGATTGATGGTACGGCGCTGTTCGCACGCGAGGTGCCGTTTTCGATGTTTTCGCTGGCACTCGTGATTGATGGCGAGCCAGTGCTTGGTGTGGCGTATGATCCATTTCACAATAAATTATTTTGGGCAGCACAGGGTGAGGGGGCGTGGCTTGATGATATGCCTCTGCAGGTAAGTCAAGCAAAATTAGATAATCGCAGCATGGTGAATGTAGAAGCGAGTTACGCGATTTCATCTGATGCACGCATGACTCTGGAGAAGCGAGGGGTATTAGTGACCTCGATGGGAAGTGCGGTACGTACGGCCGTGATGGTAGCATCTGGTCGCATGGAGGCTATGATATTTGGAGGTACAGAAGGTAAAAATGTTGATATAGCCGCAGTGAAAGTAATCGTTGAGGAGTCTGGTGGTAAAGTGACCGACCTAAACGGCAAGGAGCAGCGCTACGATGGAGCTATCAACGGCGCGATTGTCAGCAACGGCATGGTGCATGATGAAATTGTGCAATATATGCAGCAGCAGTATGAAAAGGAGAAAAGTCATGAAATTTAAAGCCAACACTCGTCGCCGAGCGCTCGAATACGAAAAAGATTGGGTGCAACGGTGGAAAGCCGACCGAACATTTGAGAAATCGATCGAGCAACGCTCGGCAGATAATCGCTATGTATTCTACGACGGGCCGCCGTTTATTTCGGGTAATCCGCACCACGGCACACTTCTTAGCAGCATCGTGAAAGATGCAATTCCGCGCTACCAAACGATGAAAGGCAAGCGGGTTGAGCGCGTGTGGGGTTGGGACTGTCACGGATTGCCCGCCGAGCGCTATACCGAGAAAAAGCTTGGTATCAAATCGCGCGAAGAGGTTATCGAATACGGTATCGAAAAATACATCGTGGCCTGTCGCGCCAACATGGTGCAGACAAGTAGCGAATGGAACGATGTCGTCGACCGAGTGGGCCGTTGGGTCGACATGGCGGGGGCCTACAAAACTATGGACAAAGAGTACATGGAGAGCGTGTGGTGGGCGTTTAAGACGCTTTACGAAAAAGGCAAGATCTACGAAGGCGAAAAGGTGCTGATGTACTGCACGCTCGACGCTACGCCGCTCAGCAAAGCCGAAGTTACCATGGACGCCGGTGCCTATCAGGATGTGACCGACCCGAGCGTGTATGTGAAGTTTAAGCTGAAGTTTGACAAGAGTCAAGAGACAAGAGTCAAGAGACAAGAGTCTTTTTTGCTCGCGTGGACGACGACTCCGTGGACGTTGCCGGCAAATACTGCGGTAGCAGTGAACGAAAAGTTGACGTATGTGGAAGTTGAGGTTGGCGGCGAGAGACTGATTTTGGCCAAAGAATTACTTGGTAAAGTACTGCAAGATGAAAAGCATCAGCCGCTCGAATACAAAGTAGTGCGCGAGCTGAAGGGCAAGGAGTTGGTTGGCAAAAGTTATGAGCCGTTGTTTGAAAACTGCGGTGAAGATGCGCATAAAGTTTGGGCTGCACCGTATGTCAGTGCTGAGGACGGTACGGGCATCGTGCACCTCGCACCAGCCTATGGCGAGGAAGATTTCGTGCTGGCTCGTGAGAAAAAAATTCCTGTCGTCCATACGATTGACGAGAACGGACTATTCACCGAAGGTGATTGGCAGGGCGAAAACGTGTGGGAGATCAATAAGACAATCGCCAAGGAGCTAAAAGAGCGTGGCGTCGTGTGGAAGATTGACTATATTCGTCACAGCTACCCGCATTGTCACCGTTGTGGTACCAAGCTGATGTACCGCGCACACCCAAGCTGGTTTATGGACATTGACGGCCAGCGCGAGAAAATGTTTGAAAAGAACGAACCGATTAACTGGTTCCCGCCGCATGTGAAACATGGCCGCTTTGCCAAGACGATCGAGCAAGCACCAGATTGGAACATCTCTCGTGATCGCTTCTGGGCGACAGCCATGCCGGTTTGGAAGTCGGAATCAGGCAAAGTGAAGGTTGTTGGTAGCTATGCGGAACTAAAAGAATTAAGCGGTGTAGAGCTCGACGACTACCACCGCCCATGGGTCGATGACATTACGTTTGAAATCGACGGCGAGAAGTACACTCGCACTGACAAAGTCATGGACAGCTGGTTCGAAGCCGGCAGTATGCCATTCGCGCAGTTCCACTATCCGTTTGAAAATAAGGAGAAATTTGAGGCGAATTTCCCAGGTGATTTCATCGTGGAATATATCGGCCAAGTCCGCGCGTGGTTCTACTATATGCATGCCATGAGTGTGGCGCTATTTGGCGAAAATAGTTTCAAAAACGTCATCGTGACGGGCAACGTAGCGGGCAATGACGGCCGCAAGATGAGCAAAAGCTATGGCAACTACACCGACCCAAATGAGCTGATGGATAAGTTTTCGGCCGACTCACTGCGATTCCTGTTGCTAAGCAGTCCACTCCTCAACGGCGAAGATTTCGCACTGCAAGACAAAGAAGTCGGAGATGTCGCACGTAAACTCAGTATGGTATGGAATATGTATGATTTCTTCACGATGTACGCAGAAGTAGACGGGTGGGAATTTGCGGGTGAGCTGACTGATCCACTTGAAGAGCTCAAGAACCCACTCGATATTTGGATCGTTTCGCGATTGCATCAGCTCGTGGCCGAAGTCGAGAAAAATATGGACGCATACAATATTCCCGACGCCATGACGCCGATCTTGCCATTCCTCGACGACGCCAGTAACTGGTTTGTGCGCCGTTCGCGTCGTAGGTTTTGGAAGTCCGAAGACGACGGTGATAAAAACGACGCCTACCGTACGCTGCACTATGTGCTGACGCGGTTTGCCTACGTCATCGCGCCGTTTGCGCCGTTTATGGCCGAGGAGCTGTATAGCAAGATGACGGGTGATACCGAGTCAATCCACCTCAAGGACTGGCTGCCGGCTGGTACGGTCAATGAGCTCGTCATGAATGACATGGAGGCAGTGCGCGAGTATGTCAACCAAGGTCTCAGCTTACGTGCCAAGGCAGGACTCAAGGTTCGTCAGCCATTGGCGAGTGTAACAGTGCCAAGCTTGGGCGAGGCGTTTGATTTCACGCCGATTCTGCTCGACGAATTGAATGTCAAAGCAGTTACAAAGGGTAGCGAAGTTGCCATTGATGAGCAGTTGACGCCAGAGCTAAAGCGCGAAGGCATGATGCGCGAAGTCATCCGCCATGTCCAAAATGCCCGCAAAGACGCCGGTTTAAACGTCGACGATAGGATAATATTGCAGCTGACCGTCCAAAACGCCGAGTTACAACAGGCCATTAAGGAGCACGCTAGCACAATTAAGGCAGAAACGCTTGCAACTGATATGACAGAAACTGAAGGCGCCTATGTAGCAGCTGTGAAAGTAGACGGCATGGAATTACGCATCGCTCTTAAAAAAGCATAATGATAAAGTAATGTAGCAGGAGGCGGTATGAGTGATAAAAAACCAGGGGTGGGCGTAGGTGTCATGGTAGTGAATGGCCAAAAGGTTTTACTTGGTCTCCGTAACTCCAATCGTATAAAAGCGAGCAGTGAACTGCGCGGTGAAGGAACATGGACGATGCCGGGCGGAAAAGTCGATTTTGGAGAACGCCTAGACGATGCAGCACGCCGAGAACTCAAAGAAGAAACAGGGTTAGCGGGTGATATTCCGCTTGAACTGATTACTGTTGTCGACGATATTATAGGCGAAGCGCATTACGTGACGTTTGGGTTTAAAACAGAGTTACCTGCTGGGCAAGAACCTAATGTATGCGAACCTGAGGCAATTGTAGAATGGCGGTGGTTTGATTTAAACAATTTGCCTAGCAATCTTTATTCAGCAAGCGCTAATTTGCTACGACAATATAATAAAAACGTCGTCTATGGTGAAAATAAAAAAGCATAATAAGGCCTCCGTAAAGCGGTAAGGCTAGTCATTATTGCCAATCCAATTATTATGCACTGCAAAACCGGCCACCGCGCCAACACGTGCAGCATGACCCTGCGTCGTCATGGGTTTATGGATCTCGTCAATGGCACCAATGAAAGTCGCGTGCGTCAGCTGCTTGAGCAGCATGCTTGATTTTTCATAACTTTTATGCTTAAATAGAACAGTAACTATATTTTAACAAAAACATATGCTAAAAATTCACAGTCGCCATCTATTTGCTCCTCGTACATTTTCGACCACTCGTCGAATGTCGCTCAGTGCTGTTAAAGACGATAATGATGAATTATTGGCCGACACCACAGCAGATAGCACCTGGACGCTTGATAATGAACCAGATGTACGGGCGCTTGATGATTTTTGGTCGGCAGTGCAAGATGATTTGAAAAAAGACCCCGAATGGTTTAATTTTGCGGACGATTAGTCCATACTAGTGACTATGATTACCAAAGCAATTATTCCCGTGGCAGGGTGGGGGACGCGCCGCCTACCGATTACAAAGACTATCGAAAAGTGCATGTTGCCGATTGGCAATCGTCCGCTGGTGGACTATGTGGTGCAGGACTGCTTAGTAGCGGGTATCACTGAACTTATTTTTATTGTCGGTGAAGACAGCACGCAGCTGCAGGATTATTACCGCAGTAACATCAAGCTCAAAGACTATCTGGAGCGCAGCGGCAGAGCGGAGATGTTGCCGCTTATCGCACCGCTCAAAGGCGTGGCGTTGCACTTTGTCACACAGCCGAGTCATGGTAAGCATGGTACCGCAGCGGCAATAGGCTTGGCAGCAGAGTATCTCAATGAAGGCGAATCAGCAGTAGTGCTGGGGGGCGACGATTTCATCTACAACCCCGATGGCTCAAGTGAGGTACAGCGACTGATCGATGCAACACCAGCGGGCGAGTGTGGGCTGATAGCGGTTGAAGTGTCTGGTGAAGATGTCAGTCGCTACGGAGTGATTGTTAAAAACGATGAAGATTACTACGAACGCATGGTCGAAAAGCCTGCTCCCGAAGATGCACCGAGCAATCTCATTAACCCAAGTAAATATATCTTGACCAAAGAAGTTTGCGAACTCGCTAGGACCATTGAACCAGACGCAAAAAGTGGCGAATACTATATCATCGACGCGATCAACCAGTATGTGCAGCGCGGCGGCAAAATGAAAGTCCATATGTCGGTCGGGCAGTACCTTGATGGCGGGAGTGTCAAAGGTTGGCTGCACGCAAACCGTGTGGTGTTAGGTGATACTTGAAAAGCAAAGCCTAATCTGTTAAAATCAGACATTGATAGTAAACGATAAGGAATTAAGATGAAAGCAGTCGTGAAAATCAGCGGCAAACAATATATTGTTGCTGAAAAAGAGACCCTCATGGTGGACCTCCTCCCTGAAGGCACAAAAGAGCTCACACTCGACGCACTCATGGTAATTGATGGCGACAAGACGACGGTCGGCGCGCCAGCGGTTAGCGGTGTATCTGTTGTAGCTAAGGTTGTTGAACCAAAAGTAGCTGGCGAAAAGCTGCGTGTTATTCGTTATAAAAGCAAAAAACGTGTCAACACGCAAACCGGTCATCGCCAAAAGTATAGTAAAATCGAAATTACCTCAATTAAATAGTTAAGCTACCCAGTAGTCGTTGAAAAAGAGCAGTATATTCCAGGCGAGTAAAAAGATTGAACTGCTCAGGTACAGTATTTGCCAGGCTTTTGGCTGGTCTTTTAGCCATAGCGTCAAACCAAGAAACAGTACAGGGCAGGCTAGCATGTATCTATTTAAGCTATCGAGACGCCCACTTGATAGTGGTATAGCAAAGAATACGATTATATATGCTAACCAAGGTAAGCCAAGTTTTTTATATACAGCCCAAATGCCAAGTAGTAAAACTGGTATGTACCAAAGATATGGTGGACGAATAGACGAGAGTATATTCTGTATGTAGTTTCCAGACAGCCTGCCCCAGTTATGTTGAGCTGTGATAAATTCAAACGGATTACCAAACTGCAGGTGCAGATACCACATATAGGCTAGTAGGCCGATTGGGGCAAGTAGCACAGGAATTAATTTTTTGTGGTCACGTTGTCGTGATAAGAAGTAGTCTGCTACAAAAAATATCGCCAAGGCTCCACCCTGAACTCGTGTTGCACAGCTTAATATAATGAGGACACTGGCTATCCAATAATTGCCGCGTCGATATGCGTATAGACTGCCGACAGTAAGAGTGATAAATAAGCTTTCGTTGTAAGCTATGGCTAAAAAGAACGATGTTGGAAAGAGAGCGATAAGTGCTAGGAGTTGCCAGGGTGAGAGTTTTGCTCTACGTAGCTTAATTTCGTACGATAGCCACTTATATAACACCGTAGCAGCGATGAAGCAAAACGTCCAGCTAACCAGAAATAGTGACATAACAGCTCCTATACCAAGGCCATGCAGTACACTTGCAAGGAGCGGAAACAATGGGAAAAAAGCGACATTATTTTTCGTATAACCCTCGGTTACAATATTTCGGTAATGATTAATATCATAGTGTAAAAAGGCTTGCTCAAACGTGCGTAGGCCGCGCCCACTTGGTGGAACTGATGCGTCAATCTGAAAGTTGTAAAGAGTTGCGTCAGCATAGTAGCCAACCATAAGGATGGTTATACAAAATAAAACTGCAATAATAGCAGGAGCGAACCTAGAGTGAAGGATAGTAAGCAAAATTTTCTTCATTGCAAAACTCTTAACCTGTATGCATCCTACCACACCTCATTAAAAAATATGAAGAGGGTGTGGCAGGAAGTAATGCTCATGGTATAATGAAGTGAAATGACGGGAAATAAATAACGTATGTCAGTGGTGATTGCCGTGACAAATCAAAAAGGTGGTGTCGGTAAAACGACAACTTCGATTAATGTAGCGTATTACTTGGCTAAGCTAGGCAAGCGCACATTGTTAATTGACTTTGATCCGCAGGGTAATGCCACAAGCGGGCTAGGGGTAGACAAGCAATCTCTAGAGCAAACCATGGCAGACGTCATAATGAATGCGGCAACAATTAGCGATGTCGTAATTACAACAAAGCATAAAAATCTCTGGCTGGCCCCTGCGACACCAACATTAGCTAATACTGAAGTTGAGCTAGCGCAAGCGCAACACCGTTTTAGTCGCTTAAAAGCTGCTACGGCGCAATGCGAAGACGCCTACGATGTTATTATTATTGACTGCCCTCCAAGCCTTAGCTTGTTAACGGTCAATGGCTTGATTGCCGCTCGTTATGTGCTACTGCCAGTGCAAGCAGAGTTTTATGCTTTAGAAGGCCTGGGGCAGTTGCTAGAAACAATGAAGCTCATTCGTAAGAACCTCAACCCAACACTTGACCTCATTGGGGTGCTACCTACCATGGTTGATAGTCGTACATCGCTTTCTGGGCAAGTACTTGCAGAGATTAATAAGCATTTTCCAGCAAAAGTATTCAAAACGACGATTCCGCGGAATGTGCGGTTAGCCGAGGCACCAAGTCACGGGGTGCCGATTGGCGCCTATGATCGATTCAGTAAAGGCGCTCGAGCGTATAAAGCTGTAGCAAAGGAGGTGATTGAACGTGTCGGCTAAAAAAACTGGTTTAGGACGAGGTTTTGCTTCACTCATTCCCACAGAGCTACTGGACGAAGAGTTTGACCCAACAGCTGCACAAGATGAAAAAATGAGTGATCTTAGGCACATTGCGCTTGAGCAGATTACACCAGACCCAGAGCAGCCGCGACGCAATTTTGACGATATCTCGCTTGACGAACTTGCCGAGTCGATTAAAGTGCATGGTATCTTGCAACCAATAGTAGTAACACCGCACCAAAAGGGGTACATGATTGTCGCAGGTGAGCGACGCTTTCGGGCAGCGCAACGTGCGGGCCTACAAAAGATTCCTGCCCTTGTGCGCACATTAAATAACCAGCATAAATTAGAATTATCACTCATTGAAAACTTGCAGCGAAAAGACCTTAATGTGCTTGAAACTGCCACCGCATACTTAAAGCTGCGTGATCAGTTTAACTTAACACTTGATGAAATTGGCGAGCGCGTAGGTGGTAAATCTATTTCGGCAATCAGTAATACAATGCGGCTACTACGTTTGCCAGAATCTGTGCGTATGGCACTCGCTGAAGGTAAGTTAAGCGAGGGGCAGGCGCGTCCATTAATTAGTCTTGACCCAGAAGTAACTGAAAAACTACTGCCTAAAATACTACATGAAGAATGGAGTTCGCGAGCGATCGAACAGTACGTTACTAGGCTCAAAACACGCCAAGGAAAACAGCACCACAAATCGCCCACTGCAGTTACGCCATACCATGCTAAAGCAGAAATATTCGAAAAACGCTTGCAAGCGCCCGTTGCTGTACGCACTTCCGCTAAGGGTTCAGGCCAAATTGTGATTACCTTTAAAGATGACGCAGATTTAGCACGTATTACTAAGTTACTTGGATAAATCTTTATCTAAAAAACAGTGAATTTGGTGATGGGCCAGATTCTGAAAGCGACTGGTCCAACGATATCGAAAGTGGGAATACTACCAAGGCCGGTGCGCGAATCAAATGAATTATTATCAATACGATTATCACCACACACAAACACTGTGCCGTCGGGTACTGTTACGTTAATTCCTTCGCCACTCACTGGTGACTTCGGGCCAACATTGTTTTTACGGTAAGAATCGTCGGGGTGAAAGCCATCGGGGTGTTCACTGTTAAATACGGTTAATACGCCACCACTAACTGTCACTCGCTCACCAGGGAAGGCTATGACTCGTTTTACGATAAATTCGTCACGACGGCCTTCGGTATAGCGAGGATTTTTGAACACAATAATTTCACCACGTGAAGGTACGTATGGCGTGCCTTTTAATTGAGCCTGAGTTGTCGGTATGCGATTAACGATTAATCGGTCAGTGTCGTGTAGCGTGTCATCCATGCTATGCCCCGAAACAGAGAAGCTGCGAAAAATGAAGGTGTTAATGAGCATGGTACCAGCAAACACAATGAGTACAAATACAGCAAAGTTCAGAGCATCTTTTATATTAGGGTGTCGGTCGAGAAAACTAGCTTGCATTCTTTTTACTATACAGCAAAACGGGCGGTAACAACACTCTAGCGGAAGCATTTTGCGATTCACTTTTTTGCTTAGGTTCGGTATAGTGAGTGGAGTATATGGCAAAAAAACCTTCTGTTGACGGCTTCATTGCGCGGCGTTCGCCGAGCATGATTGGTGAACACCACATTTCGGGCAGCAAGGTACAGCCAGATGTTGCGGGGCTAGTACGGCACCGCGCTCCTGTAGAAACAGTGGCTGCCCAGCGTCAAGCAAAGCCGGTCGCTGTTGCTGTAGCACCGTCGACCGTTAATCACGACCACAGCGCGGCTATATTGCGTAGTGATGTCGACGAGTCTTTGCGTGATATTGACGCTCAGGCAGAAGCGTTACAAAAAGTCAAAAAACCACGGCGACACTTTATTAACAAGCGCAAGTTTATTATGTGGATTATTATTGGGTTACTAGTGGTGGCCTTAGCGATAGGCGGCTGGATGGTGTCAAAAGCGTTACTCGCGGGTGGCACAATCTTTAAGGGTGATATATTTGGTCTCATTCAACAAAAACAATTGAAGCAAGACGCTATGGGCCGTAGTAATATATTAATTTTGGGTACATCAGAAGACGACCCAGGCCATCAAGGAGCGCATTTAACCGACTCAATCATGGTGGTAAGTGTTGACCAAAAAAAGAAAAATGCGTATATGATTAGCATTCCGAGAGACCTCGAAGCGAAGTACGGCAGGGTATGCATTCCAGGTAATGCGGGTAAGGTGAACGTATTTTTTCAGTGTGTAAACGAAGACTTTGAGAGTGAAGCAGCTGAAACTGAACGTTTAACGCAGTCGCGAAAATTTTTTGGTGATATTGTTGGGCTTGATATACAGTATGCGGTACACGTCAATTATTCAGTTATGCGCGACGTTGTAAAAGCACTCGGTGGTATTACAGTTACCATTGAAAGCCCCGACCCGCGTGGCCAAATGGACGCAAATTTTGATTGGAAATGTGGTGACACCTATGTCAAACGCCTGCAAAACTGCCCACCGCGCGGACACTTTATTGATTACCCGAATGGCCCGGTTGAACTGGATGCTGAACATGCGTTGTATTTAGCGCAAGCGAGGGGCGAGGCCGAGAACTGGGGGTTCCCAAATTCAAACTTTGAACGCGAAAAAAATCAGCAAAAGATTTTAGTGGCGATTAAAGAAAAAGCAATGAGTAGTGGTACGCTGACTAATATCGGCAAGGTGAGCGGTATTATAGATGCGCTAGGCAAGAACTTACGTACTAATTTTGAAACGAGCGAAATGCGTACGTTGGTGAGTCTTGCAAAAGACATTCCGTCTACAAGTGTGCAGAGCATTAGCTTAATTGATAACGACTTAGTAAACGGTGCCGCCCAGCCGACAGCTGGTTTGTATAACTTTGATGCGATTCAAGCTTTTATAAAAAAGAAGCTTAATAGTTCACCACTTGCTAAGGAAGATGCGCGTGTGGTGGTACTAAACGCATCTGGTGTGGCGGGTGTAGCAGGCGCACAGTCAAATAGCCTTGCAGAGTTTGGTATTACTGTCGATAGTGTTGGTAACGCTCCGCCCAGCGACTACACCACTAATACCCTGTATGTACTCGCAACTGGCCAAAAAAAGGCTAAACCGTTGGCACTTGAAAAATTGCGTAGCGTGTACAGTGCAACGGTAAAAAATGAAGTACCAACTGGGGTAACAGTGTCAGAAACTGCAGACTTTGTGTTAATTATAGTAACCCCGCCCGCCACCGACACAACTCATTAGTGTATAATTAATTGTAAGTATGGATCTACTAAAGACACACAAGCGACGCACGCGGCTGAGTGAGCTGGCATATGTTGGTTTGAATGCTGGTCTAGCCCTAGCATTACTCGCTATTGTGTTAGGAATACAGTCATCGTGGCCGGCTTTTGCGCTAGTGCTACTTAGTAAATGGCGAGCCCTGGCGGTACGGCCACGGTTTTGGTTCGCTAACCTAATTGCCAATATGGTAGACATTGTGGTGGGCATTAGTACAGTCATATTTTTATATGGTGCAAGTGGCGTGCTGTGGCTGCAAGTAGCAATTACGGGCCTATATATTATATGGCTCCTTGTTATTAAGCCACGTTCTAGTAGGCGCTACGTTGCTATTCAGGCAGGTACAGCAGTGTTTACAGGTATAACAGCGCTTTCGATCGTATCGTTTACCTGGGACATTGCGTTTTTTGTAATCGGTATGTGGATTATTGGGTATACTTCAGTGCGACATGTACTAGGCAGTTATGATGAACCGTTTACTTCAATCTATAGTTTAGCGGGTGGCCTATTGTTTGCAGAATTTGGCTGGATAGCGTTCCATTGGCTCATGGCCTATCCGATACCAGGTTTTGGCCATATTCAGTTTTCGCAGTTGGCATTACTGACGACCCTCTATTGTTTGGTGGCTGAACGCGCCTACGATAGCTATCATAAGCACGGGGTAGTGCGACGCGCAGATGTGATATTGCCAATCGCACTTACTGTAGGTGTAATGATTGCCGTGTATGTTCTCGCAGTTATTAACGGTAGTGACGCGTTGTAGGTAAGGGGGGTATATGAATCAGTCGAGTCAGCATCAACAGTCATTTGGTCGCCGGTTAAAGCGTACACTGATTATCGTAGCCGTTACCACCGTAGTGATTATGCTGATAGTGGCGGGGTTTGGGGTGTATTGGTATTTACATACGAATCGTGCGCCTATAACGGCGCGCCCAATCATCGCTCAAGATGGAAATACAAAAACTACCGCCAACGAAGATGTTATTGCAAATATTGCCGAACGACTTTCACCGAGTGTGGTGTCTATTGTAACGAACACAACGACACAAACCATCTTTGGGGCTGCACAGTCTGAAGCGGCTGGTACTGGAATTGTAGTTAGTAAAGACGGATATATCATGACAAACAAGCATGTGGTGAGCGGTGCTACAAATATACAGGTAATTTTAGCCGACGGCACACGCTATAGCGAGGTTGTAACAGTTGGCGCTGACCCCTTAAATGACATTGCATTTTTGAAAATCGATAACGTAAATAATTTGCAACCTGTGACACTCGGTGATTCATCAACTGTACGCGTCGGCCAAGAAGTAGTTGCAATCGGTAATTCACTTGGTCAATATCAGAACACGGTTACGAGCGGCATTGTATCTGGCAAGGGCAGGCCAGTAGCAGCGGGTAACGAATCTGGGCAGATGGTAGAATCGCTCACCGACTTACTGCAAACAGATGCGGCGATTAATCCAGGCAATTCGGGCGGGCCATTGTTAAATCGGTCTGGACAGGTAATTGGTATCAATACGGCGGTGGCCGCGAACGCTCAGGGCATTGGGTTTGCAATACCCATTAACGCCACAAAGGGTATGCTGAAATCTGTCATTAGCGGTAAGGGTGTAAAGCGCGCGTACTTAGGGGTGCGGTACGTTGCCCTCACGGCAGCAGTAGCAAAGCAATATAGCTTGCCTACAAGTGAGGGTGCGTACTTAGTGGCTGGTGATGGTGGTTCGGCGATACAGCCAGATGGGCCTGCCAGTAAAGCGGGCTTGAAAGATAAAGACATTATTATAAAGATTAATGATATGACCGTCGGTAAGCAGGGTGGGGTGTCGAGTTTGATTGGCGAATACGCCCCAGGTGATACAGTGGCGGTAACGGTGTTGCGTGATAGTAAGCAACTAAGTATTAAAGTGACACTTGCTGGCTATAGCAATTAAATTTTTGTGAACATAACGGCGTAATCTTTGGTAGCGATGTGTTGTAGCTGGTGTAAGGCAGCCTGTTTAATGATTGCGGCGTGCTGGCACGGGTCGGCTTCAACAATACACAGTCCATTACGTAATAAGCGCTGGGCTGCTTGGGGTAAAAAAGCAAAAATTATTGTAAGCCCCTCATTCGTTGCATATAACGCTATTGGTGGCTCGTGTGCAAGTTCTGGTGAAGTAGGCCACTGTTTGCTGACATACGGTAAGTTTGCCAGAATAGCATCGTACGTTGGGAGTGGCGCATGCGTTAGCAGATCGCTTTTAAGAATAGTAGTATTTTTTGCGCCTAGGTCAGTAGCATTTTTTGCAGCGACTACTAAAGCATGCCGGCTGATATCGGCAAGGGTAACAGAAAGGGTTGGGTGTTCTAGTGCTGCCGTAATGCCGAGGCACCCCGAACCGCAGCCAACGTCTATGAGCGACGTGGCGGTAGGGGGCAGGTATTGTGTCAAAAGCTCAATAATCGCTTCTGATTCAGGGCGTGGAATCAGTGTAGCCGGAGTAACGCTAAAGAGGCGCCCATAAAACCATTTATGCCCCACAATGTAGGCAACTGGTATGCGGTCGAGCCGTAACCGTAGCCTCGCATCAGCTATTTCTTGGTGACGCAGCGCTAGAGTTTCGTCACCGTGAGCGTGCAGCCAAATGCGGCTTTTGCGCAAGGTGTGTGCAAGTATAATTTCGGCATCTAGCAACGCACTCGCAATACCGGCACTAGCCAACTGTTCTGCCGCATCACGTAACCATATCCGTACAGGGGTGAGCCTTGACTTTTTTATCATTCTGTGCTATATTGTAACTCATCGTACAATAAAAGCAAAAAGGAATATATAGAAGATGAGTGAGAAAAAAACTCACAAAATTGAGCAAGCAGATATAATAACGCCAAATATCAAACCTGGTGAAACTGCTCTTGTATTTCAACGTCACGGTAAATATAACCGGGATCGTAGTTCAGACAGCGCTGGCTCACTGTTCGAGGATAGCGCTAGGGACATTAAAGATAAAGACAAAGAGTGGTTTGATAAAGTACTCTCTGACAATGGCGATGACGTACATATACTTTTTGTATCTAGTGATACTCAGTACGCGAATAAAGGATTTAGAAGCATGGAGACGGGTCAACTTGCTCAGCATGCAGCAGTTGAAGCGATGACTGAACGTGGTATCGATCCGAATGAAGGTATTATTAATTTTAACAAAAACTTCAAAACTGCTCGTTTCGCACAGACTGACCAAGATATACGCCCCGTTGCAGGTATTCGTGAGCCAGATATATTCAATCCAGCAGACAAGGAGTACATAACTTTTCTTCAGCGAACATACGGCTATGCAGATGAGATTAGCAAAACAGGGCTTAGTCCAAAAGCGTGGGCTATACACGAGATGGATCGTGAAGCAGGCATCAGGGAGACGACAGGTGCTGAAGGTCAACAGAATTTAATCGATCGCACCAAGAAGTCATTGGCAACACTAGAACGTTACTCCAGGGTCTGGCATATTAATAATCCGGGCAAGAAACTTGTTATATGGGCAACCTCTCACTACGATACGCTCAATCCACTTATCAAGGAAGTTGAAGGTCAATTATATAACAGCGACGGAAGTTTTGCTGATACTTACCAGCCAGTAGACTTTGGTGGTGGTATAGTGATAAAGTTTTCAAAAGACAGTTTACCGACTCTAGAATCACGAATTCATAAGAATTCACTTGTCCTTGGTCATGCGGCTACAAGACTATCCGCTACAAGACTTGATTTGCCAAGGTATTAACGGCTTCCTCAATTGTTTCAAATCTTGGTACATTATGATCTGTGTGCCATTTCTCAATGATAGCGATGTGGGTTTTAAGCTGATCGGTGTGTTGAGCTGTGAGTCCACCATCGTAGTTGCCACTTAATTGTCGCTGGCGTATTCTTTCTAGCAGAACATCCCATTTCGGAATAACAATAGCGTCAGGTTTAAGCCAAAAGTTTACTGAACCCATAACCCAGAAACCCATATCTACAGCTTGAGCAGTTATTATATCGCAACGTTGTTCAACGCGTTCGATGAGTTGGACGCCGCCATTCCACCATTCAATATTAGGTTGCGCACCTGACTCAATCCATAACTTATCTCCATCAATCCATATTTGTTCTTTTTGATGATCACAAAAATAGGTTTTTCCAGCACCAGATGGAGTCATAATAAAAAAACCGTGAGAAAAAGTAGGGAAAGTATTGTGTAAATTTTGAAAAAAGTCTGTGCCGTCTGAATATATAACATTAGGTAAGTTCATAAGGAAAGTATATCAGAAAATGATAGCTTTCAAGCACCCTGTGCCTTGAGTTCGCGTTCGGCGGACTGCAAGTGGTCGAATAGATCGTCAATGTCGCCATTCATGGCTTGTGGGATGCCGCTGCGGCTGTAGCCGATACGGTGGTCGGTGATGCGGTCTTGGGGGAAGTTGTAGGTGCGAATCTTTTCACTGCGGTCGCCAGTGCCAACGAGGCTGCGTCGCTCGGCGGTGAGCTTAGCATTTTCTTCATCGATTTTCATTTGTAACAAACGGGCGCGTAGCACGCTCATAGCTTTTTCGCGGTTTTTAATTTGTGATTTTTCGTCTTGATTCGTCACTACCATACCAGTTGGTAAATGGGTAATGCGTACCGCACTGTCGGTGGTGTTAACACTTTGGCCGCCATGCCCACCACTGCGGAATACATCAACACGCAGGTCATTGGCATTAATCTGAACGTCGGCTTCTTCGGCTTCGGGTAGTACTGCAACGGTAACAGTGCTGGTATGGATGCGACCTTGGCTTTCGGTCACAGGCACACGTTGCACGCGGTGGACGCCGCCCTCAAACTTAAGGCGGGCGTAGGGTGCGTCGCCTTTTACGCTAAAGATAACTTCTTTGTAACCACCGCTTTCGTTGGCGCTGTCGCTTATAAGGTCTGTTTTATAATTGTTACGTTCACACCATCGTAAATACATGCGGTAGAGTTCTGCAGCAAATAGCGACGCTTCATCACCGCCCGCACCCGCACGAATTTCTATAATAATATTTTTTTCGTCGTTAGGGTCTTTGGGGGTGAGCATTACAAATAATTCATTTTCGAGTGCTAATAGGCGCTCTTCGGTGTCGGTAATTTCGGCTTTAGCGAGTTCGGCGAGTTCGTCGCCGCCAGTTGCCAGCTCGCGGGCAGCTGCTAGATTAGACTCGAGTGTATCACGTTCGGTAGCTTTCGTAATGATTAGTTCGAGTTCGGCTAATCGGCGATTTTTGGCACTAAACTGGGGGTCGCTATAGGCGTTGGGCTGTGCTAAAAATTCACCAAGCGCTTGCTGCTCGGCTTTTAGTTCGGCAATATCAAGATTAATTTTTGGCACTGCGCAATCCTTTCAGTATCATCAGAATTCCTATTGCGATAATTGCGGTGGTAGCATAGACC
>JBATSN010000011.1:0-28716 GCA_049293315.1 Saccharimonas sp. (SeqCode)
CACGAAAGATACTCGACTACCATACCGCCGAAGAGATGTATACAGCCTACAAAAAGGAGACCACACATGCACGCTAGATTACCGCAAACAAAAACCCAACTTGTTGCAGTTGGGGGTTGTGGGCAGGTACCTAGAATATCTAATATTTTATCATATTACTATATTTTTGTACATAGTTTAGCAAATAAGTAACTTGGGTAAAATTTGAGTCTTTAAAACAGGTTCCAGCGAGCGTGTAAAATTACTTTTTTTATGGAACGAATATATCTAAACGTAGAACAAATTTTAGCTAAACTTTACAGATCAAACAGATGTAAGATTAAAAAAAGTTAGGTCTGCCGGGTCGGTTACTCACAAGAGTAGAAAACAGCGGTGATTTTATACCAAGTCGTGCTGTATAATTGTTTGTAAGATGAAAAAACAAATAACTTCAACATACAAGTTTGTCGGGTCTGGAAGTTTGTTGCTTGTAGGTATTTTGTTTGGTTTGTCAGGAGTTATGGCAAAATATCTTTCTGACAACCTCAACCCATATCAAGTCGTCGAATATCGTTTTGCTTTTGCACTTCTGGCAGCACTAGTAATTGTCGCTGTCTTACGTAAAAAGATACGATTTGGCGATCACGACAAGAAAACACTGGCAGCTTTTGCTATTAGTTTTCCGATTTCCGTCATACTTTTTACACTAGCGATTTTTAATACATCAGTTGCATTGGCTGTATTCTCTTTCTATATCGCCACGCTTGTTTTCTCGTTTGTTTTGGGTCGGCTATTCTTTGGAGAGCGTATACATATTTACAAGCAAATTGCGTTCGGGCTTGTACTGCTTGCTATTTTTGTATTTACCGATCCACTTGGCAACTCAACGCTTGACGCCGGCTTTTTGTTCGGTTTACTATCAGGTGTTGTACAAGGAATAGCTTCCAGTTTTCAAAAGAAACTGAGTGGTGCTACTGACAGGCTCAACTTACTCGTATTCCAAACGGTATCAGGTATGGCCCTTGCAGCGGTCATTTTACTGGTCATACAAGAACCACTTATAGTCTCATTGACCGGTTTTGAATGGCTAGTTGCCGCTCTATTTGGCGTGAGTATGCTTGCCATTAGCTATCTATTTCTTGTTGGCTTTAAGTACACAAATCTCAATACTGGCAGCGTTCTTGTATCGAGTGAGCTATTGTTTGGTCCGCTCTTTGCTTTGCTTTTACTCGGCGAAAAACTTGGAATGCATATCGTCGTTGGCGGCATCTTAATTGGTATTGCCACAATCTTTTCTCATATTTCCGAGCCTCACAAAAAGAAATAAGTGTATAAAATCACCGCTGTTTTTTGCTTTTGTGGGTAGCAGACCTAATTTTTTACACCTCACTTTTTATTTGTTGGATTTTGCTAAGAATGACTCTATTAAGCGCGTAAAGCTTCCAAAGTAAACGCCCCACCTGTAGTGGGGCGTTTACTTTGGAGCCACGATCGGGAGTCGAACCCGAGACCTCATCCTTACCATGGATGCGCTCTACCAACTGAGCTATCGCGGCATATATTATACTTGCCTGTTGCTTTAAAGTACGTGTATCCATTGGGCGCCTACAGTTGGTAGAGCGCTGCGCTTCTATATTTTACTCGCTTCGCTCAGACAGGCAACTGAGCTATTGCGGCATATGCAAATGCATTATGCGACATAGAAAAGTATAGCAAAAGAGAGGCAGATTGTCACTAATGCTATAATACGGTTATGATACACGGCTTATTTCTTGTACCGCTTTTGGTTCTTGCCATTGGGCTTGTATACTTCATAAGAAAATGGCCAAAAGGCGGCGTGCATGCAACGTTTAGTCAACATGCTGCGAGTACTGTGCAGGCGACAAGATACTATATAGCGCTTTTTCTTGTGTGTCTGCCTCCGATTGTTGTCTGGTTTGTGGTGTGGCTTGTGCCGACCTTGCAATTGCCTATATTTTCAGTTGTTGCGATGATTGTCGCAGCAGCTGCACAAATTATAGCGACGAGTGTACCCGAGCGAGCGCCGAATATTGAACTTCATCGAGCAATTACAGCTGTATCGCTTGTCGCAATCATCATTACGACGGCTTTCTTGTGGCTGTCGACGCATAGTAATATGGTTGCTGGCTGCTTGCTTATGATGTTACTCATCGTTGCATATGCAAGCACCCTGCGTGATCGCGCAAAGTATCCCATGCTACTGCAAGTGGGCTTTTATGCATCGTTCTTTGCAGCTTTGGGCAGCTTTATTTTCTAACAGGTAGGGTATCGCTGCACTCTTCCGTTTATTTACGAAAATATATGAAATACATTTTTATTTCGTTCGTTTCACCAAATTAATATCCCTGCCAAAAGGCAGGGATATTAATTTGGTACTGGGGGCAGGATTCGAACCTGCGAAGGCGGAGCCAATTGATTTACAGTCAATCGTGTTTGACCACTTCACTACCCCAGCGCGCCGGTAATGTACTTTATTTTACCTCAAAACGTGCAAACTTGCTAGCCTCTATGGACACTGAATTGCGGTTTTTGAGTTCTGGCCACGGGATGAGGAACATGCGTCCATTACCAACATATATAAATAGCAACTCAAAATCTGTATCAGAGTATTTCTTCGCAGAGAAATACGATTGATTACCACCCATAGTGCGCAGCGCAGCTTTGTATTTTTGTTCACCAGTGTAGTAACCTGCATACTTCACTTGTACTCGGTATAGCTTGCCCTCTTGCTCAGCAATTAAGTCGTAGGGGCGCTTATCGCCAATTGGCAGGCATACCTCGTAGCCATTAGTCATGAAATAGCTAATTGCATGAGCGGTAGCGAGATCTCCTTTTTCTTTTGTCTTCATAGTTTTAGTATAACAGAGTATGTCGCTGTTTTATCGTGCATGAAAAAAGAACACCGAAATGTTCTTTTTTCATGGAGCCGCTTTACGGATTCGAACCGTAGACCTGCTGTTTACAAAACAGCTGCTCTAACCAGCTGAGCTAAAGCGGCATAATGATTGTAAAAGTTACCTGCACATTGCATCAGCTGGTTAGAGCGGGCTAGTCAATATTACTCGACAGTCGTCTCGGACAGCAGCTGAGCTAAAGCGGCATATATCTTTAATATTACCAAAAGGTACTGAGTTATTGTATCGCACAGATGCTTTTCATGCAACTGGTCACAATATATTCTAAATTATAAATTTTGCAGTGGTTCGTTCTCATAAGCGCAGCGCTACATTTGTACTTTGCGCACTTGCTGTACTTGTTTTGAGGGTGGGTTTTTGCTGGCAAGTGCTTTGTTAACGCGTTCACGTAGGGTTAAGGCTTTTTCTGACTCACCTACTCGCTCGTAGGCATCGGCTAAAATATGATAACTTTGCACGCTTGGCTCAATTTCAACAGCACGCTCAAGTGATTCAATCATTTTTTTAGTATGACCAAGCTTTTCTTGCACTTTGGCGTAGGCGATGTGGCGTGATGCCAGAGTTTCTTCCATGGCGAGCGCCTGCTCGAATGCCAGTGCGGCTTTTTCGTAGTGTGCGGTTTCAAAATATATTAAGCCCACATTGTGCAGACTGCTGGCACTTGGCTCTAGGCTTTGCGCAATTTCAAAACACTCAATTGCGTCGCTGTACGCTTGTTGTTTTGCGTAGAGTATGCCTAGGCGATTGTAGGCCGTAGCATTTTTTTCGTCTACTCGTAGAATTGTAAGTAACGCTTTTTCAGCCCGTAAATATTTACGTTCGCGCAGCGATTCTTGTGCAATATCCCACAATTTGTCGAGCTTACTCGAAAGTTTTAATGGCAAATCAGCAACTGACTCATCAACGGTTTGTTGCCGCCAAATCGCCCACACACCAAATGCAATAACTAGTAATAAGCCAATCATTTTCTGTAACGCATTATAGCACAAGTAGCAGTAGTTGTAACCGTACGCTACTGTTGGCTGCTATGTTATCGTAGGCTATGGCTAGTTTATCGGCTGTTTTAATAAGCTGTGTCGACGGTGATTTGGTAAGTGTGTGACTAATCAGCGACTGCGCCAGGGCAAGTAGTTGCAATGCATTTGTGCGTGAAGAAGCGTATGACATCACAACAGACATTTTTTGTAACACAGTACCGGTGAGCAGTGCCTGAGCGTCTTTAATATATGCAGCTTGTGCGGCGAGCTTTTCAGGGTCACTGGTAAGCCTATATAGTTCGGCTGGCTTGCCATCAGCTAAAAATAGTAGTTGCTGCATGGTTGTCGAATTATTAACACCAAGGTTTTGTAGTAGTTTTTCTGACTGACTAGTACTAATTTGTTCAATACGGTACTGTTGAACTCGCGATAAAATAGTGGGTAATAACAACTGTGGAGTGTGTGAAGTGAGCATAAAATGTACATTATTAACCGGTTCTTCGAGTAGCTTTAGTAGCGCATGTTGTGCAGCTGCCACCATGGTGTCGGCGTTATCAATAATGAATACGCGACGGGTTGTGTACTTACCTTTAGTTATGTCGTATAACTGGCGTATTTGGTCGACTTTTATCGATTCTGTTGTTTGGCGTTCGGCGATTGTTGGTTCGACAATGCCAGCAAGGGATTCTCCGGCGATATAGCGTGCTGTGGTACGTAGCCCTACGCCAACGTCCCCATGCAATAGTACTGCGTGTGGAAGGGTGCGCTGCAGGTTACGTATTGTTTTTTGGGTAGTGGCACTAAATACTAACGGCACTGCTTGCTCCCGGGAACAGAGTATCAAAATCTTCTGGAAGCGGTGCTGTAAACACACGGCGCTCGCCTACTGGTACAGTAACTTCAAGTGAGTAAGCATGTAAGTAAAGCCTGCTTGATTTTTTTCCGTACACTCTATCGCCAACAATGGGTGTGCGCAGGTACTGCATATGGACGCGTAGTTGGTGGGTGCGACCAGTGTGCGGCCATAGTTCAACAAGCGATCGATCGCCTAAGGTTGCGAGCACCGTATAGTCAGTGACAGCTGGCTTACCCTTGCTGTCTGGCCGAAACGTACTTGGTGCGCTTGGGTTGCGACCAATAGGAATATCGACAGTTGCCTGCTGCTCTTTTAATAGGCCTTGAACAATAGCAATATACTGCTTTTTAACGTTACGATTTGAGAATTGTGACTTTAGCAAATCAAACGCTTCTGGTGTGCGTGCGCCGATCATAACGCCGCTCGTATCGCGGTCAAGCCGGTGTACAATACCTGGGCGATTCGTGTCGAGACCTTGAGTTGTGTATTGTCGAAAAAACTCTGCCACGGTAAATTCGTCGTTCATAGCCCCTTTACTGTGAGTCAATATACCGGCAGGCTTGTTAATCACAATAACATTATCGTCAAGGTAGAGTATGGGGAGCGAATGCTGTGAATAATCGCTGCCTTTTGGAAGCTCAGTGGCAATGTGGTCAGCTATCGAAACTTCTTGCGATGCTTTTGTGGCTAGTTGTGCATTTATAGTAACAAAGCCTGCCTTAATATATTTCTGCCAGGTGTTACGGTTAATAGTCGGAAACCGTTCCGTTAATAAAACGTCGAGGCGCTGCTTACCAGTATTGAGTTTATACAAATAAGCATCTTTGCCTTTAAACGGCAACCCATAGGTGTCGATGTGAGCTGTAGGATTTCGTAATAAATCGCCAGTGGCATCACTTTTTTCAGTGCGAATCTGCTCAACTATGTAACTTTCGCGGTCGTGAGCCGTTTCGTCGAATAACACGTAATAATGATTGCGATTAAACCGAAATCGCACGAGTTGATTGGTAGTGCTTGGGTGACTCTGCGTCACTTGGTCGATAAGCCGTGGCACATGCGAATCATCGGCTTCATTAAAACGCCGTAAGATTGCAAGCAGGTCGCTACTCGTGATCTTCATGACTAACGCAGCCCAATAGCTTGCTGGACACGAAGGAGTGTGGCATTCGCTACGGCGCTGACAGTCTGTTCGCTTGCGTTCATTTTAGCTAATAAAGCGTCGTTGTCGATGCACGCCAAGTTTGCATGAAATTCTGCTAGAAATTGTGCCATTTCACTCGCAACAATCTGTTTAAACTCGCCGTAGCGTTCCATACCGGCGTATTGTTCGGCAACGGCATGCGGGGAGGTGCCGCGCAGCAGGGCCAGAATATCAATGAGATTGCTGATGCCTGGCTGCTGTTCTTTGTCGTAGGCAACACAAGCCTTATCGTCAGTCGTGGCGTTCATGATTTTTTTGCGAGCGTCGTCGGCAGAGTCACTGAGGAAAAGCACGCCTTTGCCCGTTTCGTCACTTTTACTCATTTTTTTATGTGGGTCTACTAAGTCTTTAATGCGCAACCCTTGGTCTTTTCCAAAAAATTCGTGCTGCTTTGCAACTGGTTCGGGTACGGTAAAGAGTTCGCCAAACTTCGCGTTCATACGCTCTGCAATATCGCGCGTAATTTCGAGGTGCTGGGTTTGGTCATCACCGACTGGCACATAACTAGCGTTGTACAGCAAAATATCGCTCGCCATTAGCACAGGGTAATCAAAAAGCCCTACACTGACACGGTCGTTGCTGAGCTTGGCAGACTTGTCTTTGTACTGTGTCATTCGCTCCATTTCGCCCATACCAACAAAATTGTTTAGCAGCACAGTTAGTTCGCTGTGTGCCGGTATGTGGCTTTGGCGATACATATAAATCGCATCGTGGTCGAGCGGCAGGCCTGCTGCCGCGTACACGCGAGCATTGTTCATAATGCTCGCGTGCAGCTGTGAATAGTCTATGGGTGTGGTGAAGCTGTGCAGGTCGGGAATGAACAGATTGATGTTGTATTCGCCTGCGTGCTGCTTGGCCATGCCAATCATGGGTAGCATGGCACCAAAATAGTTGCCAATGTGCAGATCGTTGTTAGCGCGAATACCAGTAAGGACGGTTTTCTTTGTCATCATTTGCCTCTTATTATACCTTAATTTCCTGTACAATGCTTGCCTTGAAGCCAAGATAATCAGTTTGTTTTTTGTAGGAGCTTTCGCCTGTCATAATCGGAACACAACCGAGATCATGTATCGTAAAATTTTTGAAGGTTGCTGCTTGCTCAGGAGTTACGTCTGATTTATAGATTTTATCGTGCATGACGTAAAGTTTCTTTGCCTTGTACTGTGCATTATTGTCTACGTATCGTTGCAGATCATTGATGATGTCGTCAAGAAGTTGTGGAGTGATGGATTGATTTGGTATTTCGTATCCAACTATATTGTCGCCAAGTGTCGTGATATCGTTCATCGGCACTACTTGAAGAAGTGTATCGATGTGCGAAGCGGCAAGCATACGACGTTTGGCATCACCGGCCGTATTATTGATAATTAGGCAGTTTGGCTGGATGCAAGTAGTGGTATGCATGTCCAACACTAGATCGGGCTGAGTGAGCTGTATATATTGTTGTATATATTTTGCGCGACGTTGCTCGTAGCTATTGCCATCGATGCCATAGCTGCGATTTAGATCGCTGTCGATATACCGTACCTTCGCATGATAGGCCTTTGGGTTGCCTATTAAAAAGGTAATATGCTCAAGAAGAGGTGAGCGTTTGCGAAGTAATCGTTGATACAGTTTTATGCCGAGAAGCTCGTTGCCATGAGTTGCTCCAATGATGAGAATCTTCATTAGGTGGTTTCCTTCTATTAGAGTTAAAAAACATCGTCGTGGCGATGCTATGCGGAATGTATTAAGAAAAAATTAAGCGACTCACCACGTGTGTGGAGCATTGCGCCAAGATAATGATACAATTATCTTTCTCATAATTTATGATTATACTCTAAACTGATGCTTTATCAAAATATTGGCATGTGAGTAAAAATAAATACAGCTCTCCATTGAGAGCTGTATTTATACACGTAACAATGCACACTAGCGCTTACTGTATTGTTCGCGTTTGCGGGCGCTGCGCAGACCATACTTTTTGCGTTCTTTTTCGCGAGGATCACGACGCAATAGTTCGGCTTTTTTAAGCACAGTACGTAAATCAGCGTGGCCAACAATTATTGCTTTGGCGATTGCCATTTTAATAGCATCTACTTGACCGGCAAGTCCACCGCCACTAACAAGTACTGTCACATCAAACTCTTGTTGTTTGCCAACAATTGCAAGTGGGTCAGTAATTTCTGCAAGTAGGGTTTTGTTATTGCCTAAGTATTCAGCAGCAGGCTTGTCATTAATTGTAATGGCGCCTTTGCCTTTTAGGAGTCGCGCTCGCGCGGTTGCACTTTTGCGACGACCTAAGCCATAATCGTAGGTTTTTGCGAGATTAGCCATTAGCGTACCTCAACTTTCTCTGGTTTTTGGGCAGTATGTGCGTGTTCGCTCCCGGCAAACACTTTTAATCGCGCCATGCGGTCGGGACTAAGCTTGTTTTTAGGAAGCATGCCGCGGACCGCTTGTTCGATAATGCGTTCAGGGAACTGCTCGCGAACTTCTTTTAAGGTAGCGTCTTTAATGCCACCCGGGAAGCCACTGTGACGGTAATATACCTTGCCGGTTTCCTTGTCGCCAGTTACTGGCACTCCAGCAGCGTTAATCACGACAACATAGTCGCCTGCATCGATGTGCGGGGTATAGGTCGGCTTGTATTTACCAATAAGGTACTTAGCAACCTCAGTAGCAACTCGGCCAAGTGGTGCGTCTTTAGCATCGATCAAAATCCAGCGGCGCGAGACGTCAGTAGTTTTTTGTGAAAACGTTTTAAAATCTGACATTACTTCTTCTCCTTGGCGGACGCTTGACTCTTGGCGCTTGACTCTTGCTTTGGCGTGTCTTTGAGTTCATCAACAAACTCAATCACAGCCATTTGCGCACCGTCACCTACGCGTAGGCGTGTACGCTCAACACGAACATGGCCACTGGTGCGTTTAGTTAGTTGTGGTGCAATTGCATCAACTAATTTAAAAGCAGCAGTTTGAGTGCTAAGCCCTGCAATCACCATGCGTCGATTCGCAAGGTCGCCTTTTTTAGCCTTTGTAATCAATTTTTCAATATATCGCACTAGCTCTTTCGCTTTTGGAAGGGTGGTTTCAATACGCTCTTCCATTACAAGGCTTGTCGCTAGGCCCTTAAGCAATGCGCGACGCTGATCGCGTTCGCGACCAAATTTGCGTCCTTTGTATCCGTGTCTGTGCATTTAGAGCTCCAATTCCGCCAACTTATCTTTGACTTCATCGAGCGCTTTGCTACCAAAGCCCTTTAGTTCGCGCAAATCTTGTTCACTCAAGGTTACAAGGTCATGGACAGTACGAATGTCGTTGTTTACAAGAGCATTCGCAGTACGGGCGCTCAAGTTTAGTTCTTCGATTGGCGTGTTTAGCTCACTTGATTCGTCATCTAGCTGCGTGCCAAGCGCTGGTGCAGATTCGACAGTCGTGCTGCCAGCTAGGGCGCTGTACTGGTTGACTAAAATCGCACTCGCTTCTTCGAAAGCTTCGCGTGGGCTGAGCGTACCATCTGTTTCAACGGTTAGTTCTAAGCGGTCAAGGTTGGTTTCCTGGCCAACACGAGTCGGGTCTACTTTAAAACGAACACGTGTGACCGGGCTGAACATTGCGTCAAGCGCAATCATATCGCTATGGAGTCGTGCGCGGCTGCTATCGTCGATTGTTTGGTAGCCACGACCTGCTTCAACCACTAGGTCAATAACAACTTTGGCTTTTGGATCGTCGATTGTACAAATGATTTGGTCGGGGTTCATTACTTCAACATCAGCAGTAGTTGCGATGTCGCTGGCACGAACTTCACCAGCACCCTTCTTTTCAAGGCGTAGTTCGATTGGTTCATCGGTGTGAACTTTAACGTTCACTCCCTTTAAGTTCAGCATGATATCAACGACATCTTCTTGTACGCCAGGTATAGTAGTGAACTCATGGGTTGCACCTTCAATACGAAATGCAACAATGGCGCCGCCGCGAATACTACTGAGCAATACCCTTCGTAGGCTGTTGCCAAGTGTGTTGCCATATCCCGCATGAAGCGGCTCAATAACAAAGCTCGTTGAAGTTGCGCTTGTGTCAACTACTTTTGCAAGTGCTGGATTGTGAATTACTTTAGACATATGGTTATCTCCTTACCCTTTTACCGTGAGTAGTACTCAACAATTAGCTGCTCGTTAATATCTTGTTCTGCTTCTTCGCGCTTAGGCACGCCAGTGATTTCGATCTTTAGCTTTTTTACGTCACTTTTTACCCAGCTAAGTGGTACTTGGCTGGTGTTGGCGTATACGTCGTTAATCTGGGAAAAATAACCACTCTTAGTGCTTTTTGGTCGCACTACAAGCGTGTCGCCTGCTTTTACCCGAATAGATGGAATATCTACACGGCGGTCATTAAGTACAAAGTGACCATGGCTCACTAATTGGCGAGCAGCGCGTCGGCTTGTTGCAAAACCAGCGCGGTACACTACGTTGTCGAGGCGTAGTTCTAAAAACTGCAATAGGTTTTCACCAGCGAGTCCAGGTTTGCGTGTCGCTTCATTCATAAGCTTTGCAAATTGCTTTTCAAGCAGACCGTACATGCGACGCACTTTTTGCTTTTCACGAAGCTGCGTTGCATACATACTTTGCTTGCCCTGGCGCCCACCGGCATGTTCGCCGGGGATACCACTTTTACGGGCTAAAATCTTGTGTGCTTTTGGGTGCAAAGCCACGCCTTCGCGGCGGCTTTGTTTAACGATAGGAGAAGTATCTCGTGCCATTAGTAGACTCCTTTCGTCGCAATTGGCAATTGGCGATTTGTAATTGTAAACTGCACATTGCTAACTGCAAATTGGAATGACCTTGTCATGACCTATGCCCTCCTTGCCTTTCGTGGACGAACGCCGCCGTGTGGAACGCCAGTTACGTCTTTAATGCTGTTCACAGTAATATCAAAGTTACCAAGTGCGCGGATTGCCGCATCGCGGCCTAGGCCAACACCTTTAATGAAAACATCTACGGTACGAAGGCCGTACCCGCTTTTTACAGCTTCGGCGGCTTTTTCGGCTGCTACTTGTGCAGCATAGGCGGTGCCTTTTTTGCTGCCACGAAACCCGCAAGCGCCTGCGCTACTTGTAGCGAGTGCATTGCCCTTGCTGTCGGCAAACGTTACGATTGTGTTATTAAATGTTGCTTGTACGTGCAACTGACCAGTCGGGACTGATCGACGCTGCTTCTTCTTGGTGCTAGCTGGTTTGCTAGTTGTTGCATCTGCCATATTGTCAGTCCTTTCCTATGTCTTACTTGCTGCTTTAGGTTGAGCGCCGCCAACTGCGACTGCTTTGCCCTTACGAGTTCGTGCATTCGTACGGGTGCGTTGACCGCGTGTCGGAAGCCCAGATTTATGCCGAAGTCCACGGTATGAACCAATGTCCTTCAAGCGTTTGATATTGTTGGTCACCAGGCGTCCCAGGTCGCCTTCAGTGGTATAGTCTTTGTCGACTATGTCACGAATGCGCTGTTCTTCAGCCTCGGTGAGATCTTTCACCCGAGTGGTCGGCTCTATTTTAGCCGCCGCAAGGATGGTCGAAGAGTGCTTAGGACCGATGCCGTAAATATACGTCAAAGCGATCTGCACTTGCTTCTCTGCGGGTATAACTACCCCAGAAATTCGAGCCATGCTTAACCCTGCCTTTCATTTATGAGACAAACTACGTTTTTCGAAAAATTCATTTAGCCTTGTCTCTGCTTATTCTTAGGTTTTTTCTTGTTGATAACCCTTAGGCGGCCTTTACGGCGTACCAGCTGGTCATCGGGACTGATTTTTTTGACACTCGCACGAACTTTCATGAGCGCATAAAATCCTTCCTGGGAAAAATCCCGTTAATGAAATTGAGTACTATACTCGCTTTCAGTTATTAATCTTTTGCGCGGAAGACGATTCTGCCCTTCGTAAGATCGTAAGGGGTCAACTCGACTTCTACGTTGTCGCCTGGTACCAAACGGATGTAGTGCTTGCGCATCTTACCGCTGATGTGAGCGATGATACTTAGGCCGTTTTCCAATTCCACCTTAAATTGCGTATTAGGCAGTGCTTCCACTACCTTGCCTCGCAATTTAATAACTTCTTTGGTACTCGCCATGATATACAACTTATCATTATAGAGTAAATTACATCAAATGTAAACAGAGTTTTTAGTGGCATTTTTATTTGCCACAAGCATAGTACTATTGTAACGAAAATATCGTTTTGGTCAAGCTAAAACTGCTTATTTATAATCGTCGTATGTTACCATTAAGGCGCGTGAATTGATCTGGCGCAACGTTTCAAGCCCTACGGTAACTACAATCAGCAGCCCTGTTCCACCAATACTTAGGTTTGCCGCGTTAATACCTAACTGTGCAAAAATGTAATCAATAATAAATGGCATCACAGCAATAATACCAAGTGCGATCGAACCGAATAAAATTAATCGATTTACGGTTTGACTTAAGTATTTTTCGGTTTGCAAGCCTGGCCGCACACCTTCAATAAAACCACCTTGTTTTTGCAGGTTTTCAGCAATTTCATTAGCGTTAAACACAATACCTGTATAAAAATACGTAAACATAATAACAAGAGCAAAGTACGCAAGCGGGTAAATAGCCACACCCCAGTCGCCGCCAACAAAACTACTGGCAGTCGGCGCCTGGAACCATTTGATTAAATTGTTAGCAAGCTCAAGTTGTGCGGTGTTACCGGTAGCCTTGATTACCTGGCCCGCAAAGGCTGGTAGGCTCAAAAATGCAACCGCAAAAATTACTGGTATCACCCCAGCTGCAATCAACTTAACAGGTAAAATACTTTTAATACCACCGTAGGCACTGTTACCGCTCACGCGTTTGGCATAGTTCACGGTAATAATGCGTTGTGCTTCGTTAATCTTTACAAGCGCATATAAGATTGCTAAACCAAGGCCAGTAATGCCAAGCACCACCCAGAAGCTCGTTGGGTTAACTGGTACATCAAACCAACCAAAGACACTGAGTTTACCGGCGCTAGTGTCAAACAGTGAGTTAATAATCGTACCAAATGTTTTTGGTAACTGGCTCACAATACCGGCAAAAATGACCAGCGAAATACCGTTACCAATACCTTGTTCGGTCATCAGTTCACCGAGCCACATTAGTAACACCGATCCTGCGGTCATGGCAACCACCGCCACTACCCATTCAACAGGCGTGGTACTCACAGCACCGGCGGTGTTACCAGCAAGTACGGACTGGCGCAAAATATAAATGAATGCAATCGACTGAATAACCGCCAGTGGTACGCTAATCATACGCGTCCACTGATTGATTTTGCGCCGTCCGGATTCACCGTCTTTATGTAGTTCTTCAAGTTTTGGAATTGCCTTGGTAAGCAGTTGCGTAATGATACTTGCCGTAATAAATGGACTCATACCTACCAGTACGATCGAGATTTGACTAAGCGCACCACCGCTCATTAGGTTCAAGAAACCGCCAAAATCGCTACTGCTCACCACTTTTTCAATAATGTCACGTAATTTAGTTGGTTCGGCGAGTGGTACAGGTATGTGCGCCAAAAAACGAAATGCCACGATAAGCCCAAACACAATGCCAAGACGTTTTTGCATATCACGGTTTTTAAGTGAACGAAATACGGTTTTCCAATTCATAGGGTACTGTCCTCTGCCTATCCTGCGTTTAGTCTGCAATAATTCATAACGTATTATACAGGAATTACGCCACTGCGCCAATTGCATAGTAACTCCATAGTACGAAAACACCCCGCCACCCTCACAGGAGACGGGATGTCTCGACCGCAAGTAGGTAGCGGGGTTTATGCAGAACGTGGCTGGCATACGCAATGAACCTCCTCAAGGTCTGGAGAAGTAGCATCTACTTTGAAGCCACTCGGGAGTCCGCTGCCCCGTGGAGCGTGATTACGTGGCTCGAGCATTAGTTTGCCGTCGAAAGTGACACCAAAGCATTTCGCATCACCATCAGGTGTTCGGTACGTGCAGCCTAAATGCAGCCTATTTTCTGCCTCCTTTTCTGGGACGATAATTCTAGTATATCTTTTAGAAAAAACCTGTAACATAAAAAACACACCGGTGGGTAGCGGTGTGTTTTTTACATATTAGCTATTTAGTTAGCGTCTGCTGCTTCAGCTTCTTTTGTGCTTTTAGGTACTGGAGTAGCAACTTTTTCAAAGGCACCACCGGCTTTTGTTATAGCACTTATCACGCTTTTGCTCGCCCCTTGAGTTTTTAGCGTCACTTTACTGCCTAATTCACCCCGTAAGATTACCTTAACAGTGTGAAATGGCGTTGAAATTAGCCCGGCTTCGTAAAGCGCAAAGTTATCTACAGTGCCTTTTAGGCCATTTAAGCGGTCAAGGTATACTACTTGGGCTGGTGTTCGCAGACTCTTAAACCCGCGGCCTTTTGGCACGGCACTTTTAATGCCGTTTTGGCCACCCTGGAACATGACACCTAGTTTTTTACCAGTGCGCGCCCCTTGGCCTTTTGTACCACGACCAGCAGTTTTACCACCGCCCGCAGAAATACCACGGCCAACGCGTTTGCGGCCACGGCTAGGTGAGACTTGGAGTTCATTGTATTTCATAGTGCTTCCTTCGGAGGCAGAATATAGTATATGGTCTATAGTATATGGCAAATCGCTATACACTATATTCAATATTCTCTATACCTACTTCGCGTCTCCTTTCTTAGCTTCTGAGGTTGATTTTTTCGAGCTTGCAGGCGTTTTCTTGGCTACTGGCTTCTTGGCAGCAGCGTCAGGAGTCGAGAGTGTAGAGTTTAGAGATTTTTCTTGTCTCTTGCCTCTTGCCTCTTTGCTCTCCTTGCCCTCATTCCCCAACCATTTTTCACGTGCGACAAGTGAGCTCAAGGCTTCAACTGTTGCATATGCAATGTTTACCTTGTTGGTACTGCCAAGGCTTTTGCTGACAAGATTTCGGATACCGGTTACGCTAACCACAGATCGCACCACGCCGCCAGCAATAATACCAGTACCTGGCGCAGCAGGCTTAATTAACACATGAGCGCCACTTACTTTAATTTCGGCTTCGTGCGGAATTGTTTCATTAATCACCGGAATAGTAACCAAATGTTTTTTGGCAACATCGGTAGCCTTAGCAATTGCCGTTTGAACATCAGCGCCTTTTGCAACGCCAACACCAACTTTGTTTTTGCGGTTGCCAACAACCACAAGCGCCTTAAACCTAAAGCGGCGACCACCCTTTACGACACGGGCAACGCGGTCAATGTTAATTACTTGCTCTTCAAATTCTTTTGGTGCTTCCGGTGCCATGTTTCGTCGGTCATCGCGACGTCCGCCACGTTGGTTGCCGCCACGGTTTCCCGCGTTTCGGCCACCTTGCTGTGGGGTAGCATGTGCAGTTGCTGCTGGTGCAGCTGGTTGATCAGCCATACTAGAACTCCAATCCTTCTTTACGTGCAGCGTCAGCGAGCGCTTTCAGTCGACCAGCGTACTGGCGGCCGTTGCGGTCGAAGACGACTGCGGTTACTTTTGCTTTCTTGGCCTTCTTGGCGATTTCGGTACCAACACTCGCAGCGCGTTCGGTCATAGTGCCGGTAACTTTACTACCAGCAGTGGTTGCACTTGCCAGTGTGTGCTGCTTTGTGTCATCGATTAATTGCG
This sequence comes from Saccharimonas sp. (SeqCode), assembly GCA_049293315.1. Lineage (GTDB taxonomy): Bacteria > Patescibacteriota > Saccharimonadia > Saccharimonadales > Saccharimonadaceae > Saccharimonas. The sequence goes on from JBATSN010000011.1 coordinate 15,599, forward strand.
CAGACACGTGCATATTGCTAATAGTGACGGTAAGGCGTGGGCGCTCGGCAGTGCCAATCACTTTGCTGCGTACGCGAGCTTTGCGAAGCGAGCGATTGAGTAATTTTTTTGCTAGATTAGTCATTATTTTTTACCTGTCTTTCCGGCTTTACGCAAAATTTGTTCACCAACATAGGCGATACCCTTGCCCTTGTATGGTTCTGGCTTTTTAATCGCGCGAATTTCTGCTGCCACTTGGCCAACTTGCTGCTTATCAATGCCATTTACAATGATAATCATTTTATCATTGGTGAGCGTAATACCAGCTGGTGCTTTATATTTAACTGGGTGACTAAAGCCAAGGCTCATGTCGAGCTCGTTATTGCTTGTAGCAACACGAAAGCCCACGCCTTTTACTTCTAAGCGTTTTTCAAAACCCTTGCTCACACCTTCGACGGCGTTGTTGAGTAGTGACCGCTGCAGCCCGTGCTGGGCTTTGGCGATGCGCTCGTCATCTTTACGGCTGACGACCATGCGGCCATCCTCTTCTTTTACCGTGACGTCACTCAGGTGTGGCACGGTCAGTTCGCCTTTTGGCCCCTTGACCGTGAGCACATCTGAATCGACTGTGATTGTCACGCCCGATGGGATTTCAATTGGTAGTTTTCCAATTCGACTCATATCTTATCCTTTCTTAATTATACGATCGATTTCAAACGCTTTGCTGCATTTTCGAGCCATATAGCGACCTGATATGCGTCAAGGTGCGACCTTGCAACATCAGTAGCTATTATTTGGATTATAGCTTCAATCTGCTGCATCGATAGCAACTCTGGGTTGTTATCGAAGTGCTCATCAACTGAGCGCGGGAAGTTCTCTGCCGTCATACTAGTAAACCTTCAGGAGTACCTCTCCGCCAAGCTTCTGCTTGACTGCTTCGCCACCGGTCATCACGCCTTTGCTGGTGCTGATGAGCACGATGCCGCGGCCTGACTTAACTTTAGGAATATCAGCAGCGGCTACATACACACGGCGTCCTGGCTTGCTAACTTTGGCGATTTCGTTAATCACGCAGTTTTCACCTGGCTTTGCTAATGTAACCACTAGCGTACCACGTGGCTTGCCGTCTTCTAGTTTTACATCTGCCAGGTACTTGTTTTTAACTAACTGTTCGGCAACAACTTTTTTAAGCTTACTTGTTGGCACACGAACTTCTGTTTTGCCAACCATTGCCGCGTTTCGAATGCGGGTCAGGAGGTCAGCGATTGGATCTGTAGATTGTAGACTCATAGTGTTTCCTCCTTTCTACCAGCTACTCTTAGTGACGCCAGGAATCTGGCCTTTAACTGCTTTTTCGCGGAAGTTGATGCGGCCTAGGCCGAACTTACGCATAAAGCCCCGCGGACGACCATCAAGTGCGTCGCGGTTTTTCCAGCGTGTCGGACTACTGTTGCGTGGCAATGCCTGTAAGCCTTCAAGGTCGCCCATTTCCTTAAGCTCAGCACGTTTTGTTGCAAACTTTGTAATCATTTTCTGCCGCTTTTTGTCGCGGGCAATCATAGATTTCTTAGCCATATTAGCGGCCCCCTTCTTTTTCGAACGGCATACCAAATTTTTCAAGTAAGGCACGTGACTTTACTTTGTCGCCATTTTTAATGGTAAAGGTAACTTGCATACCATGAATTAACTGAGTTTCTTCGAATGTAAGTTCTGGAAAGATGCTTTGTTCGGTAATGCCAAGATTATAGTTGCCACCGCGATCAAACTTTACGCCCACACCGTGAAAGTCACGCACGCGGGGTAATGCAACATTTACAAAACGGTCTAAAAATTCGTACATACGCGCGCCACGTAGCGTAACATTTATACCGACCGGTGCGCCCATACCAGCACGAATTTTAAAGCTGGCGATTGATTTTTTAGCTAGTCGTTCAACTGGTGCTTGGCCAGTTACTTTAACGAGGGTATTTTTAATTGCTTCAAGCATACGCTTGTCGCCACTTACCTTGCCTGTGCCTACGCTGACCACAATTTTTTCTAGACTTGGTACTTCGTGTACGTTGTCGAGCTTTAATTCGGCCTGCAGTTCCTTAACGTATGTACCGTTATATAAGGCTTTCAAGCGAGGAGCAGGTGAAGCGGTTGTTGGCTTTACCATTATTTAATCTCCTTATTCTTTAGTTGTCGTGCGACTCGCACCTTGCCTGTTTCGCCCACCTTGTACCCAACACGGCTTGTTTTAGCAGTTTTTTCGTCAGTAACAAGCGCAAGCTTGTGTAGCGGCGTGGCGACATGAATGTCCTTTTTGCCACCGCGTGGGTTAAGCTGAGTTGGTTTTACATGGCGACGGCCAACGCCGACACCTTCGACAAGTGCAACGTTTTTCGCTGGCAATACAGCCAGTACCTTACCAGTTGTACCTTTGTGGTCACCACTGATAATTTTTACCATGTCGTCTTTACGAATACGTTGTGCCATAGTTATAGCACCTCCGGCGCAAGGCTGATAATTTTAGCATAGCCCATATCGCGTAGTTCACGTGGCACAGGGCCAAACACGCGAGTTGCTTTAGGAGTTTTGTCGTCGTTAATGATAACTGCGGCATTGTCGTCAAAGCAGATCGTGCTGCCGTCTTTGCGGCGAATTTGATCACGAGTACGCACAATAACGGCCTTTACCACAGACTTCTTTTTAACGTTGCCCGTAGGGTTAGCATCTTTAACAGTTGCAACAATAACATCGCCCACATATGCGTAGCGGCGTCTGGTACCACCCAGTACACGAATGCACAAAATCTCTTTTGCGCCACTATTGTCGCACACTTTTAGTCGTGATTCTTGCTGGATCATACTAGTTCTCCACCTCTGAAATGTCGTTCTTCACTTCAACACTTCCCTTGCCTCGTTCAACAATTTGCTGTAGCGTAAATGCTTTGCGCTTGCTGATAGGCTTGGTTTCAATAATCACCACTTTGTCGCCTTTGCCGGCGCTGTTTGCTTCGTCATGGGCGGCGTACTTGCGAGTTACAGTATACTGCTTGCCGTAAATCGGGTGTGTTTCGCGTGACGTCACTGTTACAATAATAGTTTTGTCACTTGCATCTGAAGTTACGATGCCAGTCAATGTCTTGGCCATTAGTTTGCTCCTTTCTGCTGAGTAGCGGCACGGATTGCCGTTTTTGTTCGAGCGATGTCTTTACGAAGTTCGCCCAACACTCGCGGGTTCACCAGTTCACCTGCAACATGTGAACGTTTGGCTGCGGCAAGGTCTTGCACCTTTGTTAGCAGGTCTGTTTGCAGCTCATCGACAGTTTTCACTACTGTTGCTTTTCGTTTGGTGACACTTTTAGCTACAGGGGCTGTTTTAGTAGTTTTTGCCATACTATGCTTCCTCCCGTTTCACAAAGCGTGTTTTTACGGGCAATTTGTGACCGGCTAAACGCATTGCTTCGCGTGCGACTTCTTCGGTAACACCCTTCATTTCGAACAATACAGTGCCTGATTTAACCTTGGCAACGTAAAACTCTGGCTGACCCTTACCGCCGCCCATTTTAAGGCCAAGTGGTTTGCGAGTAACTGGCGTGTGTGGAAAAATGCGAATCCAGATTTTACCACCACGCTTAATGTAGCGGGTCATAGCCTGGCGGGCGCTTTCGATTTGACGGCTGGTAATGCGTTCGTTGTCGAGGCTTTGCAAGCCGTAATCACCAAACGCAACATAGTGGCCGCGTGTCGCAACACCTTCATTCTTGCCAATGCGCACCTTGCGGTGAGCAACTTTTTTAGGAAGTAACATTATGCGTCACTCCTTTCGCCTTTATATATCCATACCTTCACCCCAACAATACCTACACCAGGGCAATTTGCCCGAGCAGTGTGAAAGTCGATATCAGCACGCAGGGTGTGTAGTGGCACACTCCCTTCGATGATTTTTTCACGGCGAGCCATTTCGGCATTATTCAAACGGCCAGCTACTTCGATACGAATACCTTTTGCGCCAGCGTTCATAGTATTTTGGGCAGCCATCTTGGTAGCACGGCGAAAGTTCGCGCGGCGCTCTAGTTGACGTGCAATATTTTCGGCGACAAGTTTTGCGGCTAGTTCTGGGCGCTTTACTTCTTCAATATTAATGCGCACCGGTAGGCTAGCAATGCGTTCGATGTCTTTTTTAAGTTCCGTCACACCAACACCACCACGGCCAATCACAACACCAGCCTTAGCAGTGTGAATTGTCACGGTAATCAGGTTAGCGCTGCGCTCAATTTCAATTTTATTGATTGTTGGGCGACTTTCAAACTTCTTTTCAATAACTTCGCGAATGCGAATATCTTCGGCTAGCCACTTAGCAAAATCTTTTTTACTAGCAAACCAGCGCGAACTCCAGTTTTTATGAACCTGGAGGCGGAAGCTAATTGGGTTTACTTTTTGGCCCATATGTTACTTCTCCTCGCCTTTTGGCGCATTAGTTTCTGCCTTTTTCTCAACAGGCTTCTTACGAACTTTTTCGGTACCACTCACTTCGACCAAAATGTGGCTTGTTTTCTTTTTAAACGGTAAGGCGCGGCCGCGGCTCGCAGGCTTAAATCGCTTTAAACGTGGACCAGCAGTAACGCTAAGGGTGCTGATTTGCAATGATTTACTATCAAGACCGTGGTTATTGGTAGCGTTAGCTGCCGCACTGGCAATTGCTTTTTTTACCACCAATGCGCTGCGCTTTGGTGTATGTTCCAAAATCACCAAGGCATCAGCTACGCTGCGGCCACGCACCAGGCTTGCCACAAGACTAACTTTACGAGGCGCTTGGTCAACACCTTTAATATATGCTCGCACGGCGTAAAGTACTGGCATGCTTGCTTCTTGACTCTTGCCTTTTGATGCTTGTGTTGCGGCCATTATTTCTTGTCCTTTCCACCGTGCTTGCGGAACTTGCGGGTCGGGCTAAACTCACCGAGTTTGTGGCCAACCATGTTCTCGCTAACAAGCACAGGAACATGTACCCGACCATTGTGTACCGCAAAAGTAAACCCTACCATGTCTGGTGTGATTGTACTGCTGCGGGCCCAGGTCTTTATGACAGTCCGATCGCCAACTTTCAAAGCCGCCACTTTACGGGCAAGCTTCGCGTCGACGAATGGGCCTTTTTTGAGTGATCGACTCATTAGTTATTCTCCTCTTCTTTATCAATCTCATCAGCTAGTTCTGCACTGGCTGTCACGCCTTTACCAAATGACCACATATCCTCGCGTGGAATCTTGCGCTCTATCGCAACACCGTGATATGTATCGAGTTTACTATCACGATTAGAGGGATGCTCGGTGTCAAAATATTGCATACCCTACCTCTTCCTCTTCGCGTCATGACGGCTCTTAACAATCATCTTGCTAGTTGATTTGCGAGTACGCGTGCGGTAACCGAGTGTCAGCTGACCCCATGGCGTGCGTGGTGGTTTACCACTACCGTGGCGTCCACCGTCACCACCACCGTGAGGGTGATCGGCAGCATTCATAACTACACCGCGAACACCTGGGCGAATACCCTTGCGTCGGTTGCGGCCAGCGCTTCCGATCTTGATGTTCTGGTGCTGGACGTTACCGACAACACCAAGAGTCGCTTCGCATTCCAGGCGGAATTTGCGGACTTCACCACTAGGCATACGCACCATGGCGTAGTCGCCTTCTTTGGCCATCAGCTGGGCTTTGGTACCAGCACTGCGCACCATTTGGGCGCCCTTGCCAGGGTTGATCTCAATCGCGTAAATCTGAGACCCGACAGGAATATTGCTAAGTGGCATACGGTTGCTGGCTTCGACAGGTGCATCGGCACCAGTCTGGATCTTCTTGCCTTTAGCCATACTAGTATCAGCCAGTATGTAGTGGTACAAACCATGCTGGTCTTTCACTCGGGCGATACGTGCGCTGCGGTTTGGATCGTATTCGATTTCTTCAACCGTGAGCGTCATATCACTGCTCAAACGGTGGTTCAGTAGACGGTAGTGCCTGCGGACGCCACCACCACGGTGACGAACCGTGATCCGACCGGTGTTGTTGCGGCCGGCATTTTGCTTCTTGCTCTTCACAAGACTCTTAAGTGGTTTACGAGTTGTAATATCGCTCAAGTCCTGACTGGTCATGCCACGGCGAGCAGGAGTGGTTGGGTTGTATTGCTTGATAGCCATTATGCGCTCTCCTTCTCTTGGTCGTCTTTTCTGTAGACACCGGAAGCATTAACACCCCATTGATCGCTGAGTCCAGCTGCCTCAATATTGGCTTGGACTTGTGTAACCCAGCGAGCTTTATCAGCTGCTTCTTTGCCCATCAGGCTGATCATTCTGTCACGATCGCAGTCGAGTGCTTCGCGCTCTGCATCAGAGTAAGTAACGGATCGATAAAAATCTTGATCGAGCATTATTTCTTCTCCTCCTTCTCGGCGTCTTGCTCAAAGACCTTGATCTTGCCTTCAGAGAGGGTGACGTAGGCTTTTTTAGTGTTCTGACGAGTGGTAGTGCCTGGGTAGCGGTTTTTACCACGACTAAAGCGCACAGTTTTGCCATTCTGCACAACAGTTTTAACGCTGGCAACCTTTACGCCGTCGTGTTCGGCTTCTACGGCTGCTACAATCTGCTGCTTATTGGCAGCAAGTGGCACGTTAAACACGTAGGTGTTTTGGCGCGTGACTAGGCGGTAGGCCTTTTCGGTAGCGCGTGGAGTAACAATTGTTAGTTTCATGCTGCCTCCTTTGGTGCTAGCCACTCTTCAATCACCGTAACGGCGGCTGGAGTCAGCACGATCTTGTCGGCATTTAAGATGTAATACACACTCAGGTAATTTGCGCGTACCAGGAGGGCATTCTGGATGTTATTAGTCGCGCGGAGCATTTCGGGAGTTTTTTCGTCAACTACAACCAGTACCTTGGCGTCTTTATGGAACTTGTGGTCGGCAAAGAATGTTACGATATCGGTAGTCTTACCAGTTGTTTTAATGTCAGCAACAACAATCTTTTTTGCTTCGTTTGCAAGTGTCAGCGCTTGGCGCACAGCCACGAGCTTAGCAGTTTTACTAACTTTTAGTGTGTAGTTTTCATTGCCGCGTGGACCAAATACAATTCCACCACCGCGCCAAATTGGGTTGCGTGAGCTACCAAACCTAGCTCGGCCGGTTCCTTTTTGCTTCCATGGTTTTTTACCGCCACCGCGGACTTCGCCGCGCTGTAAAGTGGTTGCACTTGCTGTTCGGCCATTTGCTAAAAATGAATCGTACGCAAGTTTTAGTAGTTGATGATTTGGTACATCAACCGCGAACACACTTTTCGGAAGACTTGCTTTTGCTGGCGTTGCTTTTGTTTCAGCCATTACTTAGCACCTCCGTTAATTATAATGAGTCCCTTTTTAGGGCCAGGCACTGCGCCTTTAACGCCGATCAGATTGTCAGCAACGCTCACATAGGCAACCTTTAAATTGCGAACCGTGACTTGCTCGGCACCCATATGACCAGCCATGCGCTTACCTTTGAATACTTTTTGCGGGTACATGCTACCAATCGAACCTGGCTTGCGTGTATTACCCTTGCCACCATGTGTTTTGCGGTGACGTTTAAAATTGTGCCGCTTAATATTACCAGCAAAACCTTTGCCTTTGCTGATTCCTGTTGCATGCACTACGTCGCCAAGTGTAAACTCTGCAACGTCAAATGTGTCGCCAACCTTGATTTCTCCCAAATCATCAGTTGTAAACTCCCGAATTTCTTTCGGGGTGACACCGCTAGACTTGACGTGTCCAGCAACGGCCTTGCTCAGGTTCTTACCCATACCATATGCCACTTGTACAGCGTTGTAGCCGTCGGTTTCGACAGACTTCACCTGAGTCACTGTACATGGGCCGGCTTGAATCAATGTGACAGGAGTAGCCACACCGTCTTCGCCGATGATTTGGGTCATACCAATTTTGGTACCGAGAAGTGCTTTCATAGCCCTCTTTGCTCCCATTTAAAATCCCCGGTGACTGGCAGTATCCGTTAGAGGCGGACTTACCGATTCACACAGGAACAAGTTGTTATTACGTAATAAGTTACCGACTAATCTTACCATAGATTAGTAACGGTAGTCAAGAGGTTTTATAGAGAACCATCCACCTGTTGCTCAGGTTACCCGCAGAATAATTGACTAAATTAACATTTACTGATATAATACTGGATAGGCTCAATGGAACATTGAGTGTTCGTCTGCAACTACTAGAGAAAGGCCTGCTGTGGCTGTTCTTGATCGCATGCCCAACTTCATCCTTGTGAAGAAGGGTAACGAGTACGAAGTATTCACGGTACTCGGAGTATCGGTTGTCGCTTTGAGTGGTCTCTACTACAGCGTCGCACCAAACGGCGTGGTGACCCACCATCTCGACGCGACCGTCACGTGGATTACGGGTAAAACCGTGTTCATCGACAGAGTGACGCTCCGCGGCCGATTCGTCGAGAGCCTGATTACACACGGCATCGGGTCGTACTGGTCGTGTGCCGTTGCTGTCGTTCGTTGCGGCGACCACGCGCACCTGGCCGCGGTCGTACCTAACGAGTACGCTCACAACCAACCGCTCTACTACCTGTGATCGAACAGTGTTGGGGCTTGCTGCATTTTCTGCGGCAAGCCCCAACACACCCCACTACATTCACGTAGTGGTTTTTTATATCACAATACCAGCCGGTACAAAGTAGCTAATGATCGTAACAATGATCAACACCATGTACCACAGTTTGCGGTCATTTTGATTTTTTTCGAACTTACGCACGAGCAACAATCCAAATAACATACCGATAGGAAGGCCGGCCAGTGGCACGGCGCCGGCTTGCGCGGGCATAGCAAACTTTAGCCATAGGGTGCCAAGCAGTACCATTAATACCAGCTTAAGCAAGTATTGGCCGTCCGATTCAGCTATTTTTGGGTAGCCACGGCGACTAAAAGCACGGTTCCTTGCATAGGTGCGTTGTTTATTTTTAGCTGAAGGCATAGGCACATTATACCATAAGCGTATTGTATTTTTACTAGCCAGCCTGCATAATGTAAGTAAGTTAAACAGGAAGGTAGTAATGGCAACGACAAAGAAGTCAGCAAAGAAAACGGTTAAAAAAGCACCGGTTAAGCCTACATCAAAAACTAAAGTTAGGTGCAGTGTCGCCCCAACCATGCAATCATTTAAACGGTTTTCGCCAGATGAGCCATTTTTTACGTTTCGTGTTTCGCAGCAAACTATCTACTGGGCGTTTTTGGGTATCGCCGTATTAGCACTTGGCCTATGGGTTATTACTATTAATGACAAGGTGCAATATATTTACGACCAAGTCGACGAAGCGAATTCTGCGCTTAACCAAACTCTCATCAAGAAAAAATAACTTAACTTTTTTATAAAATAACTCCTTATACAGGAGTTATTTTATAGCAACACTAATTACTAGTTACATGCGAATTTCTGCATCTACGCCGCTAGGTAGGCTCAGGTTTTGCAGGCTGTCGATAGTTTTGGGTGTAGCGTTTGTAATGTCAATCAAGCGCTTGTGAACGCGCATTTCGAATGCTTCACCGCCCATTTTATACACGTGCGGGCTCTTGACGACTGTGTAGGTGCTTTTGCGTGTTGGTAGTGGTACCGGCCCTGCAATAGTGGCACCAGTACGCAGCGCAGTTTCAATAATTTGCTTAGCGCTTTGGTCAATCACCTTGTGATCGTACGCCTTTAGGCGAATACGAATACGTAAGCCTTCGGCTGGGTTTATTTTGGCATCTGCCACAGTAGAGTACTCCTTTTACAGTGCGATACGTAACCTCTGTTCGAATAGTATACTAGCAATACGCTAGGCTTACTTCTGACCGAGTGAATCGTATCAATTAATAATACAGTATGTACTATAGCGTAAACACTGTGTTTTTGCAAACTTTCTGTACCCAAAAAGCCCCGAGCAAACTGCCGGGGCTTTTGTATAGTAGCGTGTACTACTATTTGTTGATTTTGGTAACAACACCAGCGCCAACGGTGCGGCCACCTTCGCGAATCGCGAAGTTTAGGCCTTGCTCCATAGCAATTGGTGCGAGTAGTTTTACCTTAAAGGTAACTGTGTCACCTGGCATAACCATTTCTTTGTCAGCAGGTAGCTCAACTTCGCCTGTTACGTCTGTTGTGCGGAAGTAGAACTGTGGCTTGTAGCCCTTGCTAAATGGTGTGTGGCGACCACCTTCTTCTTTTTTCAGGATGTATACTTCGGCGTCGAATTCGGTGTGTGGTTCGAGGCTACCTGGTTTTACAACCACCTGACCACGCTCGATTTGTTCGCGTTCGATACCACGAAGCAATAGCCCCGCGTTGTCGCCAGCTTGACCTTGGTCAAGGTTCTTCTTGAAGGCTTCAATACCAGTTACTACTGAGTTTTGTGTAGCACGAATACCAACAATTTCAACAGCATCGTTAAGCTTAATAACACCCTGTTCAATACGGCCAGTCGCAACCGTACCACGGCCCTTGATTGAAAAGACGTCTTCAATTGGCATCAAGAATGGTTTGTCAAGGTCGCGCTGTGGCTCTGGAACGTAGTCGTCAAGCGCTTTAACAAGTTCCATAATAGCGTCTTCGCTGGCAGCGTCGCCTTCGAGTGCTTTGGTTGCAGAACCCTTGATAATTGGTGCGTCTTCGTCGAAGCCGTTTTTCGCAAGCAATTCGCGAATGTCCATTTCAACAAGCTCAACAAGTTCTGGGTCGGCAAGATCCATTTTGTTGAGGAACACAACGATCTTTGGTACGCCAACTTGCTTGGCAAGTAGAACGTGTTCGCGAGTCTGTGGTAATGGGCCGTCGTTTGCGGCTACCACAAGAATAGCGCCATCGATTTGGGCAGCACCAGTGATCATGTTCTTTACGTAGTCGGCGTGACCTGGCATGTCAACGTGTGCGTAGTGACGCTTTTCACTTTCGTATTCTTGGTGGCTTGACGCAATAGTAATACCACGTGCTTTTTCTTCTGGTGCGTTGTCAATTTGGTCGTATGCAACAGGCTTATTAACTGCACTTGGTAACTTTTTTGCAAGCACAGATGTAATTGCAGCGGTTAGAGTTGTTTTACCGTGGTCAACGTGGCCCATAGTACCAACGTTTACGTGGGGCTTGCTTCGGTCGAAGTCTGCCATGAGTGTTAGTTCTCCTACTTATTATTTAGTATAGCTTGGTACGCGAGCCTTAGGTTATTCGTGAACTGTTGTTCACCAAACATAAACCGCGCCCGTGCGTATACCCTTAATTATAGGGTAAAATTAGTCAGTTGTAAACACTGCGCTGCATACAAACAGCTACTAAGCTATTTAACGCAATTTTACTATTACTGCTTAAGCGTTTTAGTCGTATAATAAGTAATAATATGAGTGAAATCACTAAACGCCGCTTACTAATCATTATTCTTGCCACATCATTACTACCCTGCCTGCTACTGCTACGGTTTCCTGAACTCGTAACACCACACTCAGTAGGCTTATGGGGGTCGGCAGTGCTTGGATATATGGGTATCGTATTGCTGCTGTGGATGTATATCTTGGGAGCAAAAGCAGTTATGGGCAAAGTGTTTTATGACCTTGCACCAGTGCTGCGCATTCATAAAGCACTTGGTAAGTACGGCACCCTACTCATTTTTGCTCACCCGCTGCTTGTTACTTATAGTTATGGCGAACAGCTGTTTTATTCGGTTATTCCAAACATTTCGACACAGGCATCTCGCCATATACTGCTCGGCCAGATCGCCATATGGCTACTCGCTATTGTGTGGGTAACGTCAGCGCTGATTCGCAAAAGGCTCAGCTGGCGTGCTTGGCGGTACCTGCATTGGTTAGCATATATTGCAATACCGTTTGCGCTACTACATGTACCAGATTTAGGGTCGCAGACGCAAGCGCACCGCATAGTGAAGGGATATTTGTTCTTACTTATGCTGACTTTTGCTGTCGTGAGTGCTGTGCGCCTACTCAGCATATTCAACATAGATCGTACTCGCTACCGCATTAAAACCGTGGTACAACTGACAAGCCTCGATACACTGCTTACACTTATGCCAGCAGCAAACGGTAGGTTGAAGCCCCGCTTAGGCCAGTATGTGTACATAAAACTTGGTATGCTCAGTGAAGACCACCCCTTTAGCGTCGTGCATTCCGACCAAAATACTGGTGAAATTTGGTTGGCATTTCGCCACGCTGGTATGTATACACAGCAACTCGAACAGCTTGGGGTGGGCCAAACAGTCTATTTAAGTGGCCCATATGGTAGCTTTACGAGTTCGTTAGCTGATACTGATACTGCTCCTGTTGTGTATATCGCGGGCGGTATTGGTATTACACCATTTGTAGACCGCATACTTATGGATGCAGGCGCTCGTGAGCAATGGCTGTTCGACGCTAACCGCACGCGTGAACTTGCCGTACTATACCAGCCACTAAAAGAGATGCTGGGCGACCGTGCGATAGCTATTTATAACCAACCAAGCGATACGCTGCAGCCTGGCGAGGAACCAGGTGTTATTTCAGCCGAGATCTTGTCGCGGTATCTGATTGATCCCACCCGGTACCGTTATTTTATTTGTGGCCCACCACCTATGATGACCGCCGTCAGCCAGCTACTTCAGTCACTTGAAGTGCCTAAAAAGAACATCGAAATTGAAAAATTTGGTTGGTAGTAAACTAATAGCATTGACAGATACTTACTACTGTGCTATAATACTGTCAACTACCTAGTCCAATCAATGTGTAGTTCGCGCCGGCGTTCCGGTACATAAAGAAAGTAGATTAAAAAACAGCTTCTCTCCGTGTAGTATCACATTCTCTCACGCACAAAGAGAGAATTTAGTACCAAACGTCATATCGCACCCGCAATGTGAACAAAGGTACTCGCAATAACTGACATTAACAGGAGAGAGATGTCGAAACGCACAACGCTCAAGGTGAGCTTCCCTCGTCCGCAGACAAGTACATGGCTGGTATTTGTTGGGAAAAACGCGGACACGGAGTATTATGTGGAAACGCAGCTGCCGGATGAGGACTACATTCGACGAATGCTGCGAATCCCGCCTTACGTGCCAATTCTTGTTGGACGTCCGTAAGGCGCCCCCAGCACCAAGGGGTTAGAGC
>JBATSN010000012.1:0-36107 GCA_049293315.1 Saccharimonas sp. (SeqCode)
CTACCGAACGCTTCTTTGGACGAGCTGGCATTACTATGCCAACTACTCAGGAATTTGTTGACGCCGGTATCAACTTCGAAGATATAGCTACCGTGTACGCCCAAGAAAAAGATGCTGGCCACGAACCGCAGATGGTTGTAGCTGCAAACGGCTTATCGCTTGAGACATGGCGGCAACTCTGTAGAGACATAGGAAAAGCTTCTGCTAAAGAGTCAGCAAGCTCTGAACGACCAAAATTATTAATATATGCAAAATATGGAATTATCACTAACTGGTCCATCCTGACTGACCTCTCTCACTTGCCGGGCGCCGGGGCGAACAGTCGGGTTATGACTCACCAGGGTATCCCATGGACAATCCGCATCATTCCTGGCACTCCTGCCCCTACCGTAACAGAAGTCGACCATGCGTATAAAGAAGCACAACACCCCACTATTTCAGATTACCTGACACTGCAGGCTATTCGGTGTGAGCTAGGGGAGGCAGCGGTGGATCCAGTGGTGGATCCAGCGCTAGAAACAGCTTTTCCATATTCTACGTGGCTCGCGGGTGACTTTGTAAATGGTACACAGGCGCCTTATGGCTCGATTAGTCGCGACGATCACCGAATCGATCTAGAATGGAGGTTCTGTGACTTTAAATTCTACAGTTTTGGCGCCCGTCCCGCGGTGTAATAGTTAGAGCGAGCAACATAACAACCATGCTTACTGCTACAAGTATAATTACTGCAAACACCGCAGCGTAATAATCGTTATTCATAATCTAAAAACTACGGTATGATAGTGCTATGCCACAAATCACCCCCAAACTACATGGCAAACAAAAATGGATAGTATTGTTAGTGCTTGGAATACTCCTTACACTCGGCGCAGGTTACGGCGCCTTACACCTTATCGCTAATGCTTCGGCCAGTCGCTATAACAAGGCAGTCGACAGCTACATTGCTACTATTCGCGCCGCCGTTACGCCCGAAACCAAGCCTGAAAGTGTGGCAAAACAAATCAATGCTGCACCCAAACTTGCCAACGTTGTAGCTGGACCATTCGTCAGTAGTGCCTACCAAAAATCCCTCGCTAAACAAGCTGCACTTGCATATACGGTAGCCATGTTCAATGAAAATACTACCGACCGCAGCACTACAAGCGAGTTCTACACTAAATATTTCGAACTTACCAAAGAATCTGCGAACAGCTACAACGCACTGATTAATGATAGCCCTGTGGCAGCTGATTCTGACCCAGTGAGCGAACAAAAAGAGAAGCGTCTTTTACTTATGAACAAACTTCTTGCTGCGGCAGAAACGTATCAAGCACAGCTGAAAAAATTGCCTACAGGTGCCGGCGCAATACCTTTATTGCAGTATAAAACATACCAATACCAAAAACTTGTAGACAGCTTAAAATGGGAAGTAGGCGAGCTTGAAAAAGCAAGTGATGTACTTTCACTTCGTCGCATTACCGCACAAGGCAACTACCGTTCTTCAGTTGCGCAATACTTATCGGGTGAAGCAAACTCAGTCATCAACTCGTATTACCGTAATTATTACGCACCGCGCTTTTGGCTAGAACTCTACGACGCAGCAGTGGCAACCACTCACGCAACCGACCCAGCTGAAGCAGCCATAAAAACAGAACTAACTCGCTACCTCATAAACATTGATATTGCCGAAACTGCCACTAATAGTGACCCGAACTTCAAAATTGGCGCCGCTCAGGGCCGGTATTACGCCTACCGTATGCAGCAAACCATTGCATACGCTAAATTATCGAACACACGTAAAGACAACTTGCAAAAAATCATTGCGCCAGTGGCTGCGACTGCCTATTTATTTGTGACAGGTGCTACGGAAGAAAATTCGGTTATTTCTGCCAGAGCGGCTGCAGCAAAGTATGCCAATACAATGTCTGAGTTTCGTGATTTTGCAAACAGCGCTGCTGCTGTTGATAAAACCGTCGCGCTCGCTTCATACTACCTCGACGCCATGCCAATTGCCGAACATAATCAAAAAATAGCAAAAGATTTTGTAACTATCGGTAAAAAATGCACCACCCTAAAGGCTGAAGACTCGAAGATTTGGCTTGAAACAGATGAAAAAAATGATGTGTTAACAGAAAAACGGAAAGCAATTTACGCCAATACGTCACTCAGCCCACAAGATTCAATTGCGCAATCACAGGCAATTACGAAGCAAATTGTTGGTAATGTTACCGAAGCAACAAAAAAGTCCAAGCCTATTTCTGACTCACTCAGCGCCTGCATGAAGGATTTTTATGTAACTTCTAACCAGCTTATTGAAGTCTCGGAAGACTACACCGGGCTACGCGCTTCGCTAGCAACCCAAATTAAATCGGCACGAACGCTGCTAAAATCCTAACACCGCTTACAGCACACAGTAACGAATTGTTGCATTTTGCACCCTTCCACCGGTATACTAAACCATAAGGACTACCAATTACTAAAGGGGGGCCATTATTACACCACGCTCAATCAGCCAGGCGATGTATCGACGGGTGTGCGATGCTGTGTTTGTGTTATGCGTTGCAGTAGGTGGCGTGCAGATATGGCAGCGATTTACGGTACCTACAAACACCAACCCGCTCACTACAATACCCGACATCGTTGGGTACGCAGCCCTGGGGGTTGCAGTTACTGCCCTTGGTTGTAGGTTTATAACAAAACGCGCTGTGCGGCTATGGATTGCGGCAGTGCTATATAGCGCTCTACTCGCTACAATCAGCCTGCTTGTTATAACTACAGGTGGCGCAACGTCAAAGTTCATTCCCATTTGGGCCGTGGCGGCTAGTATTGCGCCACTTTTTGGACTGCTCGGCACAGGATTAGTACTTGCTTTAGTGATTGCGTTTATTGAGCGCCACTACACGGGTGGCCAAACTGGTATCGACGGCGTAATCGCGCTGTCACTAGCCGGCATTGTGCCGCTGATTGTTGGCAGTTTTGCATGGCGAGCCGACGACAAACCAGGTGAACAAACCGCCGAAGACCGCAGCTACACAGAACTTGCGAGTGAACTAAGCCAAGTAGCTGGTAAAAGTGAAGTGGTGATTAATGCCATTACTGACGGCGTGCTGGCGCTCGATAGTAAAGGCACAATTCAGCTGATTAATCCTGCCGCACAACAACTCATTGGCTGGGGTAAGCATGACGCGGTAAACCTAAGCTACAAGTCGGTGCTTAAAATGATCACAGCAAAAAATGTCGAGGTCACTGATCTAGAAGATCCCGTTGCGAAAGCACTGAGCAGCAATCAAGCAATTAAAACCGACCTGCTCAGCATCAAAACTCAAGCAGGCAAAACATTTTTAGCTTCAATTTCGGTATCACCCGTGGGGCAGCTTGGCAAAGGTATTATTGTGGTGTTTCGCGACATCACCAGTGAAAAATCAGACGAACGTCAGCGTGCTGAGTTCATTAGCACCGCCAGCCACGAAATGCGCACACCAGTGGCGAGCATTGAAGGCTACCTAGGACTCGCGCTCAACCCTGCAACAGCCACTATCGACGAAAAAGCCCGCGATTTTATCACCAAGGCGCATGAATCAGCCCAGCACCTAGGCCGACTATTCCAAGACCTGCTCGACGTGAGCAAGGCCGATGATGGCCGACTACAAAACACTCCTGTGGTAATCGACGTCATACCGTTTATGCAAGAAGTAGTCGCCGGCCTCACCCATAAAGCAACTGAAAAAGGCCTACGCATTACCTACAAACCAAATCCTGGTGGCGCAACCGACGAAGCCTCGCGTAAACTAAACCCCGTGTACTTTGTGAATGTCGACCGCGACCACTTCCGTGAAGTAGCCGACAACTTAGTTGAAAATGCTATTAAATACACGCCAAGTGGTGAGGTGGTGGTAGATGTTCGTGGTGACAATAATCACGTCGTAGTCAGCGTGCAAGACACCGGTATTGGCATCCCCCGCGAAGACCAAGGCCACCTGTTCCAAAAGTTTTATCGTGTCGACAACAGTGATACCCGCGAAATCGGCGGCACCGGCCTTGGGTTGTATCTATGTAGGCGCCTCACCGAAAACATGGGGGGCCGCATTTGGGTCGAAAGTGAATATAAAAAGGGAAGTACCTTCCATATAGAACTTCCGCGTATTGACCACGACGACGCTACGCGCATGATCGAACAGGCCAGTATTGCCGCCGAAAAACAAGCCGAAGCCGATGCTGCCGCTGCAGCCAGCCGTGAAGCGGAAGTGCAGGCTACCCAAATTGCCGCTATGCAAACAACCAATTCATTTACACCAGCACCACAGACCATGCCACCCGCCGAAGTAGCGCCCGCGGCAGCCGTCGTGCCTGAAGCTGCCTATGTTGCGCCACCTGCACCGCAATATACTCCACCTGCGCCAGCCGCAGGCTACGCCGCCCCAACTGCAGCTCGACCAAATACGCCACTCACCGCACTTGAATCAAACCCGGCCAACTATGTATCGCGCCCAGCCACACCAGCCGTTGTCGTACCGCCGCGGCAACAATAAGCACAAGTACTATAGTATTTTTTAGCGTGATTCGATACAATAAGGGTAATTATGGCAAAAATTTTATTAGTAGAAGACGACAAAAGCTTACGCGAAATCTACGGTGTACGCTTGCTCGCCGAAGGCTATGACATTGTTTCAGCTGGCGACGGCGAAGAAGCCTTAGCTATGGCCATAAAAGACCGCCCCGACCTGATTTTAAGTGACGTTATGATGCCAAAAATCAGCGGCTTTGATATGCTCGACATCTTGCGCTCAACTACCGAAACAAAGGGCATAAAGGTGATCATGATGACCGCGCTTTCAAGTGAAGATCAGCGCCAACGCGGTGTCGCCCTTGGTGCTGACCGCTACCTGGTTAAGTCGCAGGTGGGTATTGAAGATGTCGTGCGGACTGTTCATGAAGTACTCGCTGATGCGCCTGTACTTGGCGCGCCCGCTGGCACACCGCCAGCAGCTCCCGCTGCGCCCACGCCTCAACCAGTTGCACAGCCTGCACCAGCGCCACTGCCCGCACCCATACCGCAGCCGCAAGCACCGGTTCCGCCCGCGCCACAACAGCCGGCACCATTCCCGCCGCCACAAGCGCCCCACGGGCCGCAACCACTGCCCGCACCAAGCAGCTTACCGCAACCATCGGCACCTTTTTCAACTCCTCGTAATACACTGGCAAGCAGGGTAATCGAACCGCTCGCTGCCGGCCAAACTACACCTCCAACTGACTTCAGTCATTTAATGAGCCAAGAACTATCTGGCGGGCCAGCGCCGGCACCACTCCCGCCGCCACAACCAATGCCGCAGCCACCTGTAATGCCTGCACCGCAACCACTGCCGGCAACACCCGTACCACAAGCTATGCCGCAGCCTGCACCAGCACCCCAGGCGCAAATGCCATCTGTTCCACAACCAGCCCCAGCTGCAATGGCACCTGGTACACCCGTACCACAAGCACCACCCCAACCTGCACCACAACTCGCACCACAACCGCAGCCAACTGCGTCAGGCCTTAATTTTGAAGAAACACCCCGTCCAGCACCACCTACGCCACCATCGCCAAGCGCCTAAACCTGTTGTTATTTTGTGAATACACAACCTACCCCAACTCGACTCAATAAATACCTAGCATTACAGCTAGGCATTTCACGTCGCGAAGCCGACAACCTAATCGCCACCGGCACAGTAGTCATTAATGACCAGCCAGCCGTTATTGGCAGCCGCGTCACCCCTGGCGATATAGTATCGGTGGCAGGCAAAGCCTTGCGCCAAGATTCGGTGGCACTGTGCTACGTCCAATTCAACAAGCCAGTTGGCCTGGTGTGTTCACGTAAAGCCCAAAAAACCGCGCCTACTATTTATTCGCTGCTCCCGCACGCCTTGCACAGTCTTAAGCCCGTTGGCCGCCTCGACAAAGACAGTTCAGGGCTACTACTGCTGACTAATGACGGCGATTTTGCCTACCAGATGACTCACCCAAAATTTTATAAAACCAAAGTGTACCATGTGCGGCTCGACAAAGCACTCGAACCACTCCACCAACAAATGATTGCAGATTACGGCGTGCAGCTCGAAGACGGACCAAGCCAACTGGCCCTCACACGCCGTAACGACGATAACCGTACAGAATGGGAAGTGACCATGACTGAAGGCCGTAACCGGCAAATTCGCCGCACTTTCAGCGCCCTGGGCTACCGCGTTATTCGCTTACATCGCACTCAATTCGGGCCATATGCATTGGGTGATATGAAGCGCGGCGCCTGGCAGACCATAGATATTCGCTAGATGATATAATAATTACATTGTTTACAAAACAAACAGGGGTGGAAGGATGCCATCACGGCACCCCTCCACCCCACGTATTAGTTGTCGGCAAAACTCGCCAGGCCAGCTTGCGAACTTGTCGGCTTCACCCAGGTGTGCGCCTGAGAAGGCAGCCCCAGCAAGTCGCCGCGAACATAGTTCGCGGCCTTCAGACCATCAACTTCCAGGCTGTTCACCACGGCGAACACCTGGCCGTCGGCCAGCGCCAGGTAATCCTGGCCAAAGGCTTCGCTGCTGGCGAGTGCGTCGCGCAATGCGACAGTTTGCGAGGGCAAGATGGTGGCGCAGATGATGTGTTCCACCTCGGAGAGGGCAACACCTGCGCACTCCAGCGCCAACAAGCTTTGGTAGCTGATGATTACAACCTGCATATCGTGCATGAAAGTGCTCCTTGATTGAGGATGATCGTACCGCGAGGTGCTGATACGTATTCTTTTATTATACCATACTATATGCATTAAAGTCAAATATTGCTCGTTCTACGTCTCTCTGCTACCGATTGTAAATACCCCTTATGTTCGCTACAGCAGCATACCTATGGTATAATTACATGATTATGGCAACTAAACTCCCCACTGTGGCGATTATTGGGCGTGCAAACGCGGGCAAAAGCTCGCTATTTAACCGTATGATGCGTAGCCAGCAGGCCATAGTTGCTCGCGAAGCCGGCACGACACGCGACAATGTGGTGGGCAAAGTTGAACACCAATATCACCAATTTTGGCTTGTCGACACAGCCGGCCTAAAACCAGCTGAAGACGAATTTGAAGCAACAATCCAAGAACAGATTGAAGAAGCCGCAGCAGCAGCCGATGTAATTTTAGTTGTGGTTGATGCCAGCGAATACCCCGGTGACGAAGACCGCCGAGTGGCTAAAAAAGCCCTGCGCAGTAAAAAACCGGTTATATTAGTCACCAACAAGGCCGACCTAAAAACAGCTTTGCCGGACAGTGAGTTTCAGCGCCTCGGCATTAAGCCAATCATTCGCACCAGCGCCGAACATAACAGCGGGGTAGTCGATGTGTTGAACGAAGTAGTGAGCTACATTCCTGCGCGTCACGAAGCAGTCAGTGACAGCGTGCTACGCATTGCCCTGATCGGCAGGCCAAACGTTGGTAAAAGTTATTTATTCAACACCCTCGCCGGCAAGCAGCAGGCGATTGTTGCGAATGTTGCCGGCACGACGCGCGATTTAAACCGCACTACGGTTATGTTCCACCAGCAGGCTGTTGAACTTATCGACACAGCGGGTATTCGACGCCAAGGCAAGCAGCAAGTGGGTATCGAAAAATTCAGCGTGCTGCGTACACTTCAGGCCATAGAAGAAGCCGACGTGTGTTTATTACTTATGGACGTCAGCGAACTCAACACCCAACTTGATCAACGACTCGCCGGTATGATAGCCGATGCTGGCAAGGGCCTTGTGCTAGTAGTAAGTAAGTGGGACCTTATAACGCAACTGCAAACCGCCGCTGCAGCCGCACCCGAACCTGACGAAGCACCACTAAGTCGTGATGAAAAACGCCGTCGCAGCAAGGCCAATAAACTTGGTACTGCACTGCCTATTGATCAGCCCGAGTTTACCCGTGATGCTCTCGCCGCACGTATTGCCCGCAATTTTGACTTTGTGCCGTGGGCGCCACTCATTTTTACCAGCAGCACTACTGGCCAAAATGTTACAAAACTATTCGATCTTGCGCTCGATATACACCTACGACGCAGCCAGCCCACTAAAACACGCGTTTTGAATGATCTTTTACAGTCGGCAACCAGCAAACATCCACCAGCCGGATTAAAAAATACTCACCCAAAACTGCGCTATATTGTACAAACCGACACAACTCCACCATGGTTCGTTATTTACGGTAGTAACCTAAAATTTGTCCATTGGTCATACAAGCGCTACCTCGAGCGGTTGTTGCGCGAAACGTATAATTACAGCGGCACACCTATTAAGTTCAGCTTCCGCGATGAAAAGCAGATTAAAATGAACAAAGAACGCGCCGCAAAGGGCCTAGAACCTGTGACGAAGGCCTATAAAGAGCGCAAGCAAGCCGAAAAATTTGCCAAAGAATTACCCCTGGCTGATTAGCCAGGGGCGTATCACTCCTTTCGGGGGTGAGTAGGTTAGAGGGGAAGTTCGTGCGGCGCACGGCCGGGCAGTGGCGCAGGTGGGGTTGGGTCGGTAATCTGTAGCGCCTTACCACCACTGTCGATCACCACCACCCACCGGTGAATGAGCCATAGCCCATACGACATGATTGCCGCCAGGGCAATCAGTAGTGCGGGTGTAGCCACGATGTATCGCAGTAACTGCCAGCCAGCCACAATGAGCGACTGGTACAGTACGATATGGCCGATCACGAACACTATGAGCGCCACCCACACGTCCTTGCGAGCCAAAAACGACCGCTGACTCGCGTTTGCAAGCCGACTACCGTCATAGTTCGCGAAAAACAGGTACAGCGTGGGCAGGTAGTTCAGGAGCGCCGTCCAATACGCTGTGTCGTATTGCTCGGGTATGCCGCCGGCAACCATGCCGACAACGAACACCGCGCCATAAACGAGTAGCAGCATCCACGCCCGCCACCAGCCTTCGCGCACCACCCAGGCAATACAGCCGATCAGCGCGGCATCGAGCGCCGTCATAACGACCTGTTGATATTGCCACAGCGCCACCCATGGGGTGAGCAGCAGGCCAGTCGTCACAAGCGCAAGTACGGCCATATTCAGCCGCAGCAGCGCCTTCAATAGGCTCGCCTTGTCTTTTTTCAGGTAATACACGCCCGCTAGTGGCAAGCGTTCAATCACCATCAGCGCAAAACAAAGCAACGCTGCGCAACTGACGTATTGCAGTATCGACTTCACAAGCTTTCACCTCATTTCCTATGGGAAGGAGCAAACAAAACGTCTTTTATTTATACTACAATGTTTTTTAAATAAAGTCAATGGTTTATACTGTGAGCATGAAGGTAATCGTCGGCCTAGGCAATCCAGAAACACGCTACACTAACACCCGCCACAATGTCGGGTTTGCTATGGTAGACAAGTATGCCCTAAAACACGGCGCTGCTTGGAAGCACAGCGATAAGTTCAAGGCACAGATTGCAGAAATACCTGTTGATGGCGAAATACTACTACTCGTTAAGCCAACGACGTATTATAACCTCGTGGGCGAATCGGTCCGCGCGCTGATGGATTTTTACAAACTTACCCCTGGTGATATTTTGATTGTTCATGACGATCTGGCACTACCACTTGGCACTATTCGCACCCGCATTGGTGGCAGCGACGCTGGCAATAATGGGCTCAAGTCAGTCAGCGCCCACTGTGGAGATGCGACTGCACGCCTGCGTATTGGCATATGGACCGAACAGCACACCACCAAACAAGCTACTACTGTGGTACTTGGTACGCTTACCAAAGCAGAAGCGGCCTTGCTGCAAGATTGCAGCCCCACGGTATTCGCTGCAATCGACGGCTTTGTAGCGAGCAACTTTGCCATCACCACTCAAAAAAAATAACCCGCTCACACTCACGGTAAAGCAGGTTTTTAAGTGCCAACCACGTCAAGTCGTTCAGTCGCGACCTAACCGTCCGGAGCTGAATATCAACCGGCATTCTCGTACACTTCCCATCTATTAAGGTTGCCACATGGTTGCAGCAATCTACTTATAGGTATACTGCGCATGCGACGTATTGTCAACTTTTGCATGCTCGGCATGGTCTTCATGGTCGTGCGGCATAGCTGCAGTTACAAGTGCCATCACCGCTACCCCTGCAAGTAGCACCAGGGCCTGTTTGTTGCCTTCACGGCGCGGCCGTTCGTGAATGTCGGGTATAATATCGCTCGCCGCAATATACACAAACATACCGGCCGCCACCGCAAGCAGTGGGGCAGGGTTGAGTGCCATACTACTGCCCAGTGCGTAGGTAACAAGCGCCGTTACCACGGTAGCCAGTGCCGACAGTGCATTGACTATAATGACGCGCCGGGGCGCCATGCCTTTACCAAGCAAAATCCCAAAATCACCAATTTCTTGGGGTATCTCGTGCGCCGACACCGCTATTGCCGTACCGATACCCGCCGCGGGGTTCACCAAAAACGCGGCCCCAATCGCTACGCCGTCAATGGCATTGTGCAGTGTGTCGCCAATAATTACCAGCCACTGGTGGGTGGTATTTTTTGCACCATGAATGGTGTCATGATGATGCGTTTCGTGGTGGTGAAACCAGCCCAGCGCACGCTCGAGTATAAAAAACACCAAAAAACCTGCCAGCATACAGTATGCTGTGACCATTTCGCCCACACCATGCAGCGCTTCGGGCAGCAAACTCAAAAACGCCACCGCGAGCAGTGTGCCAGCCCCAAACGGTAGTGCATAGCGAATCACTTGCTGCCTGCGGTGCGAAAACCTCAGCAACGCCACGCCGCCCACCAGCGACACCACACTGCCAGCTAACGACCAAAATAATAATGTCATGTATTCCATAGTGTTCCTTTTTGTTATCGACTCATCGTATCATAGCGTGTTCATAGCCCTTGATGCAACAATTGTAGCTGCCAAGCAGGGCGAGGGGTTTGTTTTTTGTGCGACATATGGTTTAATACCACTACACCGTTTACCCCTACCTGTAGAATGGAGTACCTTATGTCGGACGGTTTTCGCAGCGCACGCCTGCTGAACCCCACTGACCACCGTGTGTCGCCAGAGTTTTTCGACAGTTTGCTTGGCGACTGCGCAGATGCCGCCGCACAGTTGCGCCAAAAGCCTGTGCGAAAGGCCGACCTATACGTAGTTGCAAAGCCGTTCACAGCGTTAAGCTTGTGGCAAAAAACGTTGCGCGTTTTTGGCCGCGAAACTGCCGCCTACGCAGTACAGCCTGCCTGGCACGTGGTGACGTCGGCCGAGCGCTACGTGTGTCTTGGCGAGAATGGTCTGCCGTACACCGGCCTCGTACGGTTTGCGCCGCACATGAAGCTGCTTGTGCCAGCCGACCTCGATCCAAGCCTCGCAAGCCAAGTGCTTACAGGCCTCGCAGCGCTGCTCACAGAAGCCGCGCAAGCGTGACCTACGCGGGCTAAAACTCGCACCCAACCCCCAGCAGCCAGCTGGGGGTGCTTTATGTATAGTCACCTGTTATCAAATACTTTACTAGCGTTATAAAAAGTGCTATAATATGCATAATTTCGTCGAGCCCGACGTGATTTACACCGCGGCTCCGAAATCGGAGCTTGAAAAGGAGATAGAGATGGGACTATACCTAACACTCCCGGACGACATCGATGAAGCAGTGTGGGTCATCAAGAATTCGCGACCCAGCGAGTTCGGAGCGCACCTGATCGAGAGCGTCGCTAGCACTGTCGCCACGCTCATCAAGAGCGGCGAGGCAGGTGACACGGTGACACACGGCAACGTGCACCTCCTCTGCCTGGGTAGCTACGGCTACGTTTACGTTGGAGAAATCAAGGTGACGAGAGCGGTCTACTTTGGGTCCGACGGAAAGTTCTACGTCGAAGGCCCCCGCACCAAGCGGCTGGTCGGAACGGTCATCGACATCCAGCCGTACAGCATCAAACACGCTAGCGGTTGGAACGGCATCCGCATCGACAGGCTGGCAGAAATGCTCGCAGCCTGCGCCATCTGACGCCCTCAAGCTCCGAGCCCCGACCACCACGGTCGGGGCTCGGTTCATTTCTACAAGTTACTCTTAGGCGTGTTTAAGCTGTGTAATGCGCCGCTCGTGGTCGTGCAGTTGAGTGTCATAATCACTATCAGCAAACGAAAAAGACTGGCTATAACCAGTCTTTTTATCGTATTCATTGTAAGGTGCCAGGTAAGGGTGGGCATCACCTGGCACCATACAACCCTTCATCCCACCCTGAATGGGCATAGCGTGACCCACCTCACAGTATGGAGGTCCGCCGGACAAAGGGGTTAGTATACGCACACAGCTTTCTAGCGGCTACTCAGTGGAGGGTAGAATACCAAGCAGCACCATGTGCGCAACCTAACATAAGTTAGAATAGGGGGTATAAGGTGCTTGATTCAGCTTGCGCTGATCAATCGTTTTTCATATTATCACACAGTTGACACTATGTCAATACTTTTTATAATAAAACGCATGATTATCAATGAAATATTACCCCTTAAGCATAAGTATTTACAGATTGTAACTACAATTGCTAAACCGCCAAAGTTATTATATTACATTGGATCACTACCCGCACAACGCATACCCACAATTGCAGTCGTTGGCACCCGTAAACCTACACAGTATGGCAGGGAAGTCACCGAACGATTAGTCTACGACTTAGCGCATAAAGGTGTCATGATTGTGAGCGGCTTAGCACTTGGGGTGGACGCACTCGCGCATAGCGCCGCACTCGACGCCAATGGCCGCACAGTGGCCATACTGCCGTGCGGGCTACCAAAAATCGCTCCAGCAACCAATCATCAACTGGCGCACCGTATTGTTGAACGCGGCGGGGCAATTATCAGCGAATATAAGGCCGATCAACCAGTGGCCTGGAAGTCCAACATGCTTGCGCGTAACCGCCTTGTAGCAGGCCTTGCCGACGGGCTACTTATTACTGAAGCCAGCGCGCGCAGCGGCACGCTTAATACCGCAGGCCACGCTCTTGAGCAGGGTAAGCATGTGTTTGTGGTACCGGGCAACATTACCAGTCCGCAAAGTGCCGGCTGTAATGCGCTCCTTAAACAAGGCGCTACCCCTGTTACTTGCGCCGAAGATATACTAGAAATCATTGCACCACAGTTGCTTACTAGCCAAGCCCAATTAGCCCTAGGTAGCAATCCGCTCGAAACATCTATTATTGAAGCCTTAAAAAATGGCCTGCGCGATGGCGACGACATACAGCGTACCACCACTGCTAATAGTGCAGAATTTAACACAGCACTCACGATGCTCGAACTAGCTGGCACTATTAAGGCACTCGGGGCAAATCAGTGGACCCTACGGTAATGAACCTTGATTTTATAAGCTGTTTATGATACAATAAAGACAGTATGGCTATATATACGGCCATAAGGGCAACCCGCCTTGTAACTTCCACCCCATGCCTTAGGAGCCGGAAAAATGTCACGACGTCATGCTACCATGCTTGTGGTACTCGCTGGTCTAGTAATTCTCGCAGCCTGCGTGGCTGCGTTCCGCCCCCAAGCGGATGAGAGACCAGCTCAAGGAGTGGTACACATGTACCCAGCCTTTGGTGCGATACCGGACATCGATCAATCACGGTCCGTACCACTGTGCGCCGCCACTAACACACAGTGGCTGACGCTGCGCAAGAACAATTTTTCTGGCGCAGTCGATGACATTGTGTATGCCCTGGAGCGCACTCCAACCGGTGTCATCGTAAGCAGCAGCACCGATTTTAGCAAGGTGCGCTCAGGCATCGTGATTGGCGCATACGGCACCGCGCTGTTCACGCTCGACAACAGCCCCAAAGCAACGATTTTCTTCGACAATCACGATTTTGCTGGCATCGGGCCCATCGCCGCCATTACGCTGTGCATCCGGCTGTAACGCTGGTACCGAGCGCCTCGGTACACCGGCCACCCCACATACACGGGGTGGCCGTTTCACTATAGCGGCTTTACTTTTTTTACCACCTCGCGTAGTATAACCACTGGATTTGGTATATTTACCGGGTCTCTATATAGTGAAAGAAAGCATGACGAAAAACCTTGTAATAGTTGAAAGCCCGTCAAAGGGCAAAACCATCGAAAAATACCTTGGCAGCGACTTTACGGTGCTAAGCAGTATTGGTCATATTCGTAGTATTGCTAAAAAAACCAAAGACGGCACGCCGCCTATCGACATCGCCAATGGATTTGCAACGACATACGAAATTGATCCCGAAAAGAAAAAGGTAATTACCGAACTCAAAAAAGCGGTAAAAGCTGCCGACACAGTGTGGCTGGCCACCGACGAAGACCGCGAAGGTGAAGCCATTGCCTGGCATTTATGTGAAGTACTCGGCCTCGACCCAGCAAAAACTAACCGTATTGTGTTTCACGAAATCACCAAATCAGCCATCGAAACTGCTGTCAAAAACCCCCGTACAGTCGACATGAACTTGGTAAAAGCCCAGCAAGCCCGCCAGATTTTAGACCGCATTGTTGGTTTTGAACTAAGCCCCGTAGTGTGGCAAAAAGTGCCGGGCGGCAAAAGTGCCGGGCGCGTGCAAAGCCCAGCCGTGCGCCTGCTTGTTGAGCGTGAGCGCGAAATAACCGCGTTTGAAGGCAGTTCACAGTTCAAAGTTACCGCAATTTTTATACATGGCAACAACGAAGTCAAGGCCGAACTAAAGCAACGCTTCAACACCGAAGCTGAAGCTGCAGCCTTTCTTGCATCACTCGGCGGCGCACAGTTTAGCGTGACAGACGTCACTAAAAACCCCAGCACTCGCAACCCAGCCGCACCGTTTACCACGAGCACCCTCCAGCAAGAAGCCAACAGCAAGCTCGGCTTCAGTAGCAAAGCCACCATGACCGCCGCCCAGAAGCTTTACCAAGAGGGCAAGATCACCTACATGCGTACCGACAGCGTCAACCTCAGTGGGCAAGCCATCGCCGCCGCAACCGAATTCATTAAGCGCCTCTATGGCATCGAATACAGCCATGTGCGCAAGT
Organism: Saccharimonas sp. (SeqCode); assembly: GCA_049293315.1. GTDB lineage: Bacteria > Patescibacteriota > Saccharimonadia > Saccharimonadales > Saccharimonadaceae > Saccharimonas. The sequence continues at coordinate 14,987 of JBATSN010000012.1, forward strand.
TCAAAACCAAATCCGCTGGCGCTCAAGAAGCCCACGAAGCCATCCGCCCAACCGACATGAGCCGCGAAACCGCCAGCAACAACGAATACGACCAGAAGCTGTACGACCTTATTCGCCGCCGCACCCTCGCCAGCCAGATGGCAGCGGCAAAGCTAGAGAATACGACAATCACAATAGCGGTCGAGAGGCAAGAGGCAAGAGGCAAGAGGCAAGACAGTGCAGACGCAAGCGTTCGCGACCTTTCATCTGGGGCGCTAGCCCCGTGTCCTGACGCCAGTCCGGAGACAGGCGACCCAGATGAAACGGTCGTGGAAAAGCGTCTTAGCAAAGAATCATACATTTTTGAAGCCAAAGGCCAGGTCGTGCTCTTCGACGGATTCCTGCGCGTGTACGGCGGCGGCAAAGAAGACGCACTCTTGCCAGCCATGCGTAGCGGTGACTCGCTCGACCCACACACTATCGAAGCCCGCCAAGTGTTTGCCCGCCCGCCAGCCCGTTACACCGAAGGTACGCTTGTTAAAAAACTCGAAGAACTCGGCATCGGCCGCCCGAGTACCTACGCCACTATCATCAACACGGTCCAGGCCCGTGGTTACGCCGAAAAAGGCGAAGACGAAGGCCAACCACGCGACATCATCGTGCTGACACGCTACGGTAGCGATCCAGCGAGTGGTCTTTCGTCGGCAGCGCTAACCCCGTCTCCTGACGCTAGTCCGGAGACAGGCGATGCAGACGAAACGACCACGAGCTCGGATCGCGGCGAAGTACAGGCCATCGTCCGCGAAATCGTCCAAGAAAAAACCGGCAGCAACCGCGGCAAACTGGTACCAACCCCTGCAGGCGAACTCATTAGCGACTTTTTAAGCAACCACTTTGAGCAGGTGGTCGACTATGGGTTTACTGCCAGTGTCGAAAAACATTTTGACGAAATTGCCGCCGCCAAACTAGACCGCAACACCATGCTGGAAGCGTTTTACACCCCATTTCATAATCGCATTGGGCAGTCGAGCAGCATTGATCGCAGCACGGTAGGCAACAGCCGCGAAGTCGGCATAGACCCTAAAACAAGCAAGCCAATCACCGCTCGCTTTGGACGTTTTGGCCCGATGCTGCAGCTTGGCAGCAGTGACGACAACGACAAACCACAGTTCGCCCCCATGCCACGTGGTGCTAAAATCGAAACTGTTACACTCGAACAAGCCCTCGAAGCCTTCAAGCTACCGCGCCTCGTTGGTCAAACCGAAGACGGCCAAGACATTAAAGCAAACATTGGCCGTTTTGGCCCCTACATTCAGGTTGGCAAGTTATTTGTCAGCATTAAAGACGAAGATCCTCGCGAGATTAGTCTACAGGCCGCTCGTGAACTGTACGCTGCTAAACTGCAAGCTGAAGCAGAAAAAACTATTGCCGACTTTGGCGCTATTAAAGTACTCAATGGTCGCTTTGGCCCCTATATTACCGATGGCAAAAAGAACGCCAAAATCCCAAAAGACACCGACCCTAAAAGCCTCACTGAGGCCACTGCCAAAAAACTACTCGCAGAAGCGCCCGCTAAGGCCACATCACGCCGTCGTCGCCCCATTCGTAAAAAATCAACTAAATAACACCTATGAACCACCCGCTTATTCACCGCATTCTCGCTCTCACCGTTACTGCAGCGAGTATCACGGGGGCATTTTTTGCGTTTACCACTCAGCACACCGTACCACCCGCCAGCAGTACGCCGCACCTCGATGCGGTATCACGGCGCATCATCGACCTACCGTACTGCGAAGGCGAAACGCTTCAGCACTACGACTTATACCTGCCACCATTTGAAGTATCCGGCCCATACCCCGTGGTAATGTACGTGCATGGTGGCGGCTGGTCCCTAGGCGACAAGCAAAGTAACTTTACCGACTACTATGGTTCGGCACTGGTTGAAGCCGGGTTTGCATTCGCTTCTATAAATTACAGGCTTGCACCCAAGCATCGCTACCCAACACAAGATAACGACATAGCCTGTGCTATACGCACTATCGTAAAACGGGCCGACGATTACCAGGTTGATACTAAAAAAATTGTGCTGTTTGGCGAAAGCGCTGGCGGGCTGCTTGTAGCCAACTACGCACTTTCGCCTGATCACCCCGAAATTCCTGTAAAAGCAGTCGTTGATTTTTACGGCACTACTGACCTCGTATACCAGCTTAATCGCAAAAAATACGCTAACCATAATGCCATAAATTACCTTGGCAAGAACGACATGCGCCTAGCCCGCAGCGCTAGCCCCTTATACCGCCCACTCTACGGCACACCACCACCATTTTTGTTTGTTCATGGCACCAACGACACCATGGTATCAATCGAGCAAGCTAGAGCGCTCTACGAGCGCCTTAAGCCACTCCAGCCGCAGAGCAAGTTTATAACCGTTACACACGCTGGTCATGGATTCTCAGCTAAATCTTCGCCGTCAAACACTGCTATTCGTGACGAGATGATTCGTTACCTAGTAGGCATTTTATATGGCGAAGAAGCATTGCCCATACTAGATGCTCCAGCCTTTTTACTACCAGAATTTGCCACGCTCACCGAACCTTCCAGCGAACCGTGGCTCACGCAAGTGGCGCGATAATAGCTACACAGAGTATAGCGACCCCAAAAATTACTCTTTACATTTTTGAATTAATATGCTATAGTGCATAATAGCTTCTGGGAAACCTCCCTTAAGCATACCCTTCGCATCGGGGGCAATCAACCCCCAGGAAGAAGAGCATAATGTATAACTTCGGCAACGTGTACACCATTGACGCATCAGCCCGAGAGTGGTTTGACCTCGGAACGATGACCATTGGTGAGGTACTGGCAATACGAACAAAGACCGGATCCACTTACTACATTACACGCTTGAGGGGTTCACGCCGTACTACTCAAGATGTCTTTGGTGTCATGATCATGACAGACACCAACGCTATTGGGGTGGCACGCGCCACCCTGCCACCCGCTGAGTGCAGGGTGGATCGCTACATCACGGTTGGCGAATCCTTGACCTTCAACATTCAACCGGAGTACGCATACAGGTACGGCTCACAAGCCACCTCACCGGTGACAAGTTGGAAGCTGGTGCGGTAGAACAGAGCCGCCGCGCCGCGCACGTAGCATAACCCGCCTTTAATGAGCCCGTCTTTGGCATCAACCAGAGACAATGATGCTCTGCTAAAGGCGGGCTCATTTTCATATATAACCACTTGTTCTTATAGTTCTATGGTGTAATATTTTCCACATTTTTTGTGGAATTTTTTATGTACTAACAGGGGTAAAAGTTGACAGGTAGCAAGAGTATGGGTAGGCAAGACATGATTTTACACATTAAAAAGTCCTAAAAAAGTATTTACCATAAGCGTCGACTATGTGGTATACTACATATAGAAAATATTATGTTTGACATTTACAATATATTGTTCTATAATCAAACCAGATTATCTATAAATCATAATTCCTAGGTGGCGAGGCGAAAGAACGGAGAAGACCAGTAATGACCGAATCTGCGAGCAAAGACGCGGCAGCAATTCTAAAAAAAGCTGTAAAAGATATACTTGGTTCAATTGATCAAGAACGAGAGCGTGAGATTATTACGCGACGTTTTGGACTTTTTGACCGCCGTGAAACGCTAGAACAGATTGGAGAACTACTAGGCATCACTCGCGAACGCGTGCGCCAACTCGAAAAAGCTATTTTAATTCGCCTTAAAATTGCCGCCGAAGAAGGCAGTATGCCTGCCATCACCGAAGCTGAACGCCTGCTGATTCGCGACCTCAGCGAGAACGGTCGTAGCGGGAAAGTGCAAGATATTGCAGCCCGCCTGGTAGCAACAACACCTAGCGCAGAAACTAGGGCGCACATTACATTTATCGGTGAACTTTCACCAAAATTAGTTACTATTAGCGAAAACGATAACTACTACCAGGGTGTTGGTATCACCGAAAATGGCGACGAAAAAAAGGTCCGTGGCCAAGTTGACGAAATTGTTAAAACCATCAAAAAACATGGCGAGCCTATCGACATCGAAACCCTACACGGCATGCTCAGTCACGAAAGCCCAAGCCAAGTCCGCGCGCTTGCAAGCCTCTCTAAGTCGCTGGCGAGCCTAAAAGACATCTGGGGCCTTGTTAAGTGGCCTACCGTGAACCCCAAAAACATTCGCGATAAAATCTATGTTATTTTGGCCGACAACGCCAAACCAATGCACTTTAGCGAAATCGCCAAGCATATCAAAAAAAGTGATTTTAAGCGTAAAGATGTCACCACTCAAGCAATCCATAACGAACTCATTAAAGACAAGCGCTTCGTACTGATCGGCCGCGGTATTTATGCACTCGACACCTGGGGCTACAGCAAGGGTACTGTCAGCGACATCATCAGCAAAGTACTTAAAAAAGCTGGCGAGCCGCTTCACCGCGATGAAATTGTAAAGCGCGTCTTAAAAAGTCGCCAAGTAAAAGAAACGACTATCTTACTGAACCTCCAGAGCAAACCAGAGTTCAAGCGCGTTGCCAAGGCGACGTATACACTAGCCGAACCAGTGGTGAAATAGTTTTTAGAGACAACAGCAAAAAAAGGCATCATGTGTGACCTTTTTTTGCTGTTTCGACGTTCTAGTGGTAGAATATTGCTATCGTACCTTCCCATCAACCGAGGAGACCCCGTGGACAACACACAGCTGAACCAGAAGTGGAACGCCGCCATAAAAACGTCTCACCGCAGAAGAATTGCACTCGGAGCTGTAGGTGGCGTGATGGCTGCGAGCAGCCTCATGTTGCCGGAAGCGTACAATCCTGCGATACTCCTCTGCGGTATGGCCCTCCTGGCAATCGGGCTGTATGCGGCAGTATACGCGGCTTCAGGTCAAGCTCGGTGGTTGACAACCGAGGAATACATCTGGCACTACCACAACAAATGGCCCGCCGTCATCGACTACAACCTCGATGAATACGATCCAGAGGAGTATAGAGAGACACTCCAACCCGACGGATCACTACTGATTCAGCGCCCAGCGCTCAGTCATGTCGTGCAGCCAGACGACACCGTGATAATTCGCTGCTTCCAAGGGCCAAGCTTCCCTGTGAAGTACTCCAGCCAGCTGTACCGCCAGATGGAGGGTCTAAGCGGCACGGTTTTGTTCCGTGAACGCCGTAACCCCGACACAGGTAAGATGGAGTACGAACTGGTCGACTGACCACCCCCAGCCCGCCACCCCGAAAGAGTCCGCCCACCCCCAAAAAGGTGAGCGCCAACACTCATCGGGGTGGCGGGCTTTTTCAGTCTCCATGAATCTTACATACGTTTCATCAAACACATCAAGCTAACCCTTGCAATTTTAACAGAGGTATGATATAATGAACTTTACTAAGTTATGTCATTTATTTTGTGGTTTATCAATACGTTATTGCAATGGTACGTCTGGCTGCCTATTGTACTAGTGCTAGCGTACATGACCTGGCGCAACTACCGTAGTGTCGATATTGTACGCGAAATCGAAAGCGTGCTACTTATGCTTGAGATTCCAAAAACCAACGACAAATCTGAGCTAGCAGCAGAGCAAATGTTTGCGAGCCTGCACGGTATATTGCGAGATAAAAAAGAGCTGAAAATGAATAGTGGTTATCAGGAACACCTGAGCTTCGAAATTGCGAGCGTAGGTGGCCGTATTCAATTTTATGTATGGGTGCCAAAAACCTTGCAGAGCTTTGTAGAAGGCCAAATTTACTCCCAATACCCCCAAGTGCAAATTCATGCTGCCGATGAAGACTACGTGACACACGAACGTCAACATAGCGTAGTGTACACAAGCGAAATAGTTCCGACCGACAAAGAGTTTTTGCCCATCAAAACCTTCCAAAGCTTCGAGGTTGACCCCTTAGCTGGTATTACTGGCACCCTTGCTAAACTTGAAGACACCGACGAAGAAATCTGGATTCAGATTTTAGTACGCCCAATTGCTGATGATTGGCACAAGGCGGCAGACAACTGGATTAAATCTGTTAAAAACGGCACCGCCAGCTTGTGGTCAGGTGGGGGAATAAGCGGCAAATGGTTTGCCGGACTACTGACAGCGTTATGGAATCCGCCAGAGCAGGGAACAGGCACTGCTACTGTTAAAGAGGTCAGCGACCGAGACAAAACTCGCATTGCTGAAGCCGAAAAAAAGGCTACCAAGCTCGGCTACCAAACCAAAATACGCATTGCATACCTTGGCGAAAGCACCACGAACGCCCGCCTGCGTATGCAGGGGATTGTAGGTACCTTTAAGCAGTACAACAGTACAAACCTCAATGGGTTTAAAATGGCACATGACAGCTTCAAAAAAGAAGACCTTGCTAAATATAAATCGCGCCTATTTGCTGACAAAGGGTATGTATTAAATATTGAAGAAGTAGCCAGTGTGTTTCACTTACCGCACACCAACGTTGAAACGCCAAATATTGTGTGGGCTAGCACAAAAACTGCCGAACCGCCCGCCAAATTACCGCTTCTTACTGGCAACCCCGCTATCGACGAAAACATTAGTGCGTTTGGTATGACCAACTTCCGTGGTATCAACCACCAGTTTGGTATGCTACGCTACGACCGCTCACGCCACGTCTATATCATTGGCCAAACTGGGGCAGGTAAGTCGGGCCTACTTGAACTATTCGCCTTAAGTGATATTTTCCATGGGCAGGGGTATGCCATTATCGATCCGCACGGCGACTTTGCAGTCAATAATATGAAGTTTATTCCGGGCAGCCGGTTGCAAGATGTCGTGTATTTTAACCCAGCCGACACAATGCACCCGCTTGGTTTTAACCCGCTTGAAGTCACGAACCCTGAGCAAAAAACTAATATTAGTTCCGAAGTTATTGGCGTACTTAAGCGCATGTTTGGCGAAAGTTGGGGGCCGCGACTCGAATATATATTGCGCTACACGATCTTGGCATTACTCGATCGCCCCGAAACAACCATGCTTGACATTACCCGTATGCTTACCGACAAAAAGTTCCGCAAAGACACCTTAAGCTACTGTACCGACACCGTTGTGTTGCAGTTTTGGAATATAGAATTTGCCAGCTGGACCGACAAGTTCCAGGCCGAAGCTATTGCGCCAGTCCTGAACAAAGTAGGGGCCTTTACCGCTAACCCAATCATCCGTAATATTATCGGCCAGCCAAAAAGCACGTTTAACATTCGCGAAATGATGGATGAAGGCAAGATCTTGATCGTCAACCTCAGCAAGGGGCTAGTAGGGGAAGATAACGCCAGCATCTTAGGTGCCTTCTTAGTTACTAAAATACAGTTGGCCGCTATGAGCCGAAGCGACATACCAGACATCGCCGATCGCCGACCATTTTACCTGTACGTTGACGAGTTCCAAAACTTCGCCACTGACAGCTTTGCAACTATTTTGTCCGAAGCGCGCAAATACGGCCTTAACCTTACGGTCGCCAACCAGTACATTAGTCAGATGAGCGAAACTGTTCGCGATGCCGTATTCGGTAACGTCGGCACCATGATTAGTTTCCGTGTGTCGGCCGATGACAGCCCGATTCTTGCGAAGCAGTTTGAGCCTCAGTTCGAGCCAAACGACCTGCTACAAATGCACAACCGTAACTTCATTATTAACATGGTTATTAACGGCGAAAAAGCGCCGGCTTTTAGCGCGCGCACTCTTAATTTGCCGCCACCTCAAATTGATAATGTACCGCTTATTATTGAACACACCCGAACACACTACAGTCAGCCACGCAGCGTCATCGAGCAGTCGATCACTGCACGCATTATGCCACCCGAAAACCTGCTGGTAAAACGCCCAGGTCCAGCCTACACGCCGCCTAAGAGCGATGAACAGCGTGAAGCCGACCGATTAGCACGTGAGCAGCAAATATCTGCTGGGGGTACACAGTGGCCAATTGAAGGTATCACACCTGATGCCGCCAATCAGGCATTAGCCGCGCAACAATCAGCATCTATAGCCTCCGCCAGCACAGCCCCCGCCGAAACTTCAGGTTCAGAGCAATCTTCAGCCGAAACGGCTCGTAAGCGCCGTCCGCGTACTCGTAAGCGCAAACCTACCGGCAGCGAGTCGCGTCGCGATGAAACATCGCCAGATACGCCAAATCGTATGCGCGTCGTGCGCGACGAAACAAAAAAGGGTAGCAGCAGCGACCCTTCTAAACTAAGCCTACGATAATCATTGCCGCACGCGTGGCAGCCCGGATAAGGCACCGCCACGTGGTGGAGGTGGAAAGTCCGTTCCGGGCCACCTTTAGTATAGCATTCATGCTCATGATAAGAGCTATAGAACAAAAGTAGAACATTATATATAGGTGTTGTTATAACACATCCCACATATATAAAAGCTACGGCATGCGCAACTAACAAAGCCAACAGCACGCCCAAGGCCAGCAAAACTCGTGATAAAACATAAGGGAAGTGAATACGCGCAGCGCGCACAAAACAATAGGCCAGCAAAACAAAGACAGGCAAGCATAAACAACCGTAACTTAATATATAGATTTAACGTCGCACAATATACCTTTTACGACATTGATGATACACGTAATAGTCGACTCAGCATACGTCTTTATAGAGTGCTAACTGCCTATGGCTAGCCCCTAGCAGGGGAAATACTCTACTCTAAACCATTACGTCCTTGTACTGCACGTTCGTACATGTGTTGCCATACACACGCTGCCTGCGTACAACACAATAAGCCGCTTGCTTGTTGTTAAAACTGTCACGCATTTGCTGGTTTTCCACATTATACGTCCTAATTTGCTGGCTGTAGCTATATTTGCATTTTTTAAAAAATGTTACCCCCCTATTCTTTTTTCCTGCTGCCCTATTTGATTTTTACATATTTTTGTATGATAATATATGTTTTTCGATTACCCAAAATAAGAACAAAAATAGAACAATCACCGATTGGCTAGGAGAGTGACCGTTATTTATAAAACGCTTTTCGACTCACCCGCACATCGAGGTACTCTGGCTTCTCCCCACGATTACGCAAGTACGTCACTGCCCGAGCGGCATCTTCGGCCTGCTCCCCCACTGGTCGATCAATACTAAAAGTGATCGGATAGCCAATACCCCTTACATGCACCACAACCTGTCTGGTAGTGCCAGGCGGTAAATCAACCTGTTCAACTGGTAATTGTTGGTAGTTCATCTGACCCACCAGTTTCCCAATAAACGCTAAAAATCGATTACTTGCCAACACCTTATTACCTTCGGTCACGATACCTGTTTGGTCTACCACCTTCACACTAGGAGGTTCATAATAATTACGACTAAACGCCACACCTGTGTCATCTACATACACCGCGGTACTGCCAGTCCGCCAGGCAACTGTTGGTTTGCGTACTGTCAGCTCAATAGTTGTGGCACCAAACCCAGCAAACGTCATACTGGGGCTAACGGCAGCAACTTCTGGACAATCGTGGGTTTGCAGGTATGCATGTAAACGAGCCGTATCGAGACTAAACCGAAACCTCTCTAGGGGCCTTTCTCGCAAATAGTCTTGTATTCTTTGTTCGTAGTGGGCAGCGTCAATAGGCTGACCACTAGTCGCCACCACTTTTGGCACAGCAACGGACTGGTAAATAAGTACTCCAAGCAACACAACTACCGCAAGTATACCTAGCAACACGCTACCAAGACGGCGCCTATAGCGACGCAAATCATGGCCGTGTACTCGTGTAGATTTAAGTTCAGAGCGCTGTTCATTAGCGCTTGGCACATGCGACGCCAAACTGCCCGTGAGCGTACGATTACGCCTAAAAGCGTATCGCTCCTCCAACTCCCCTGTTGATGCCCTAGTCTGCCTGACCGCAGGCTGCGTGAGAGTAGAGCGACGGGCTGGTTGTTGTTGTTTTTTTTGCAATATCTTCATAACACTACTGTCTTACAGCAAAGCTGCTTTCTGAATCATGATCGCTACCTGCTTAGCGGCATCTGGCCGTGCAAAACTATTCAATGTACTGGCATACGCCTGGCGAGTAGCCGGATCGCGGAGCAGCACGGTAATCGTTTCGGTCAGTAGCCCCGACTTCCCAATCTCGTCATCTGTTAACACCACTGCTGCTGCAGCCTCTTTATAAACATCAGCATTTTTTCGTTGGTCACCCAGTGCGCGCGATGGCACCAAAATTGCTGTTTTTGCGAGGCCTGCTAGTTCTTGAATAAACGTTGCGCTAGCCCGAGAAATCACAATATCTGCTGCGCCAAGCACGGTTGCCATATCGTTATACACAAACGGTATAATCTGGTAGTCGTCGTGTACTGGTGCTAGCGCGCGCACTTCGTCGTAATGCGCCTTACCAGTCACATGATAGATCGATATACCTGCCTCAAGCAAGTCACGAGCGGCCGACATCACCGCTACGTTGATTGATTCTGCACCCAATCCCCCGCCTGTAGCGACCACCAGGGGCCGTTCAGGATTAACCCCAAGCTGCTGCTTAGCCCGGCGCTGTTGAGCAGCAGAAAATGGTGAAAAGTCGGCCGAAATTGGCACACCCACATATGTTGCACGCTTTTTGTCGTAATGATAATTTTCAAGTGGCGATCCTGTAGCGATAGCAGTCGCCCAGCGCCCCAGTATACTGTTTGTTAAACCTGGCCGTGCGTCAGAATCATGCACAACAACCGGCACGCGCAACAGCCTGGCTGCTATGCCTACTGGCAAACAGACGTAACCGCCCTTAGCGAACACTACATCTGGTTTAAATGATCGAATAATACGTAAACTCTGCCAAATACCCCTGCCTACTCGCGCGACGTCGCGCAGGTTAGCTAACACAATACTTGGCATCAGTAGTTGCCGTAACACGCTGAGGTGCGAATAGCGACGAAACTTACCGGCGCTAATAGTACGCACTTCTACCGGTACCTGGGCATTGCGCTTTACTAGCTCGCGCGCTTGCTGCTCAAAAGCCGTGTCGCATACAAACAGGGTTGTCAGCTGGGACTCAATCTTAGCTACTTCATTAATGACGACGACGACGGGAGTAACGTGACCCCCCGATCCCCCGCCGGCTGCGAGAACTCTCATTGCCTAGCTCCTTTGTTAAATGAACAGTGTGTGACGTATAACACGATAGTTGGTACACAAGCCCTAGGCCGCCAGCTATAAACACCATGCTTGTACCACCAAAACTCAGCAATGGCAGTGTAATGCCAGTCAGCGGAATCAGGCCGATCATCGATGCAATATTGAGTATTACATGAGCGGCCAGCCACCCAAAAATGCCAGCAGCGGCTAGCTTCATACTAATATCTGGTAAGTGATCGAGCATTCTTAATAAGCGAAACAGTAGTGCGCCAAAAAGTAATAATACAACTGACACACCGAGAAAACCAAATATTTCACCAATAATCGCAAACACCGAGTCATTGATTGCTTCGGGTAAGTAGCCAGTCGCTTGAATACTATTACCGATTCCAAGACCAGTCAAACCACCGGTACCAAGAGCGATCATGGCATTTTTAATGTGGTAGTTCGCGTCATCTGCAGCTGCATGTGATACGTCAGCCGCACTATCGCCACGCAAAAACGTCACTAAACGCTCACGGCGATGTGGTACAAATACAATCAACATTGCACCAATTACTATTGCGATAACCGCAATTTTACCGAGCAGCTTCCAGTTCATACCACTCATAATCATCATACTCGCAATTATGGCAGCTATTGTAATGCCCGTACCCATATCTTTTTGTAGTACAACGACAATGCCGAGCAATAAGGCCGACAGCGCCAATAATGGGTAAATTGTCTTTTCAAGGTCGTTCACTCGCCCCTCTTGAACTCGCTTACCCAAAAAAGTTGCCATGTATAGCAACATAGCAAACTTTAACACTTCTGCCGGCTGAAACCCACCAAGCGGCCCCAGATTAAACCACCGGTAGGCGCCAAGTGTGTTTGTTGCAATCGCGTCGATATGTAGCACATTGCCAGCCAGAAAAAGTAGTCCCGATAGCGCAAGCCCGATCTGCAATAGCAATATAGCATGCTTTTTAAGGACCGCAAACGGCACTTTGCTCGCCAAAGTAAATGCAGTGATTGCTAGCAGCAAACTAACAGCTTGCTTAAGCACAAAGTATGTTTCGGTGTAAAATGTTGTTCCGTGTACCTGATTTAGCACGTTGGCTCGTTGCGGTCCAATAGCGTACATTAACACCAGTCCAAATAACATCAACAGCCCCATATATAGCACAAGCTGGTAGTCGGGGCGATGCTTACGTTGCGCCATACCGTTCGTTGAGGCAACGCTCTGGGGGCGCCCCACTCTGCGCCGAGCTACATCCACTAGATATGGCCTCCGGCAAGCGCCATCAATAGCCCAATAAATCCGGCCACACACCCAATCACCCAAAACCGCATCGTTACCTTCACTTCAGGCCAGCCCTGCGCTTCGAGATGATGATGAATTGGTGCCGAAATAAAAATCTTTTTATTAAAAAACTTTTTACTTGTCATTTGCAGCAAACTAGACCCCGCTTCAATCACAAAAATAATACCAATAACCGGCAATAGCGCAATAGTATTTGTTAACATTGCAATGACACCGAGGCTTGTGCCAAAAGCAAAACTACCAACATCCCCCATCATAAAGCGCATTGGGTAAATATTGAACCACAAGTAGCTGAGCAGTGCACCTACTGCCGTGAAACAAAACCCAGCTATCATTAAATGACCTTGCAGGAGTGCAATAATACCGAATACACCATAGGCAATCGACAATAGCCCCCCAGCTAAGCCATCTAGCCCGTCACTAATGTTTACGGCATTACTGGTAGATACCACTGCCAGCACGAACAGTGGAATAATCCAGGCACCGAGCGCGATATCGCCCATAAATGAAATGTGTACCGACGTGTACCCAAGCTTAGCGTAAAAAAACCAGCCAAGCACTAACGACATTGCGATAATCATGGCAAACTTAAGGCTCGACCGCAGCCCGGCCACTCCTTTGCCCGTACCACGAATGTTAATAATGTCATCAAGTAGCCCAACCACCCCGCCGCCTAGCAGCGCGGCCAGCGGCAGCCAGGTTTGTGCACGATCAAAATTAAAAAAATATGTCACAACGCCAATCGACGTAATGCCAACAATTCCTGCCATGGTAGGTACAGCGCGCGTAAACTTATTAGCGTGTAGCTTCGTAAAAATTTCGAGCTTTTCACCGAGCGAACTTGTGACCCGCTGCTTTTTCCAAAACTTATAACGGTATGCAAAATAGGTATACAGTGGTGTTAGCACCATGGCCAACAAAAACGCCCCAACACTTAACATAAATGTAGCGTTAAGTTCGGTCGTAAAGTTATGAATGTTCATATATACAGTATACCCCGTTTACTCTTGTGGTGTTAGTCGTAAATAATCAATTAGCCAGTTAGAAATATCGGTAAAAATCGGGTGCGCATGGTCGCCGCCCGAAAGATTCATGTCTTTACCCGCCACTTCGACCATAATCACATAGCTTGGCACCTTACCCTTTTCGCCGCCAAACCCTAAGTAGGTACCTATCGTTTCAGTACTAACATATTTACCATTTTTGATAGTTTGTGACGTACCTGTTTTACCACCAATCATATAACCGGGCTTGTCTTTCTTGCCGTAAAATGCCTGCCTTGCTTCATACACCATTTCGCGCACCGTGACTGATGCTTCAGGGCTTATAACGCCTGTATACGATGGCTTAGCAGGAGCCGGCACGAACGCGCCATCTGTAGCCAGACTCCCCGCAACGATTGATGGCGTGTGGTATGTGCCGCCATTAATAAGCGCGCCAAACCCGCTCGACACCTGCAGCATCGTAGCGTCCATACCCTGCCCAAATGCCATATTACTGTACCGCACCGCATTCCCCTGCTCTTCGTCGGGTGAAAATAGTTTACCCTTTGCTTCGTTGGCAAGCTCAATGCCAGTGTATTTACCCATCCGGAACCGATTATAAAAATAATCATACATCGTATTGCGCGCCTGACGAGTGATGTTTGACCCATCACCAAGTCGCATAGCGATAGTGACCATACCAGTGTTCAGCGACCAGTTAAGCGCGTGCTGCATAGTAATGGTGCCTGTTTGCCCCTTACTTGCATTAGTGATTTGGCTGTCTTCCACCTTAATGTAGTCGGTATTGTTATAGGTAGACTGCGGCGTTATCACCCCTTTATCAATGCCTACGGCCACAGTAAAGGTTTTGATATCTGAACCTGGTTCGTATGGGTTGCTAATCGTGTTATTATTAAACGCTTCAACGTTTGTCACCTGATTAATATTAGATGGGTCATACGTAGGTAGATTGGCCATTGCAAGCACTTTGCCGGTAGCCGGATCCATTACAATCGCACTCAGGTGTGTGGCACCCGTTTTTTCGGCACCCGCTAGTAACGCTTTTTCAGTCGCAGCCTGCACATTACGATCAATTGTTAACACGAGATTTTTGCCATCTTGGGCTGGCTGCTTAATATTTTTGTCACCAACAGTAAGCGGCACAGCCCTTACATCGGTCACGGTTTTCAACAACCCATTCTTACCCTTTAAAACCTCGTCTTTCGCTTGTTCAATACCATACTTGCCGTCACCTTCAGCGTTGACAAACCCAAGCACCTGGCTACCCAGCTGTCCTTCTGGGTATACCCGCTGGCTCACCGCATCAAACCCAACCCCCGCCAAATCTTCTTTTTTAAGTAGTTCTGCTTGGGTACGGCTCACCTTTGTAGCAAGCACCTGGTAACGACTCCCTTTCACGTCTAAATATTTAGCAAAATCTTTACGAGTATGACCGCCAGCTATCTTGTTAACAGCATCAATCACTGCCTGCTTGTTGGTGATCGTTGCTGGATCTGCCCACACTGTATACACTGTTTCGTTCATGACTAACTTCACGGGCGTCGTGCCATCCATAACGTAAATTTCACCCCGTTTAGCATGCAGGGTAAAGCGTTTGATTTGCTCACTGTCGGCTTGAGCTACGTAATAATCATGTTGAATTACTTGAATATAAAATAATCGCGCCACAAACAATACCATCAATAGAGCAATGGCAATGGCAAGGCCGCGGGCGCGGCTTCGTGGCACGAAAGGTGATTCCATAAGGCTATTATTCGCTTACATGTTGAACATCAGTCGGCGTTGTCATGGTTTTGGCAACGTTACTGTTCTTAACTGATTGTAGCGCAGTTAAGCGAGCATTCTCAACTTCAAGATCTTTCTTTTGTTCGGTTAAAGCTGATATCTGGCTAGACACGGCGCTGGCGGCATAATCATACCCCGAAGCACGCGTGGCCTGCGTAAGATATATCAACCCTAGCACAGTAACCATAAGTGCTACGAGTACCGTATGCGTCACTGGGCCGAGTTTGATAGCAGATGCAAAAGCAACTGTATTTTGATTGCGCGACCAGTTAGTTTGGCGCCTACTATTAAATTGTGCGGTGCGTGTATATGACATGTGGTGGTTTTTTTGTTTTTATGTGTTGATATTACTTCTGGAGAGTACTACCGGTGGTTGCACCGGTGAGTACCCTGTTGTTTTTTACGCGTAAAAGTATTGAAGGTTATTTGAAGCGAACTTCAACCTTGTATTCTTCTGACGCGAGTTGTACTGGGATGTGGACTGGCATTGCCGTCTTCCCCTTTCTTATTGTTTATTTTTCACAGCGGCGCGAAGTTTTGCACTCCTCGCGCGCGGGTTGTGAACGTCTGCAGTGGCGCCTTCAATCGGTTTTTTGGTCAATATAGTCAGTTCCGATTCGTAGCCAGCTTGATGCTGCTCGGCAAATGCACGCTTTACGATGCGATCCTCCAGGCTGTGAAAGCTAATCACCGCTACCCTGCCGCCATCTTTTAATAGCGCGGGGAGCAATGCCATAACTTCAGCAACCTGGCGGAGCTCATCGTTAACGCATATGCGAAAGGCCTGAAAGGTGCGTGTAGCTGGGTGGATTTTTTGCCACTTGCCTACATGAGCGTGCTGAATTACCTCTGCAAGTTGCTTCGTTTCGCGTAGTGGCCTCGCAGCGATGATTGCATCGGCATATCGCCGTGCCGCCCCGCCTGGTTCTTCACCATATTCTTGAATAATTTGGACCAATCGTCTGCGTGGAGCAGTATTGATTACCTTCGCAGCCGTGAGGCTTTGTCGGTTGTCCATTCTCATATCAAGCGGACCACTAGTTGTAAATGAAAATCCTCGCTCGGGTATATCGAGCTGTGGTGACGACACCCCCAGATCAAGTAGAATCAAACTGTAACGCGCACCGTCTTCTTTAAGCTGTTTGGCAGCTGCCAGAAAATCGGTATGCATAAGCTGAGCGCCACGTAGTTTCACGTCGCCAAGAGTACGAATTGCATTCTCGTCGCGATCAACTAGTGTTGACTCAGTGTAGTTTTCGGTTATACCAAGAATTGCTCGAGCGTGTCCGCCGTACCCCGCCGTTAGATCAAGATAATTCTCGCCTAATTGAGGTGCTAGAACACGAAGCGTTTCATTCAGTAAAACCGGAACATGAAGTGGTGGATGTTCTTTGATACTCATACGTCCCTACTATACCACAGGGTGGCACTAGTTAACGGACGGCTCAAGATCACCAAACTGGCAGCAAACCATTATTTGTTTTTGTTGTAATGTTTGTTTTTGATAAGTTGTCAGTTGCAGCCGACGGGGGTTCTAAAAGAACTCATAATCCGATTATTGCAACTATTGAGAGACTTATGTGTGAGGTGGAGTTTTTTGGGAGGTGTTGTGTTTTAGGGAAGGAACGTTCGACTAGGTTTTATGTGGGTCGATAAACCACTGGCTCACTACCAGATTGTTGATCTCGAGGATATCGTTTACGTACTAGATTGTTAATGTGCCGAATTAAAACAGTTAGAAAACAATAGTTATACTAATAACTTACAGCCGCCATGCCCTATTCACTACCCTAGATTCGCCAGCAAACGCTTCTGCCTGTTTGGTGTAAGCAGTCGTTGTATTGCCCGTGCAGCTCATAGTGATAGTGTAGTAGCCTTCCCTTTTGTATATAAAACGGAGTTTGTTATTAAATTGGTGTTTGTTGTTTTTGTTGTGGTGTTTATGTTGCGGGTATTCCGCTTTGCCACTAGGCCCATAATACAGCTGAACGTCAAGCATATGCAATACCATTTTTTGACTATGTTGCTGAATATGCTGTTTATTATCCACAATTTTGTGGATAACTTACTGTAAGTACAGATGTGTTACCAGTACCCTGCTATTCGTAGGCTGTAGTATTTTTCGCTATAGCGCGTATGTATTTTAAGAGTGGAGCTTCACCGCTACCCAAAGTGCAAATAATAGGCCGTAGCCAAGCACCGCTGCACTAATTGAGCGTAAAGTAACACTCGGCGCAGCTTTTGCATACAATGGAAGTGATGATTTTGTGGTGGATTTCATTGTGCTTGCATTGTAGCATAAACAGTATTTTTTGTCAATTTTCTCCGATTACACCAGCCCCCTACCCCTTATGTATCATATATTCGTAGAGTTCGAGCAACGCTTGGGCAACAGCTGCCGAATCATGGCGTATCAACGTGCGACGGGCCGCAATTGGGTCAGCGCTATTAGTATTTTGCCAAATACTACCCGCCAGCAAGTTTGCACCAGCCGCAGTATACCGTGCATTGTGAAGTGTTTTTTGATCGTATGTCACTGCCAATTCACCGTCGGCCGCATACCGTTTTAATAGATCGTCGCTTGGTTGTTCGGTATTAAATAGCACCGCGTCTAAAAACTGCACACCAGCGAACCGTTCAATCTCATCTGCAAAGTCGCTCACTGTAAACCCGTCAGTTTGACCCGGCTTTGTCACCAAGTTACATACATATACTTTGAGTGCCTTAGACTTTTTCAGTGCTTTGCCGACACCCGGCACAATTAAAGCTGGTGCGAGTGTGCCATATAAACTACCAGGGGCGATCACTACCATGTCGGCTTGGGCAATTGCCGCCAGCGCTTTTGGATTGGCTTCGGCTTTTGGCTCGAGCCAGAAAGTTGGCCGCTGGCCGTTGAACGAACGATGAGCAATATCAAATTCACCCCGAATCACTTCACCTGGTTGTGTTTGCATGACAAGCGTCACATCGGTAAGTGTAATTGGCTCTACAATGCCCGTAATATTCAACACCTCGCTCGCAACTTCTATTCCTTTAGCAAAATCACCGGTCATTTTTTCGAGTGCTGTAATAAACAAATTACCAAAGGCATGCCCCTTTAGACTGCCTTCACTAAACCGATAATTAAACAAATCACGCATTTGCGGGGCATCAGACAATGCCACCAGGCACTGACGAATATCACCAGGCGGTAAGGCGCCGAGTTCATCGCGCAGCACACCCGTACTGCCACCATCATCAGCCATATTTACCAGTGCTGCCAACTGCGGAGTGTGCATCTTTAGAGCCGAAAGCAGCATAAAACTACCCGTCCCACCGCCAATTACCGCAATACTAATGTTCTTATTTTGATACGGCAAATCCATAGCTAATTACTCCTTAACTTCTTAAGTACTTTTGCAAACCATACCGCACTAGGCCGTGCAGTTCGTTCGCCTGTGGTACGGTCAACCGCATACAGCCCGTAACGGGGCCAAAATCCTCTATCCCATTCATACTGGTCAAAGAGTGAGTACACTAAAAACCCAATGATAACCGCCCCGTCTTGACGAGCGTACTGAACGGCCGCCAGCGACTGTGCCAACCACCACTTCCGATACATGTCATCCATATCAGCCACGCCGCTACCGCTTACCATAACTGGCAAGCCATACGCTTCCGATACACTCGTCAGTACATGCCGTAAATTACCCGGATCCATCTGGGCGCCAACATCACTCATATGCTCATTTGGATTATGCACACGGTACCCGTACACTCGCTGACTACCCTTATAGTTTATGCCAATAAAATCACTCTTTTTGGCAATCGCCCTAAGGGCCATGGTGTTAGTTTTTAGATGCATATACTCGGCGCTCCGCCGACTCAACCAGGCATCGTCACCAGGGTAAATAAGGTCGTAATTCTTTGCTATCCCCACTTTAAAACGGCGATTTTTTGCGTGCGCAATGTCGGCCACTTTATTATGAGCTACTAATAAATTGCCGAGTACTCTCATGGCTTTGGCGCTACTCGTTTGCTGCGGCGGCCATTTACCCTGAGCATAGCTCATATCGGCGTAGGTTTGCGGTTCGTTGATGGTAATGATGTAGCGGAATCCGCCACCGAGTTCGTCTAATACCCTCGTGGCAAAATCCACAAAGTAGCGCACATTACTGCGTTTTTCGAACCCACCCATTTGCGTAAACCACACTGGTAGTGTGTAGTGAAACAAGGTAACAACTGGTTCAATACCCTGTTTACGCATAGCGATCAAGCAGTTTTTATAGTGCTGCAAGGCACCCGCATCCCACTGCCCTATATCTGGCTGTAGGCGCGACCATTCAATACTAATACGGAGCGAATTAAGGTTAAGTTTTCGGGCCAACGCGAGATCTTGATCAAACAGCTGATAGCTTTGAGCGGCCTGGCCAGAAATGTAATTATTGGGCGACTTTGCTGTCGCTCGTATGCGTTGCCATATTGGCAGATCGTCATACTGATACGAACTTTGGGCAGCAAGCGCAGTGGCATTTTCAAGCTCCCACACAGTCCATTGGTTGTGGTTGTTGCCCTCTATTTGGTGAGCGCTCGTCACAGCACCCCATAAAAATCCTTTCGGAAACTTCACCTCATGCGCCATACATCTAGTATATCAGGGCTGCTGGGTAATCTTATGCGCCAAGTGCTGACACGCCGTCGGTACTACTATCTGCCTGTCGCAGTTCCTTTTTACCCTTTAGCTCGTACTTTATGCCTGTCATATCACTAGTCATATAATCATCGTTTAGTAAATTCACAAACTTTGCCGCGTCTTTTGCGTCCATTAAAATAATCGCGCCGAGTGCATCGTCGGTCATCAGTTCCAGCCCCATTTCGTCGGCATGTTCAACAACCTGCGCTTGCGTGACGAGTGTTGGGTCGCACTTTTGTAGCTTTGTCACCAGGCTAGGCGTGTCGCGCACCAAACCGTCGAACGTCAAACCATCAGGAAATTTCAGCCTAAAGTGGGCTTCAATTTCTTTGATTTTTTCTTCGGCCACTGCAAATTTTTTGGCATCGTACCCAAACATACGAATAAACTTCGTCTCATTAAACGCAAAAATATCATTAGCCGTTATGAGTGTTTGATTATCTGGGGTAATGCGCAAGCCAGCGTCTGCGCTAAAGGGCTGAAATGAATCGCCGCTGTACATCCAAGCCGTGGCGCCTTTTAATACTTGCGATTGTGGCAACAGCTTCGCAATAAAGAATGGTGCTGAACCTTTTTGAGAAAATCTGGCAATAATACCTTTCACCTTTTTAAACTCATGCTCACCTTCATGAAATACCTCCAACCCCTCTTCCCCATACATAATCTGCTCAATCACTTCTTGAGCATGCTCCACGCGGTCAAGTGTAGTGCGTTGCAATACATTATCTTCTGCGGCAGCAGCTTCAAAGTCGCGCACCAGCATACCAGTTGCGGCGCCAGTCTGCACCGTACTAATCATGTCATATAAAAATAACACCTTTAGCTGCGCTTTTAATTCCTTGGCGTAACTTGTGGCATATACGGTGTACCCTTTAGTAAATAAAAAAAGGTCGATTTCGAGCTGATCTTTGTCTTTATCTGCTTGGTTAGCCCATAAAAAAATATCAGTTGGCTCTGTGTGGTCGTTAGGTTGAGTAGTAGTCATACAATCTAGTGTAGCAAGCCTATGGTCTGTTTGACTAATCTATACATCATTATTTAATCATATTTGTTAATATACGTTATTTATTGTATTTATTTGTTTTACTTTTCTTTATATTTATTGTTCTATACTGTTTGTAGTTTTCTCAAAAAGTTGTATAACTAAAAATCATACAAAAATCCTGCCCACAACCCCCAACTGCAACAAGTTGGGTTTTTGTTTGCGGTAATCTAGCGTGCATGTGTGGTCTCCTTTTTGTAGGCTGTATACATCTCTTCGGCGGTATGGTAGTCGAGTATCTTTCGTG
>JBATSN010000013.1:0-123361 GCA_049293315.1 Saccharimonas sp. (SeqCode)
GGGTTAGAGCCAGGTAACTGGCGGTGCATCCAGTGGCCTGCCTTGTTAACACGAGGCAGGCCACTATTAATTTTGTGTGATAAGTATTGTTTCAAGGCCATACTTTTGTGAAAGTACGGTTTCGAGGTCGGGACGTAAGATCAGAATGGTCGCCATGCAATCAGCTAGAAGTGCAGTTTTGGCTTTAACAAAACTTGCGACCACAGCCGTATTACTTGATTGGCCGGTCGCAGGGTCGATGATATGGTGATGTTCACCTGCCTCACTGGCCCACGTCCGCTTAATTGTACTGCTGGCCGCCAGCGCTCCGTTTGCAATGGTCGTTTGGCCGATTTTTTTAGCTGCATCATATGGATCTTCGAGAGCAAATTCAATCGGGCTGTCTGACTGCACATATAGGTCACCGCCGCCATTTACAATAAACTGCTTCACGTTATAGTGGCGCAGAATAGTGACTAAACTGTCAATCAGCCAGCCCTTGCCTAACCCACCAAAATCCAACATGAGACCTTTTGGTATACGCACCCGCGCACTGTTGTAATCAATGTGTTGCCATATATTTTTTGCAACCGGGCCACCATGGCTGCGACTGCCGTAACCAAAAGCATGGAGCGCTGGGCCAACACCAATGGTAAAGGTGCCTTCACTAACATGCTCCATTTCTTTGGCAGTATCAAGCATGGCAATAAGCTCGTGTGGCGGCCTGTGTAGCGCACCGGTTTTAGCGAGCTGTGCCACGAATGAATCATCACGAAAGCGTGAATAGCGCGCGTCAAACTGATCGCACGCCCCTATAATGGCTGTCTTTAATTCATCAGTGAATCCCGCCAGAGGGTCTAGTATTTCGCACCACCAATGAGTGCCAATCGCGTCAAACTCGTACGTCGGATTGACTACCATTTTTTGCGCTCTGAGTACTCGGGAAGATTTTTTGGAGCTCTAAGTGATCTTTGTCGCCATTCCTCGGACTTTTCTTGTAGATTTTGCATGTCGTTTAGCTGTTGTTCGGTTGGTTCTTTTGGTTCAGCCTTATTAGTATCTTTATCTTTAGACAAATCTTTTATGTCTTTTTTAATGTCTAGCAACGTAGCGGCTAGCTTCGCGGCAATTCTACTGGCTAGTTCAGATTGATTACTAAAACACTTGGGATTAGCTTCTATTTGGGCTGCAGCCCTTGTGTAGTAAGCAAGCGCCGCTTGGCGGTCATTACGCTGTACGGCATCATCACCGGCAAGTTCACTCGACAGTACAAGCTGTGTTCGAACCATACATTTTTGCACTTCTGGTGCAAGTGCTATCGATTGGTCAAACAACTGACTGGCGCTGTCGAAGCGCTTTGCATGAGTTGCAACAATCGCCTCATTAAAGGGTTTTTTGTACTGTTCAAACACAGCGTTAGTCGCAAGAAGCGTGAGCCAATTTTTTGCACCAGTAACGTTATTAGTTTTTAAACTATTCCTCGCCTGCGCTGTAGCTATATAGGGCAGCAACAGCCATAAAATGGTGATGATTGCAATAAATATAAATGGCACTGATCGAGCAATGAGTATTTTACGGAGCGTTTTACGGGTAGCTTCAGTATCGAGCTTACTCATGTCGAGTGGCCTTCTAGCTAAAGTACTCATAGCTTCGAGTCCTTTAGAATACCACTAGCAAACACTGGCAGCAACTCTATGGCCCACCACAGCAATAACAATGTCAGCAACACTGCAAAGACCCAGTACAAGCTTGAAAAATACTTTATCTCACGATGTGTGTCGATAATCTTTTGTATGTTGCTTACTTGAGCAACTTCATCAAGTGATTGTTGTTTTGATGTACGGTGAAGGTACTTTACGCCTGCCTGACTAGCAATCTGCTGTAAATTATTTTCATCAATCTTTGATACTGCACGCTGGCCATTATTATCAGTTATATATTCCTGCGTAAGACTATCTGCATCACGAAACCCATAGTACGACTTCATGTTACCGCCTGTTGCGGTTCCATAACCAAGCACTGCGCCGCCGTTAATGAGCGGTTTTATTTTAGTGAACGATTGTGGTGATTTTTCATGAGTCTGCTCACCGTCACCAATATAAAAGAACATTCTGCCGCGCTCTGGGTGGTTTTTTTGACTTTTTTCGAGTACTTGCACTGCTAGGTCAAGGGGTTGAGAGATATCAGTGCCTTCGGAGTAAGTTGATAACTCAAGATCAAGTATTTTTATAGCAGTTCGCGAAGCTGTGCTATCTGAAGTAAGTGGCACATTCAAAGAAGCCGTCGAATCAAACGTAATTACTCCTACGTGTGCGCCCTGAAATTGATCTAAAAGCTTTAATATGTCGCTACGCACACCTTCAATGCGTGGATTGCTGCCATCATAGTCTTCAGCGGCCATGCTGGTTGTTTTGTCGATTGCAAATAGTATATCGATATTTGATAATCCGGCAGGCGCTTTTTCGCCAGGGACGCTCGGACCAACTGCCATAGCAGTTAGTAATATAATAGCGCTTACGATTCGCCATATTTTATACGTCTGGCCTTGCTTGGCACGCCAATGGTAAAAGCCGTATATGGCAGTTGCTGTGAATGCAGCAATTGCTACTAAGAATATGACTATGAGCGGAGCAATCGGTTGCAGTTTCATAGCTTTAGCCTCCAGGTAAGTGCTACTAAGCCGAGTAGCGCAAGACTAGCAATAATGATTGGTACCATCGGTGAATCAGCGTATGCAAGCTGCGGATCGCTCACAAAGAGTTTTTCTTCTTGTTGTGAGATTTTATTGATCACATCAGGCACGACCCCATGCTGTGACAGTAGATAATAGCCGCCACCGGTAGCAATCGAGTACAACTTAAGCTCGGCATGTTCTCTAAGTGGCGTATCACTCGCGCCACCAGCTGCTGGGTCGGTGACACCTGGATCTATAGAATACACACGAATTGACTTCTTTTTTGCAAGCATCATTGCTTCAGGTGTAGAAATTATTATAGATTCTTTATCGGTCGGATCTCCACTAAGCTCGTTGTCTGTCGCAAGTATAATCGACTGCGACCGGCCCGTCTTATTATCTCCCAAATGCCCGATACATCCTGCTAGCCCTAAGCCGACATTAGAGTTCGGCATAACATTCGAAGTGGAAACAGCGGCGAGCGTTCCTGCAATAAAGTTGAGGTGCTTGCGTAATTCTTCATTCACCTCGCCTTGCCCGAACGGATCCTTTTTTAGCTCCTTTTTTGCAAAAGCCAACTGTTCCTTAACCAGATCATAGTCATCTGTTAGCGGAAAAAATTGCGAATTGAGACCATTAAAGATATCCATACCGATACGCTGGCCTTTAAAATCATTTACGAGTTTTTCGAATGTTTCAACAATTTTTGCATCTACTGGAAGCATCGATCCCGAGACATCCAGACACAAGATAATATCGCGGTTGAGTTGGGCAGCTGAAACAATACTTTGTGAAGCGGGGCGTGCAGTCAGCACCATCGTAGATGTAATTGCAGCAAAAAGACATGCGAGTACTGCGAGCAGCCAGCGCCTATAGCGAGCCTTTATCTGCGCATATATAGGCAGCCCAGTGATGCGCTCGCTGCGAGCCACCTTTACGCGAGGCGTACTGGTTTTAGCCCAGCTTGCTAGCTTACCAGAACGGTAAAGCTGATACAGTAAGCCAACGATAGCCAGCCAGATAACTATCATCCACCAGTGTTTTAAGACCATTCGGTTACCACCTTTCGGGCGGCCGTTAGTGACGCATCTACATTACCCGATTCAACCGTAGCAAACTCTGGTTTGTAGTACTCTTCAATCGTTGGTGCCAGTTTTTTATGACGAGATTGCTTCAGCTCAGTTAAGGTCATCGTGGTAAGCGGCATGCGTTCGACTTCTGATACAAATTCGCGAAGCAGTAGGCTTAACGACTGGTGGAGTGCGCGCGCGTTGATGTGTTTTCCACGGTAGGAATCTTCAACTGACTGTATTTGCTGCAAATACTTTTGCCTTAAGCCCGATAGATCGACAACGGGAAGCATATCGGGCGACTTAACAGCCAGCTTTTTGGGTGCTTTTTTACGAGTCATATAGAACACAACACCAAACCAAAGTATGATTGCTACAGCGAGCAGTGCCGCTATAGCAATAGGCATGCCGTCATATTGGAGTAATGGCGAGACACTAGGTGTGGCGGACATTGCGGTGCCTTTCAAGCAGCTTGAAAACACGTTTCACTGCGTCATTCTCAGATTCCACTTCTTCGCTTGCTACTGCTAATCGACTTAATCCTTGGCTTAAAGCCTGTTTTGCCAACTGCTCTTGTTCGCGGTAGGCGGCAACGATAGCTTTGTGGGTACGCAAATAGCGTGGCAAGTCACTCAGTTGCTTTTCAACATCAACAATCTGCTGCGGTAAAGACAAATCAGCATCAGTGACAGTCAGCCATAATATTTCATGCTGAGCGCGTAGCCTGCGCACTACTGATCGCATCGCTTCGTCAAACGGAACTTGGTCGGCAATTACCACAATAATCATTTTGCGGCGCATATTTTTAGTAATATATTCAAGCTGTGCCGTAATTCGACTTGGCGCAGCATCATCTGTAATCGAAGTATCAATTTTCTGCAAAACTTGCTCAAGATGCACATTGCCCGCCTTGATCGGCATATGTACTGTACGCTGACTGTCGCCTGCTACAAGCCCAATTAAGTCATCATGCTTTAGTACAATTGACCCAATAATACCTGCAAGTAGTACTGCTAGGTCTTTTTTACTCTGCCCAGTAGAGGTGGTAGCTGTCATGTTTTTGCCCGTATCAACCACAAGTAATACATTATGCTTACGCACAGCTACGTAGCGCCGTATCAATGCACTGCTGCTTCGAGCAGTCGCCTTCCAGTCAATATCTTTTACATCATCGCCCGGAATATATTCACGAAGATCATCAAACTCCATGCTCCGACCTTTAAAAACCGATCCATACTGGCCTTCAAGCATACCGCGCACCTTTTGGTGTGCGTAAATCGCCATTTTTGCCCGAACTTTTACCAGCAGACTGCCCATGCTTTACTCGCTATGGTGTAGTGATACCGCTAAAGATTGCTTCGATAATCAGCTCGGGGTGTATTTGGTCGGCGACTGCTTCAAAGTTTAGAATGATACGATGACGAAGCACTGGGAACCGAAGTTCTTTTACATCATCTGGAATCACATAGTCGCGACCGTGAATCAACGCCAATGCACGCGACGCTTGCATAAAGGCAATTGCAGCACGCGGGCTGCCACCAAATTGAACATATTTTGCAAGTTCAGGCTTAATACTGGCCGACGGATTACGGGTTGCCTGTACGATCGATACAATATATCGCTTCACTGAATCATCAATGTATACTTTAGCTGCCTGTCGTTGCAGCTGCATTATCTGGTCTATACTCACTGACCCTGCCAGGCGTGCATCACTTGTATAGGCACCTTGTTCAATACGCCGTAAAATCTCCACTTCTTCATCGGTTGTTGGGTAGGTCAGCACTTCTTTAAGCAAAAAGCGGTCTAACTGAGCTTCTGGCAGCTCATACGTACCTTCTTGTTCGATTGGGTTTTGGGTAGCGAGTACTAAAAATGGCTCGGGCAGCTTATGAATAACACCACCAATACTAACTTGTTTTTCTTGCATGGCTTCGAGCATAGCACTTTGGGTTTTTGCGCTGGAGCGGTTAATTTCATCAAGCAGCACAAAATTTGCGTTTACCGGCCCAAGTTGCGTTTTAAACTCAGCCCTACTTTGATCGTACATTTGTGTGCCCATGATGTCGCTTGGCAATAGGTCTGGCGTACATTGAATACGGTGAAATGACGCGTTCATGGTATTGGCTAGTGTAGCTGCGGCAGTTGTTTTAGCCAGTCCTGGCACGCTTTCCATAAGCACATGCCCCCCTACCAGTAGCGCGACAAGCAAGCTTTGACGTAAGCCATCTTGCCCAACGACTCTTTCGGCAAACGCTTCACTTACTGCAGCAATAGTAGTCGTGGCAGCAGCAAGCTCATCACTAGTAAGCGCCGGCTGCTGAGGAGTAAATGTTGTGGTAGTAGGTGCTGCTGATGCTACTGGAGCGACAGGCGGTGCTTGCGGTGTTACGATTGCTGGCTGTACTTGTTCTGGTTGCATGTAAAATCCTTTCTATGCCCAGTAGGTGCTCACATTTAATGCTAGGTTACGCTTCTCATCTTCGTTATATGCATCGGGTTGTTCAAAATAATGGTTCTCGCCCATGATGGCAGTCGGTATGACATCAAGCACTGTCGACTCTGTAGTTGTGGTACGGAGCATATTTGATACGTCTACTGTTACATTGCCAGCCATACCAAGCACCTGACTAGGTTGAAGTGGCTTTAACAGCTCGTCGGCTACTGCAAGTTCGAGTGCAGTAGTAATGACGTCACCGACTAGTACTACGCTACGCCCGTTTATGGCATGGACATCAATCATATTTTGATACATATCCGTGCGCGCATTCAGACGCTGCATTGCCACCCGCTTACGATCTTCAATCACTCCAAAAAAGTCTTGCATGATGCCAGTTAGCTCAAATTCAGAAATGGTAGGGTTTACACACAGCTCACCGCTAGGAGTAATCGCACCTAAAAGCTGTGTTTCGTCACGTGGATCGGTAATTGTTTCATATAACAACGGTAGTATCCAGGCTCGAATATCAATCGCTAGCGCAATTGCTGTCATCAGCGCCGAATCCTTCAGGCAAACAATAACTGCATCACTGCCATGAAGTTCACTGGTACTACTTGCAAGTTTTTTGCCAAGTGTAAACCTATCAACAAAATACACTATAGTACCCCATTCATTCTGGTTCGTATTATGAACGAAGCATAAGCGAATTACAAGTGTTACGTCTTTGACTGGGCGCGAACACTGTCAAGGACTGCGTTAAACGCGTTAGTGGTGAGGCTAGCACCACCAATGCGGCCTGGCGCATAGCTAGCAATTGATTGTCCAGAAGCATTGCCACTTATTTTACTGGTAAAGCTATCGACATATTGCGCAGATTCCCTGTCTGTGTATGAATTTTTTACGCTTACACTTGTAATTTTACCAGCACTTAAAGTAATAGTGGCCGTGATAGAGTTTGCCCCATTTTTCGGTACAGTGTACTGCTTCGTTGCTGTGTAGGTGCCATTACGATATGGATAAGTGGGCGTTGGGGCCGGAGGCGCTGGAGTTGGTGGTGTTGGAGTCGAAGGCGCAGGGGTTGATGGTGCTGGGGTCGAAGGAGTGCTAGGCGAGGCTGGCTTTGTTGTGCCGGTGCTTGTCGAACTCGACCCAGGATTAGATGGACTTGCGCTAGAAGCAGGCTGTTCGGGCGTATTAGCAGGCACCACAGCAGCAACCGCAGCACCAGCTTTAGAGCTTGCAGTGGCCGTATTGGATGTAGTAGATTGACTCGCTTGCGCTGTTTTGGGTGTATCAATTGGTTCATCAGGAGTAGTAAACAGCACATACCCGCCGATACCCGCAGCTGACAGAAGTGCAACGGCACCGACAACCACGATGATTTTATTTTTAGTATCCATAGGCACTATTATACAATAGTTTTTTAGAGCGTGCGTAAAAAATTAGTGCTTAGCTGGCACAAACGTATGCGCTTGGCCTTTAGCACCTGCGCGCCCAGTACGGCCAATGCGGTGAATGTAATCTTCATACACTTGCGGTGTGTCATAGTTTATGACATGGCTTACATTCGGCACATCGAGTCCCCGGGCGGCAACGTCAGTAGCCACGAGCACGTCAACCTTACCGGCCTTAAATGCATCAAGCGCGCGCTGACGCTGACTCTGCGACTTGTTGCCATGAATTGCCGCAGCCGAGATTTCAGTACGGTTTAGCTTGTCGGCTAGGCGCTGCGCACCAAACTTTTTACCACAAAATACGAGTACTTTGTCGTAATTATCTTTACGCAACAAAGCGATCAGCTGGTCGTATTTGTTGTCATTATCGGTATATTCAATCACATCTTGTTCGACATGGTCACTAGTTTCAGCAGTGCGTACACTGACGGTTACTGGTTTGTCTAAAAAGCTTGCTGTGACCGCTTCAATTTCAGGGGAAATGGTGGCGCTAAAAAATAACGTTTGGCGTTGACGCGGCAGTTCAGCTACAATGCGACGAATATTTGGTAGAAAACCCATATCGAGCATGCGGTCAGCTTCGTCAAGCACTAGCACGCTCATATCGCGACAATGCAGCTCTTTGCGGTCAAGTAAGTCGATCATACGGCCAGGTGTGCCGATAATCACATGTGGACGGCGGCGCAAGTCTCGAATCTGATTAGAAATATTCATACCGCCAACGAGTAACGTTGAATACAGGTTCATGCCACGCGCAAAACTCTTAAACTCAGCTTCAATTTGCTGGGCTAGTTCGCGAGTAGGGCTGATAATAATCACACTAGGGCGCACTGTAATACCGGTTAAATGCTGAATAATTGGCAGTAAAAAGGCGGCTGTTTTACCAGTACCAGTATTAGCCAAACCAATTACATCGCGGCCAGCCAAAATAGCTGGTATGGACTGATCTTGAATCGGGCTTGGCACCGTATAGCCCTTGCTTGCTATGTTATGAGCTAGGTCGGGGCTAAATGGAAAATCAGCAAACGTATTAGTGGGTACGTAGGCGATTTCTTCAGCGGGCATTAAAGCCTTGTTTATATATTTACTTGGGTGAATGTCGGCTTTTTTACGGCCTGCACCCCTGCCGCCTTGTTGCGGGCGTGGTCGATTGCGACCTCGGGTACCGCCTGGCCTAGGGCGTCCATTAAAAGTTGGGCGAGCAGTCGAGCTGCTCCGATTAATATATGGCATAGAAAAAGTATCCTTTCGTTATTTGATTCAATCGTTCACAGTCGTAAATCGAACAGCGAGATTGATTCTGATGCCCACAGGAGTGTAGTGGTAGAGCCGGCTCGGCATTCTATCGAATGTAATCTTTTTATTATAGCACAAGCTTAGTAAGAATACAATAGGTAGTTGTATTTAGCGCCTCGCGTCGTATGTCATGGAAAGTAACCAGGCATAAATGAACAATTGACCAATTAGCTCAACAACAAGCAGCGTCGTGAAGTGCGTCAGATGAAACAGCGCCACCAAAATAGCGGTAATAATGACCGCCATAAGACCAATATTGTAGGTACGGGGTGAAAAGCGTGGACATATGTGTTTTAATCCTACCATCGCAGCACTCAACACTAAAAACTGCCCGTAACCAAACACGTTGTGTATCACAGGCCACGTATCAAACGGAAAAGCACCCACACCTGCCCAACACATTGCGGCAATAATGAGAAGCATACGTAGCTGCCCTACCCCAGGATGAGGCTTGTGATGTGTAATTTCATCTGTGATACGCATGGCCATAAGCAGTAGTACTAGCCCGGCCATAATAATCGTAAAATTAAAAATTGCCGACGACAGCGAGGCACCTTCGCCAAGGCGGCTTAGGTGCCATTGCATCCATTTTGTGTCTTTTGTGAGTGCAATACTCAGGGCCGTACCAACAGTTGCCGACCCTATGAGTATCCAGGTAATGTTGAAGCTCGAAACTTTTTTCATACGGCTTCCTTTATAGGCTACTGCTATTTGCTGCGCTTTTCGATAATTTCTTGCGCAACGTTTGGTGGAACTTCTTCGTAGTGGGCAAGCTCCATAGTGCTTGCAGCACGGCCTTGGCTCATACTACGAATGTCACCGGTGTAGCCAAACATGTTAGCAAGTGGCACGATCGCTTTCACGAGCTTAGCGCCAGCCATTAGGTCTTCCATGGCGTCAATACGGCCGCGACGACTATTAAGGTCGCCAATAATGTCGCCCATAAACTCTTCTGGGGTAGTCACTTCAACGTGCATCACTGGTTCGAGCAAAATTGGGGTAGCTTTTTTAATACCGTCACGTGCAGCAATACCACCCGCCAGCTTAAAGGCGAGTTCACTTGAGTCAACATCGTGGTAGCTACCGTCGTACAAGGTCGCCTTAACGTCAACCACTGGGTAGCCGGCAATCACACCGCCATTTAATGTTTCAAGAATACCTTGCTCAACCGGCTTACGATACTCTTGTGGTACCACCCCACCTTTGATCATGTCGATAAACTCAAAGCCCTTACCCACTTCATTTGGTTCAAAGCGAACCCACACATCACCATACTGTCCACGACCACCACTTTGTTTGGCGTGTTTACCCTGCACTTCGGCAGTACCTTTAATTGTTTCACGGAAGGCCACTTGTGGTTCGCCCACATTTGCTTCAACGTTAAATTCGCGCTTCATGCGGTCAATTAAAATCTCAAGGTGAAGCTCGCCCATGCCGCTCATAATAGTTTGGCCGGTTTCATCGTCGGTGTGTACACGGAAGGTCGGGTCTTCTTCGGCTAAGCGACCAAGTGCAATACCCATTTTTTCTTGGTCGGCCTTAGTTTTTGGCTCGACTGCAATACTCACTGGTGGCTCTGGGAACGTAATTGCTTCAAGCGCGATTGGGTGCGCTGGGTCACACAATGTGTGTCCAGTAAAGGTACCCTTAAGCCCCACAACTGCGGCAATGTCGCCAGCCGCTACCATGTCGATATCTTCACGTTTGTCAGCGTGCATACGCACAATTCGGCCTACACGTTCTTTTTCGCCAGTCGTCGTATTAAGCACGTAGCTACCAGCCGTAAGCTTGCCGCTATACACGCGCACAAAAATCAGTTTACCAACAAATGGATCGGTCGCTAGCTTAAAGGCAAGCGCTGCCATTGGCTCTTTATCGTCTGGCTTGCGGCTCACTTCGTCGCCAGTTTTAGGGTTTTTACCCCAAATTGCGTCGATATCAAGCGGGCTTGGCAAGTAGTCGGCCATAAGGTCGAGTAGTTTTTCAACAATCACACCCCGGCCATCACCACCTGTTACCAGGTAAAAGTCACCAGCTAGCACACGCTTACGTAGGGCTGCTTTTAGTTCGTCAACAGTAATCGACTCTTCACCTTCATCAAAGAACTTCATCATTAGTTCTTCGTCGGCTTCAACAGCGTTTTCAACCAGCAGGCTACGGGCATTTTTGGCACGTTCCAGCATATCGGCAGGAATTTCACCCTGGACTAATTCATGGTCAGTATAGTCGCTGTAGGTGTACGACTTCATGTCGATCAAGTCAACTACACCGTTAATCTCTTTTTCAAAACCAATTGGCAAATGAATTGGAAAGGCCTGCTTACTGAGGCGTGTCCGAATACTTTCAAGGCTTTTGTAAAAATCACCACCAGTTTGGTTGATCTTGTTAACAAAACAAATGCGCGGTACGCCGTATTTATTAGCTTGGCGCCACACGGTTTCACTTTGCGCTTCGACACCCATTTTGCCGTCGAACACTGTTACAGCACCGTCAAGCACGCGCAGGCTTCGTTCAACTTCTGCGGTGAAGTCAATATGGCCTGGGGTGTCGATAATATTAATTTTATGACCCTTCCAGAAGCAGGTGACTGCAGCCGACGTAATAGTAATGCCTCGTTCTTTTTCTTGTGCCATCCAGTCAGTTGTTGCGCCGTCACCTTCGCCACGAACTTCACCAATTTTGTGGTTAATACCTGTTCGGTACAAAATACCTTCGGTTGTTGTTGTTTTGCCGGCATCAATGTGGGCAATAATGCCAACGTTGCGAAAATCTTTTAGCGGAATGTTAGTTGGAGTAGCCATAGTAGGTAGAGTGTAGTTGTTCCTTCACGTTTAATTAGTAATTTTGCCATTAAAAATAGCCCTTAGTAAAATAATACCACGGTACTTCACTAATTACTAGGGGTGGCTACAGTTTTTTACTCACCTTCAAGCCCAAGGCTTTCCCCGTACTGAATCTTGACTATATGCGGTATCATATCTTCGTGAATAAGCACAGCAACGGTACATGGCTTAGCGGCAAGATTGCGCATATGTTCGCCTTCTTCGTCAAAGATAAATGGGTCGTGTAATAACATAGCCAGTTTGTATTGAGGTGGCGTGTTGCCACTCGGAAACGTAGTGATAGTGATGCCGCCAAACTCGCCCTGTACACGTAAGCCGTCTTTTAATGTGATGATTTCGTCTTGGATGTTGTTTTCATTGCGTACGATTGCGTCCTGATTAATTGCCACTGCGTCGCCGAGCTGTAAATGCTCAAACTTTGGGATGGTATAGCGTAGCAGTGCTGACACAATAGTCATATAGTCTAAGGCGGTAGGTTCAAGATGTGGGTCGAAGGCTTTCATGGCATCAATATGTTCGTTGTAGTCAGCAAAAAGTAACGTAAGGTCGTCATCAACCCTCACTTCGTAGCAGCCACGCTCTTCGTTATATATGAAGGGTCGATGGTTTTCGTGCACCATATCGGCCGTTACGGCATCAAATGTATCTTTATCCAACTGATGTTCTTTTGGCAGGTCTCTGCTAGGTGGCGACTTCTTTTCTTGATACCGTTTAAAATGGTCATACACTTCTATGGGTGATTCAAACGGAAACATTGCAGTCTTACCAAAGTATCGATTACGCCTGCGCAAACTGCGCATTTTTACAATTGATTCAACTGGTACTAAGATGCCTTCATAATATTCAGCATTCATGTCTGATGCCAGCCTAGCAACGACAAGTTTTGGCTGAAGGATCTCGGGTTGAGTGTCGGAGCCTGTTACTATAAGGCCAGAAACATACCCACTCAGCGGTGTGTCCGCTTGTACAGTTGCCTCAGTCAGTTTGCGACTTTCTTTGACGCCCTTGATACTACCGTTTACATACAGCTCGTAGAGGTCATTGTCGAACGTAATTTTACTTTGAACGTATTGTTCAACTAGCTTTGCAAGATTCATGCCGTGAGCATTAACCCCTTCCAATGAAATACGAAGCGATTGCAATGCTTTTAGCCGCGACTTGTCTGAGCCATTGGCATGTTCTAGCTGCTGCAAAAGCATGGCATACAGGTTTGGAAAAAAGTACTGCAGCTGCTTTTCGGCATGCTGGTTAGACGGCGTACTAAAGTCGATACTTTTAATATCTGTAGGATAAGCCATGAAGAAGCTAGTGTCTGGCAGACCACTCTCTTCATCTAAATTGTCATCATCAGCGAAGGTAAGTGCATACGTGTATCGTTCATTTTCTTCATCATCTTCGTGAACCATCACTTCAAACCAGGAGCATACCAATGGAAAATCGTTCACTAAAAAGTATTTACCGTAGTCATCTTCATACGCTGCATAGTCTTTAAGCACTGGGAATAGCGCCACTGCATCTGCTTCCATATACACTCGTGGATTTATTCGTAGCTTACCAGTGTACGTCAAGGCAACTCCTGGCCGCTGTTCTTCACTCCAGGCCACATTGACAGGCATCAATAATTCGTCGGCATCGTGTACGGTCGCATCTGGCATAGTGTCAATACTTGTTTGAATTCTACCAACTACCGTAAGCGTATCTTCGATTAACGGATCGCGCCCTACATCAGCCACATGGTCAAGTATAGTTTTGGCCACATTATGGTAATCATCTGGCTTAGGTTCATGGCGTTTTGGCATGTTCTTATGAAAGCAAGCTAGTGAGTAAAGTGCAAGCATGAGCGTGCTTGACAATTTTACTGGTGTTGCGTAGTGTAATAATACACATGAGGGGAACACGTGCGTACGATCACACCCCCGATGCAATCTCATCGCCTGTTGACTGCGGCCCGTTTTACTCCGCAAAACATGAATCGCCCACACGCACACCATTATTACCGGCACGGCTGTCGCGCCGCATGGGCAGGCTAGGCATGTCTATAGCAATCAGCTATATACCAGCTAGTGTTATTGAATCAGTACAGTTTACTCTCGAACCAGCTAAAGCGTTATTGGTGCCTTCAAAAAACCCGTTAAACGACCTGTACAACCGCAATAGCATTTGCTTTATTGCGAGCGGCCTTGGCAACGACATGACAGCGGACTACATATTAGGATTTGGCGGATCGGAAGGACTTGGGCCAGTATTGCAAGATTATTGTCAGACAGTACGCCTAGTACCAAGTAATCACGGTGTTCGCTATAGCGACCTCAGCCTTGTTGCAAAAGAGTACATTGCTCGTACCGCGGTACCTAACCAACCTGTCGATGTGTATTTTTATGGTGGTAGCATGGGTGCGCTATCCCTTATTGGCAGTGGTGAAGCGATTACCGATGCCCAACAGCCCATTACAATTAAAGCAGTCCTGGCTGACAGTTCACCGGTGAGCGAAGAAGACACGTCGGGCTGGCTCGAAACTAAATGGGTTGACGGGCTTTCGGGTATCGAAGGCAAGCAACTGCTTGGACACGGCTACAAAAATCAAGTTAGTTTTGCCGTCGAGTATGTGTCGAATATAAAAAAAGGCAATATTCCCCTCACTTTCGATGACGTTCGTGAGGTCGCTCGAGTTTCAGGCGGCTGCGACCAACGGTTGTATCTTTCGCAACTAGCGACCATTAAATCGTTTAAAGACACTGTGAATGTAGGGTATTTACGCGATGTACCAATGTTCTTTTTACACGCCAACGACCCAAGCAAGGACACTACAGTAAATGTAGGCCGGGCAGCAAGCAGCTGGCACCAACTACTGCCACAAACGATAACCATCCCGGTGCCTGGAGGCGGCCACGCTAACCCCAATGAAGTTGACTACAGCCAACCGGTGCGTCACGCGTTCACGCTCGCTGGTGCTAAAACTATTGCTGAACGGATTGCTGCCGATGAGCAAAGACTTACCATACTTAAGAGCAGTACTAATCAAAAATTATAACCATACTACTTTCCGTTATAATATTTGCGGCGCAGGCTCGTTAACCGTTCTACAGCGCTGAGTGGCATGAATAAAGTATCATTATTATCTAATTCAATACTCGATCCTACTAGCTTAAACTCGAGCAGCGGTACCAAGTCGCCTTTCTGCATAGATGGATCAACATCCCAGAGTATTTGCTGTGGAATGACGAGTGCCTCAAAGGTAGCGTCAAACAGTTCATTTGTATCTAGCTCATCCCTATGCAGCCGACCAATACCCTTAACAGCTATGTCATATGGCACATTTTTGTCTAACTGTATATTACCGGCAATGTAGACCTCGATGGATGTCTTTATTAACTTTAGCTGCTCAGTATCGATACGAGGGATCGTGTTGAGTATTATCGTTATATCACGCAGCAACATTATTTTTTGGCATTCATCTTCGGTAACAGCCATCAAAACGGCATCTATCGCCTTAATAACATCTGGGCAATAGTGCTCAAGCACTTGCCTCGCACGCCCAACCGACATCGTACCATCAAAATCAATCTTCACTATGTCCTCAACCATCGCCACCGCTTGGTATGGCACTAAACACCCGTCTTCGTCCGGTTCGGTATATACGAATAATAAACCAAGCTGATAGTGATTCTCATCATCAGCGATTAATTCGACACGAATTGGGAGTGCGCCCCCAAAGTACATCACTTTATCTTCAAATAGTACTCTTTTCTCTTCCATTGGTACGAAGTGAGAGGTAACCGCAAAATACCCAGTTACAGTAGTATTTTGATCTTTAAATACAGAAAACACATTGTCGACTTCCTGCATGATCTCATAAGCCTGCGCTGCAGTGACTGCCCTTTCCATAAGCTGCTCATTATAGCTCGCTATTAAGGCAAGTATCTCTGTAATGGCAGGGTCTATGTAAATTGCAGCTATTTGCTCAAACAAACGCTCTTCACTGTCCACCGGTGGGACGATTCTTTCATGGCTCATGCTCATTAGCGTACTAATGGTAAAGGTTCTATGCAAGCATAAGCAGTGTGGTAGGTTGTTTTATGCAGCACGGTTGGTTTGGCGAATAGTTCGGGCAGTAATTGCGACACTCGGCATGGCTGCAACGCGGCCAAGCTGGGGGGCTAACACCCTTAAATCTTCAGGACTCGCTGGCGTCATTGTGGATATATCGATTAGCTGAAACTCACTCGGCACGCTTGCGGCTTCTTCTAGGCATTCCCAAAATCTATCATATTGTTGCATCAGGCGATCGTGTAGTATGCCTTCGGTTAGCGTACCAAAACGCTCTAACCGCACCGACAGGCTGGCAATTCTAAATAACTGCTTGGTTACCCGTTCGGCTTCAATAAGGTATGCCATGATTTCTTGTGACGGCACTTCTGACGGCAATGTCACTGCGTGTAGCCAATTATGAAACGTGCGTGGTATCACTGCTTGACGGACTGCCAGGTTACGAAACTGAATACCGTCGACCTGAGTGCCAAATGAAAACCCGTAGCGTGCTTTTGGCCACTGTAAGTGATGAATGTCGTTTTTATCAGATGGCCAGGTATAGGCTGGATCGACTGTTGCGTCAACGGTTGCAATCAGTGTGCGAAAATCAACCAACCCGCGTTCATCAGTTGGAGTAGGAATCCTGCCACTTATAAATGGATTATGCAACCACGCATCTTGGGGCGGTAAATGGTAAGACTCGTGTGGTACGTGTGGGCCGGTAAACTCACACTGGGTCAGCATGCTAGCAAACGAACCTTGTAGTGAATCGTAGATTGCTGCACATCATTACCTTATTTATAGCGCATATGTTTTAGAGTTGTCAATAAAAATCGCCGTATAATTAGGCGATTTTTATTGCATTTAATTGTGACTACCCGCGCAACTACGTACGCGCAAAGTGAGCAAAAGCACGGTTGGCTTCGGCCATCTTGTGAGTATCTTCCTTCTTTTTGAAGGCACTGCCGGCTTCATTGTAGGCATCAACAATTTCAAGCGCCAAGCGCTTTTCGTATGGAATGCCTGTTCGTGAGCGGGCGCTTTGCACAAGCCAGCTAAACGCATAATGTAGCTGACGGTGGCCTTGGACTGGGAATGGAATCTGATAGTTCGCACCACCAACCCGGCGGCTTTTTACTTCAAAATTTGGGCTAACGTTTTTAAGCGCTCGCTCGAATACTTCAAGCGGATCTTCGCTTTTTAGTGTTTTAGCAGCTTGCTCAAGCGCGCCATACACCGCACGTTCAGCCACCAACTTCTTCCCGTCAAGCATGCTTTTATTGATTAAGCGTTGCACAAGAATACTCTGGTACTTACGGTCGGGTTTAATGGTGCGTTGTAGCTTTTTAGTAACTTTTCGTGGCATGGCTATTTACCTCCATTGTGGAATCTTTTTGCAATTTCACTAGCCGAGCTAGCTACAGCAACACCCGCAATGGTTAATAATAATCGGAACATTGTTTGGTCACTATTGGCAAATAGAATTTGAGACAATGCGACAATAATGATTCCGAGAATAACGTAAATGTACTTTGAATTCATACTCATTTCTCCGCTTTCTTGGTGCCGTACTTACTGCGGCCCTGTTTGCGTTTAGCAACACCCTGAAGGTCGAGGGCGCCACGTACAATATGGTAGCGCACACCAGGAAGATCTGGCACACGCCCACCACGCACTAGCACAACAGCGTGTTCTTGCAGATTATGGCCTTCACCACCAATATAGGCCCATACCTCATGACCATTCGTTAGGCGCACGCGAGCAACCTTGCGAAGAGCTGAGTTTGGCTTTTTTGGAGTTTTGGTCGTTACTTTAACACATACGCCACGCTTTAAGGGCGCATCTTGGTTGTAGTAACGCACCTTCAATGCATTATGAATGCGACCAAGCGCCGGCGAATGGCTCTTTTTGAGCGCAGTTTGCCGTGGCTTACGCACTAATTGGTTAATTGTTGGCATGAATAGTTGTCCCTTTATTCAATAGTTATGGTGGCACACGCCAGTGGCGCATACCCGTTACGTATTATGAACGCCGTGCAGCAAACACGCGGTCATGTCTTATGCCTTACGCAGCAAACACACTCACTACGCCGCTCATAAGAGGAAACTCACTTCGTAGCATAGCAGGTTAGCTGCATTTTGTCCAGCAGTTTAGGGTGCGCCGCTTAACGCCCACAAGCCTGTTACGACTCTAGGTCAACCGCAGCTGAAATCTCTTCAACAACGTCTTCATCAGCCACAACAAAGTCATCATCAACAGCGACTGCTTGCACGGTGCGCGCGCCGGTTCCAACTGGAATCTTACGCCCGATAATCACGTTCTCTTTAAGACCATTTAGGTGGTCGGCACGGCCACTAGTAGCGGCGTTAATCAATACGCGAGTCGTATCTTGGAACGAAGCCGCTGAAAGCCAGCTGTCACTCCAGATCGACACCTTAGTGATACCGAGTAGCAATTGTGTATACTGGGCAGGTTCTTTGCCTTCAAGCGCTAACACGCGATTTGCGTCAACCACACTCGCTTTACTGACAATGTCGCCCATAACGAAGTCGCTATCGCCCGGGTCTTCAACCTGAACGCGACTAAACATCTGGCGCACAATGATCTCAAGGTGCTTGTCAGCAACATCTTGACCTTGTGCTGCATAAATACGCAATACTTCGTTAATGATGTACCGCTGCGTGGCTTCGGTACCTTTTAGGCGCATCAAATCGTGAAGATTCAGTGAACCAATAGTAAGCCTGTCACCAGCCGCAACCGTATCATTAGCCTTAACAACTAACTGCATGTTACCAGGTACTTCATAGCGAACTGGCGAACTAGCATTTGCTGCGATCACAATGGTATCTTCGGCAACTTCTACAACACCGTCAAAAGGTGCTAGTAGTGGGTAAGAAAGCTCTTCGGCAGTGGCGAGTACATCGCCAACCTTTACATTGCTACCAGATTTTATAGTAACCGTGC
This sequence comes from Saccharimonas sp. (SeqCode), assembly GCA_049293315.1. Taxonomy (GTDB): domain Bacteria; phylum Patescibacteriota; class Saccharimonadia; order Saccharimonadales; family Saccharimonadaceae; genus Saccharimonas. The sequence goes on from JBATSN010000013.1 coordinate 18,747, forward strand.
GGCCTTCAAGCGGTAGTCGCTCTACATGACCAGCCTCTGGTGTAACCTGCACAATATATTTTTTGCCATCTTCCCATACATCAACCGTACCGGCAGTTTCGCTCATGTACGCCTGGCCCTTCGGGCTGCGGGCTTCAAACAACTCTTCAACACGAGGCAACCCTTGTGTAATGTCACTACCTCCAACACCAGAACTGTGGAAGGTGTTAAGTGTCAGCTGCGTACCTGGTTCACCCACAGATTGCGCGGCAATCACACCAACCGGCTGAGCGCCAGCCACTAGTGTGTTGGTAGCCATGTCAAGGCCATAACTTTTCCGTGGAATGCCTCGTAAATTATTAGTCGATAGAACAGATTGAATCTTGACGGTTTTAATACTGGTGTCGGCTTCGATAGCGTTAGCAATGTCACGCGTAATCAGTACGTCGCGGTCAATGTGGCCCGGCACAGCTTCGGCCGTAAATCGACCGTACAAGCGATTACCAAAGGCAATCATTGTCGCTTCACTTTCATCGCGATAAATCGTGAATCCTTCGTCATCGCCATCTTCGTCTTCAACCGTAAACACATCTTGGCTTACGTCTACCAAACGACGAGTCAAATATCCACTGTCTGCAGTCTTAAGGGCGGTGTCAATCAACCCTTTACGCGCGCCACGAGTGGCCACGAAGGCTTCAAGGCTCGACAACCCCTTTTTGTAGTTTGAACGAACTGGCAGCTCGATTTCGCGGTTCGTTGCGTCCACCATTGTACCAATCATGGCACTGGCAAGCTTCACGTTACTAAGCGTACCACGTGCACCAGAGTTCACCATCGTTGAAATGCTGGTATCCATGGTTTTTAGCTCTTCACGCAAGAAGTCTTCAATCTTGCGGTCAACTGTTCGCCACGTGGCTACTGTCAAACTGTACCGTTCGTCATCTGTAATGAGTCCTTGATCATATTGATCAGAAATCATAGCAGCCTTGTCGTCACCTTCAGCCACAAAGTTATTGGTTTCGTCGAAACTGAGGTAGTCTTGCATACCAGTCGACACAGCACTGGTAGTAGCGAATCGAAATGCCAACCCCTTCATGCGGTCAGCAGTACGAGCGGTTTCTTCAGCACCATATTTATCAAAAATCTGGGCCAGCACACGCTTTAGTTCTTTTTTGTTCTGAATGTTGTCGTTATATGGGAAGTCTTCAGGCAAAATCTCGTTAAAGAATACCCGGCCGAGTGTCGTATTGCGAATTTCGCCCTTCGCACGGACGCGAATTGGGCTTTGCAGTTGAAGCTTGCCCATGTCGTAGGCTAGTTCAGCATCACGGCTATTGGCAAACACGGCTACTTTGTCGGTTCTTGCACTTGGCTTGTCGTAGGTTAGGTAATAGTTGCCAAGCACGATGTCTTGGTTAATGTTAAGCACTGGGCTACCGTCAGCTGGTTTCAAAAGGTTATTCACAGCACTCATAAGGTCACGAGCTTCGTCTTGCGCATCTTTACTCAGCGGCAAGTGAACAGCCATTTGGTCACCGTCGTAGTCGGCATTAAAACCGCTCGCAACCAGTGGGTGCAGTTGGATTGCCTTACCTTCTACAAGCACAGGCTGGAAGGCCTGAATGCTCAAGCGGTGAAGACTTGGTGCGCGGTTTAATAGTACGTACTTGTCTTCAATACAAGCGTCCAGTGCGTCCCATACAATCGCTTCGCCGGCTTCAATTAGCCTAGTTGCGCTACGAATATTATGCGCATATTCACCACGAATCAACCAGCTAATAACAAACGGCTTAAATAGTTCGAGCGCCATTTGTTTTGGCAGTCCACATTGGTGAATCTTAAGCTTTGGCCCCACCACAATGACACTTCGGCCAGAATAGTCAACACGCTTACCAAGCAAGTTCTGGCGGAATCGGCCTTGCTTGCCCTTCAGCATGTCGCTAATACTTTTAAGTCGCCTGCGTCCGCCAGTAGCGTTCACCGCACGGCCACCGCGGGCAGCGCTGTTGTCGATAAGACTATCGACAGCTTCCTGTAGCATTCGCATCTCATTTCGACGAATCACCTCTGGTGCATTTAGGTCGATAAGCTTTTTAAGGCGATTATTACGGTTAATAACACGTCGGTACAAGTCATTTAAGTCACTTGTAGCGAAGCGGCCGCCAGTAAGCTGCACCATTGGTCGTAGGTCGGGCGGAATAACCGGCAGCACAGTGAGCGTGAGGCTACTTGGCTTAATGCCTGCAGCCTGCATACCTTCAAGCACCTTCAGACGCTTTAGCAGCTTCTTTTCACGCTGACCTTTTGCCGTATCAACCTCTTCGCTTAGTTCTGCGATTAATTTAGGCAGGTCAACTGCGTCAAGCAAGGCTTTTAGTGCTGTGCCACCCATACCAACAGTTACTAATTCTTCGTATTCTTCAGGCAAGTTACGGAAATCAGTTTCGTTGATAAGCGCGCCCTTTACCAAGCTTTCAAGTTGGGTCTTTTTAAGCAAGCTTTGGCTATCAAGTTCTTCGAGTTCTCGGCTTTGTTCTTCGGCAAGTTTTTTAACATTGGCGTCTTCAACACTTGCTTCGCGTTCGTAGCGAATCTTAATTGCTACTCGACCAGCTTCAGTTTCGGCTTCTAAGTCGGCAAGCATTTGGTCGCGCTTTTCAGCTTCGACATCCAAAATCACGTAGGTTGCAAAGTAGGCGATACGCTCCAGGTTGCGTACAGTAATGCCGAGCAGTAAGCTCATTGCACTTGGTGTACCGCGCATAAACCAAATATGTGCTACTGGTGCCGCTAGGTTAATGTGGCCCATGCGTTCGCGACGCACAATGGCCTTAGTGACAAGTTCACCGTTTTTGTCGACAGCCGCTTCACGCGAGCGAACGCCTTTTAGTTTGTTGTCATGCGGATTAATATCTTTGACTGGTCCAAAAATACGCTCACAAAACAAGCCGTCGCGCTCTGGTTTTTGCGTTCGATAGTTGATTGTTTCTGGCTTAGTTACTTCACCATAACTCCACTTCAAAATGTCGTCTGGACTGGCAACCGCCAATCGTACAGCGTCAAAATCCGCGATGCCGGTGGTGGGTACAACTCGTGTCATATTACGCCTCCTCCTTGATTTCGTCTATTTCATCAATGTCTTGAATACTCATGCCATCGTCTTCTGCAATGTCACCAAATTCGTCTGCTTCGTCGAGGATTGTTTCATGCTCTTCATCATCAACGATGATCGCAGGCACCGACTTATCAGCTGGACCTGCTTCGGCAATCACGCTTTCAGCGTCAATCATGTCGCTGTCGTGCATCAAGTCAACGCGCAGTCCTAGGCCTTGCAGTTCTTTTACAAGCACGTTAAAGCTTTCTGGTAGTTTTGGCCCCGTAATAATCTCGTCTTTGATGATTGATTCGTAGGCTTTTGCACGACCATACACGTCGTCAGACTTAATAGTAAGCATTTCTTGCAGGGTGCTGGCGGCGCCATAGGCTTCGAGCGCCCACACTTCCATTTCACCAAAGCGCTGACCACCGTTTTGGGCTTTACCACCGAGTGGCTGTTGCGTCACCATTGTGTACGGGCCGGTGCTTCGGGCGTGAATTTTATCACTCACCATGTGGTGCAGCTTAATCATATGCATCACGCCAACTGTAGTACGCTCTTCAAACTGTTCACCGCTGCGGCCATCAAACAACTGGCTTTTACCATCGCGAGCGATGCCGGCTTTTTCGAGTTCATCTTCGATCACACTAATAGGTACGCCGTTAAATGGCGGTGTCGCCACCTTATACCCTAGGGCACGAGCGGCCATACCAAGGTGAGTCTCGAACAGCTGGCCAAGGTTCATACGGCTTGGCACACCGAGTGGGTTTAACACAATATCAACAGGTGTGCCATCGGCCATGTACGGCATATCTTCGACTGGCAACACACGTGCTACCACGCCCTTGTTACCGTGACGCCCTGCTAGCTTGTCACCAACGCTAATTTTACGTAATTGAGCAACAAAAATCTGAATCTGCATCAATACACCAGCTTTTAGCTCGTGACCATTTTCGCGACTAAAGATTTTAACGCCAACTACCTTGCCACCACCAGCATTATTCATGCGCTGGCTTGTGTCGCGTACGTCTTTGGCTTTTTCACCAAAAATTGCACGCAGCAGTCGCTCTTCACTACTCAGCTCTTGCTCGCCCTTAGGGGTAATCTTACCTACCAGCACATCACCTGCCGATACTTCGCTCCCCACCTGCACAATGCCGTCTTCGTCGAGGTGACGCAGGCTTTCTTCACTGACGTTTGGAATATCGCGAGTGACGATTTCTGGACCAAGCTTAGTTTCACGAACTTCAACATTGTAATCTTTAATATTGATACTTGTCAGTGAATCGTCTTCGACAAGCCTTCGGCTAATCACCACGGCGTCGTCCATGTTGTAGCCCGCCCATGGCATAAAGGCTACTAATAAGTCTTTACCGAGTGCAATCTCGCCGTCAGCAACGCTGGCGCCTTCGATCAAAATGTCGCCTTGTTTTACGGTGTCGCCACGCCTTACGCGAACTTTTTGGTTAATGCTGCGATCGTCATTACTTTTTGCAAAATGAATCAGGTGGTATGACTTTTTACCATCTTTATACTGCACTTCAACTACTTCGCCGTCAGCACGAACTACTTCACCAGTTCCTTCTGCAACAACTAGCTGGCTGCTGTCGCGGGCTACGTGGCCTTCAATGCCAGTACCTACAATCGCAGCTTCTGGTGTAAGCAGTGGTACCGCTTGGCGCTGCATGTTCGAACCAGTCAAGCTTCGGTCAATACGGTTCTTTTCGATAAATGGCACTAGTGATGCAGTACTACCTAAAATCTGCTTGTGAGCTGCGTCCATGTAGGTTACTTCAGACGTATCTACCTGGCCTGGCTTCAAGAACCGGCGCGCGCTCACCCGTTCGGCCACAAAGCTACCATCGGCTTCTAGTTCGGCACCTGCGTCGGCAATCACTTCAGTCACTTCTTGGCTGGCATCAAGATACACCAACTCGTCAGAAACCTTCCCATTTTTTACCTTTAGGTATGGTGTTTCAATAAATCCATATTCATTAATACGAGCATAACTGGCAAGGTTTAGCACCAAACCAATGTTGGCACCTTCTGGTGTTTCTACACTACAAATACGGCCATAGTGAGTCGGGTGAGCATCGCGCACATCGAACCCAGCACGTTCACGGCTGAGTCCACCCGGACCCATACTACTCAGGCGGCGCTTGTGACTTAATTCAGACAGCGGGTTAACTTCGTCGAGCAACTGGCTCAGCTGGCTGCTTGCAAAGAACTCGCGTACAGCTGCTACCACTGGCCGAGCATTAATCAGCTGGCTTGGGGTCACGGTAGTAATGTCGCTCATACTCATGCGATCCATTGCATTACGTTGCATACGCAACATACCAACCCTAAACTGACGAGCCACTAGTTCGCCGACCAGTTTTACGCGGCGGTTACTCAGGGCGTCAATATCGTCGCCTGGTTCCTGGGTATTATTTAAGCGAATAAGTTCGCGCACAATCGCCACCAGGTCGCTTAGCTGGAACACGCGGTATTCAGTGGTGTTTGGCAAATCAAGCCCCAAGCGTTGGTTCATCTTATAACGGCCAACTCGGCTGTAGTCAAAACGCTTAAAGTCGTAGAACATACGTTCGATCATCTGGCGTGCGTTGTCGACAGTCGCAAGGTCGCCCGGACGCAAACGGCGATATACTTCGATTAATGCTTCGTTCACCCCGTGTGCTGGGTCTTTTTCAAGTGTAGCGTCAATGTACTTTGTTTCACCAGTGTCAATGTCTTTAAACAGTTCGCGAATTTCGTTCACTTTACTGTAACCCAAGGCACGCAATAGCGTCGTCACGGCGATTTTACGACGACGATCGATCTTTACATAAATAGCGCCATTTGCGGCAGTTTCAAATTCTAGCCACGCGCCACGGCCAGGAATCAGCTTGGCACTATACAAGCTTTTGCCTATACCGCGTTCGGCAGTAAAGAACACGCCAGCACTACGAATCAACTGGCTGACTACTACGCGTTCGGTACCGTTAATCACAAACGTGCCACGCTCCGTCATCCACGGGTAATCACCCAAGTATATTTCTTGCTCTTTTACTTCACCCGTCACCTTATTGGTAAGCTCAACATTTACCAATAGTGGCGCATCAAAGGTAATATTGTTTTCTTTGGCAAATTGTTCAGAATTTTTAGGCTCCTGAAAGGCGTACGTGTTAAATCGAAGTTCAAGTTTTTGGCCCGTATAGTCTTCAATCGGGTTAAGTTCGGCAAAAATCTCGCTCAGTCCGGTTTCTACAAAGTCTTTCCATGATTCCTTTTGGTGTGAAATGAGGTTTGGAACTTCCAGTGCGGTGTCGTCTTGGGTGAAAAACACGCGCTTGACTGGAGCTGTTGTCGCTTTTTTCGCTGATGCCATATGGCTCCTTGTAGGTTAGATTGGTGATTGGTACTGATAAATCACTACCGTTACTAGTGGGTCAACTAGTAACGAAGCAATAACTATTTGGCGCCGAAGCTTTTCTTAATGGTGGTTACGCATACTAAAACGCCACGCCACTGGCGCAGTATACTATTGACCCACATTACACAATCTTCATTAATTATGAGTATACAAGAGTGAGATGCACTTTGTCAACAATAGTTTGGGCTTGTAGGCAGGCGCGCTTCATGATTTGAACGCGCCTGCCTACATGTCGATCTATCTAGCCCGCAGCCCCAGCCAAGCAGGACGCAGCGAGCCATCCAAGCGCCCCACCGATGGCAGCACCTGTCAAGCGCCCACACCAGCCGTAGCCGAGTGCATGGGCAACACCGCCTCCGACGGCTGGTGGTAGAACAAGCAATGTTCCCACCGCAGTCATCATGCCAGTGTCGCGAAACGCCTGGTCTAACGTGTCATGTTCAGACTTCATCGTGTGGTACCACTTTCCACGTAGTATAAAAGATACGACGGAATATACTATAACATACTTGCTACGAACTAGTAGTGACAACACTCGGTGAGCCCTCAATAAAAAGCCGGCAAGTGGGCGCAAGGTTGGCACTTATGCCTTCCTCGCGCCCACCGCCGGTATGGCGCCCCTTGCTAGAGACAGCTATCAAGGGGCGCTTAACCACGTACTAGAGCCGGCGATTGGCTCAGCTACGCGGTGTCCACCCGTGAATTGCGCTCATATTCACACCCTTTCGTTTCAATCTTACGAGAGGTTCCCTTGACTGCCTGGCGGTTACCAGGCAATTAGGTAGTGTAAAGCAATTCACCACATAAATCAAACATAAGCAAAAATTTATAATATCAACTAAGAATTGCTCTTTACAATTTTGTCAGCGATACCGTACTGCACAGCCTCAGACGCGTTCATCCAAAAGTCGCGCTCCATATCAGCCTTTACCTTTGCAAGCTTTTGGCCTGTGTTTTTGGCAGTAATTTCTGCCAGTAGTTCTTTTAGGCGTATCGCCTCACGCAAGCTAATTTCTTGGTCTGTCACCTTGCCTTGTGTGCCGCTACTCGGCTGATGAATCATCACGCGACTATTAGGCAATAAAAATCGTTTACCTTTAGCGCCACTGCTCAGCAAAAATGCCCCCATGCTCGCCTGCAAGCCAATCCCATAGGTGGCGACATCTGGCGCAATAAACTGCATAGTGTCGTAAATTGCTAGGCCATCGCTCACGCTCCCACCTGGGCTATTTATGTACAGGGAAATGTCTTTCTTTGGGTCTTCGTTAGCCAAATGAAGCAGTTGCGCCACCACCACATTAGCTGTTTGCTCATTTACCTCGTCGCCCAAAAATATAATTCTGTCTTCAAGTAAACGGGAATAAATGTCATACCCGCGCTCACCGTCACGCGTTTTTACAATCACATTTGGTACTAAATAGTTACGTGTCATACCCCTAGTATACATAGAAACTAGCACTCATGCAAGTAGAGTGCTAGTTAGTATTGAGTGCGACGAGCTGATTAACCGTTTTTTCTGTGATCAATCGATTCGCAAGTTCACGCTGTACTTGCGGATCGTCGAACTGCTTTACCATGTCGGGGTTATTAGCATACTGCGCACGATAGGTAGCAAGTTGCTCAGCCTTTTCGTCGTCTGTTATCGTTACAGCAAACACCTTACTTAGCTCTGCAAGTACTAACCCTGCTTTAATGCGCTCATCGGCAACAGTTGCGGCTTCTTTTTCGGCCCATTCATCGCGATTTTTAAACCCTTTTTGTGCTAGATATTGGTCAAACGTCATACCTTGGTAGGCCAGGTTTTGGGTGAGGTCTTGTTCAATACTCCGAATCTGATCGGCCCGAAGCACAGCAGGCACCGCTACTTTACTTACTTTAACCAACTGCGCCACTACGTCGTCTTTGATTTTATCGTCGGCTTCACGGTTTTTTTGCGCAGTAATTTCAGTTTTAATATCTTTTTTCAAGTCATCTACACTGGTAAACGGCCCGACTTTAGCGGCAAATTCGTCAGTAACTTCTGGTAACACTACTTGGTTTACCTTTTTGACCGTCACACTAAACACCACCTTAGCACCCGCCAAATCTTTACTATGGTAATCGTTCGGGAATGACAATGGAATGTCTAGACTGTCGCCTGCTGCTTTACCAATTAAGGCGTCTTCAAAGCCAGGTATAAATGAGTTGCTGCCTAGCGTCAGCGCATAGTCGGTTGCGGTTCCACCATCAAAAGCCACATCGTCTTTTTTACCTACAAAATCGATCACTACTTCATCACCACTCTGTGCGTCTTTTTTAACCGTTTTCTTTTCGCTAAAGCCGGCTCGAATGCGTTCAATCACATCGTCTATATCGGCTTTTGCAACAGTAATCTTTGGCTTAGTGATTGTCAGTTTTTTGTAATCGCCTAGTGTTACTTTAGGTAATACATCTGCTTCAGCAGTGAACTCTAGTTGCTGCCCAGGCACAAACTTTTTCACTTCAACCTGGGGCCGCTCAAGCGCCTGTAGGTCGCTGTCTAGAAATACTTTCGCAACTGCCCAGCTTAGAGCGCGGTCTAAACTTTCTTGGATGAGCAAGTTGGGGTCTATGTGCTTTTTCGCAACTTCAAGCGGTACATGCCCTTTACGAAAGCCAGCTACTTTTACCGTTTTAGCGAGTTTTTTTACCGCAGCCTGTTCAGCGGTCGCGAGTGCATCTTTGTCAACGGTAACAGTGACAAGCACTCTGGTGTCAGAGAGGTGTTTAACAGAAGTTTTCATAACTGATTATTGTAGCATGTTCCGAAAAGTTCAGCAAAAAGCAATGGCTAAAATTCGAATATTTTTCCTGCCCGCGCACCCCAAAGATCACGCATCGGAAAATCGGTACCATATGCAGCTATAAAAGTAGGCATGGCTGGTACTTGGCATGCGTAGTAGTCCGTGTTCATAGTACTCGTATCTGTTGAGTTGGGTGATTCTTGCCAAAAAAGCAAAATAAACTTGTTACCGGTGCAACGATACACCAGCATAGGCTTACCAGTGGTACCTGATAGTTGTGCCTGAGGTAGTTCACTAAAAAAACTAGGCGTTAATAGCCCTGCCGCTACAAGTACGTCACCGATCGTACAGGTATTAGATCCGTAGGCCTTCGGATCAACGTAGCCGTCAGATCCATCAAGGCATTCACCATTCGCAGCGACAGGCGATGTCGAACCATAGCCCCCAACCGGATACCTGTTATCATGGTTTGCGATCCATATCCGCAGTGCATCGCCAAACTTATCTGCAGCATCACGCACCTTAATATCACGTGACTGAATTTGTGCGTTCTGGTACAAACCCGAAGTAATCAACACTAAAATTGCAATAATCACAATAACGATAATTAGTTCAACTATTGTAAAACCGCGCTGTACTTGCTTAATCATTAGCTTTACTATGGCATACTGCTGCGCTTGGCGCAACAGCTACGTTGCCTTCACAAAATCAGTTACGTCAAAGTCAGCGTCATCATCACTGCTCGTTCTGCGGTAATCTTTAAGTGTCGTGACGATTCGTTCTAAACTCAGCGACACGCTTTCACCTGTTTGAGTGTTTTTTAGTGGGTAAACTTCAGTTTTTATTTCATCTGTACCAACAAATAGTACGTGGGTGATAGATTTTTTAATGGCAGTTTTAAGTTGCTTGTCGATAGCGCGGCCGGTAAAATCCACTTCAACAGTTAGGCCCTCTGCCCTCAGTGTCGTTGCCACGTTTATAGCACCGCGCAGCGCTTCACCAATCACTACAACATACACTTGGGTCGTCGATTGAAGACGTGGCAGTAAATCATGTGCTTGTAAAAAAAGTTCCGTGGTGGTGAGGCCGGGGGCAATACCCACGGCACTCACCTGAGGTGCGCCAAATAAGCCCACCAAGCCATCGTAACGCCCGCCACCAAATAGCGCGCGATTGTTTTCGGGGTGTGTGTCGTAAAATTCAAATACTGTACCAGTGTAATAATCGAGGCCACGCATTAAGGTAATATCAAACACCGCATTTGTAATTCCTGCACGCTCTAGGTGTGTAAATAATATTTGTATATCGCGCACCGGTTCGCTATCACGAATACTTTCGGGTAAATCTGCCATTGTTTTTGCAGCAAGTAGTTGCGCCATTCGTTGCAACCCGCGCGGTGCGTCTTCTGGCCCAAAAATATCGATTGCTTGGTCACGAAACGCTTCTGGTGCAATTTTGCTTTTGCGGTCAAACAGTTTCATCATCAATTGCGCTTGCACGCTATCAAGGGCCAGGTAGTGGGCCATCATAAAATCAATGATCATACGATTATTGATGCGTATTGTAAACATGTCTGGCGTAGCGCGCATTTCGCGCAGCATGTCGCTCCCCATACAAATAATTTCGGCTTCGGCGAGCGCACCTTCACACCCAAATATATCGCAATTCAGTTGCCAAAACTCGCGTTCACGCCCCCGTTGTGGCCGCTCATAACGCATATATTGTCCAATACTAAACCACCGTGCCGGAAAGGTAATTTCCTGGTAGCGAGCAGCAATCATTCGGCTAACACTTGGTGTCATTTCGGGGCGTATCGCCACCTTGCGCTCACCACGATCAATAAACTGATACGTTTGCTCAGACACTAGTTCTTGACCACTTTTAGCTGCATACACATCAATTGGCTCTAGTAGTGGCGCGTCATATTGTTCGTAGCCATACCGTTTTGCAACAGTCCGCCAGGCGGCAAAAATATATTCACGTAGCCGTAAATCGGCAGGGTACCAGTCGCGTGAGCCTTTATAAGGGTCGCTAGAAAGTGACGTCATGTAATTTATATTGTTTCACTATTTTTAGAAAAACGCAAGCATAAACAGTATAGGTGCAATTACCTATGTTTCAGGTGGTGCTGACTAAGCCATGCATACATCGCAATACCGGCCGCAACACCCACATTAATGCTTCTGGTGCTGCCTAACTGTTCAATTGCCACTACAGCTGCCGCGCTGTTCAGCAACGCTTGCGAAATGCCGGGGCCTTCGGCACCAAATAACAATACTGCGTTACTGGGCAGTGCTGTACTATGAAGCGGCTGACTATCGGGCGTGTTATCAAACGCAATCAATGGTTTACCCGTAATACTGGCTATAAATGCTTGTGTGGTTGCGTGGTAATGTATATGTAAGTACTTATCTGTCATCATTGCCCCACGCTTGTTCCATTGCCGACTACCAATAATATGCACATGCCGCACGCCAAACGCATTAGCACTGCGCACAATTGTACCCATATTGTAATCACGGGTTACGTTTTCAACGGCGATTTCGAGTTGCACCCCGTTTTTATCAAGGCTTATAACAATTTCTTCGAGCGGTATGCCCTTGTATTTATTGACTACATTTCGAGTATCTTGCATGTTATATATAGTATATCAGCCAGTATGCCCCCGCACATGTGATATAATTATTTTCGCACGGCAGCCTAATACATGAACAATATTTGTGTGTCTGCATAGCGGATGTGGCGGAATTGGTAGACGTGAGAACTGCCTGCGGCAGTTCGCAAGGCGATGCCACCAGAGAGCTATGCTCGATAGACTGGCTCGCGGGGTCGCGGAACGTGACCTAGCTTCAGGTGCTAGTGTTCGCAAGAACGTGGAGGTGAGAAGCGAAAGTCTTCGCTTCGCAAGGCAATCTCACAAATGAACTGTGTTCATTTGACTGAGTTGCGGGGTCGCAGAATGTGACCAAGTCCTCTATAATAAATCATTGAACCTCAACAACTCATATATATGCGCGATTGGCGGCTGAGTGCAATGTGAGTATTCGTAGACGCGCTGCGCGCACTCGACTGTCCGTGACGACAATAAACTAAAGTTTACCTGCAATTATGCGCGAGTGGCGGAATTGGTAGACGCGCTAGCTTCAGGTGCTAGTGTTCGCAAGAACGTGGAGGTTCAAGTCCTCTTTCGCGCACCAACGATCTAGCCCAGCCTTGTGCTGGGTTTCATCGTTAGTATTTATTAGCGCTTGAATCTCCACGTCGTGGAGGTGAGAAGCGAATGTCTTCGCTCCGCAAGCTGATCTTCTCTTGAAGGCTGTGCTTTCAAAGATGAAGTCACGGGTGAGATTTTACGCCCACGCCAGAACCTATCTTAGCACCAAATCCGAGACATAGGGTTTTCGCCGGGTCGCCCCCAACTAGGGCCCGCCGAACTGCTGCGCAGGGGCTTTGGAAAAGTTTTTTGATCGAGCCTATCTCGTCAAGAAAAATGTACTGGAATTATTTTTGAAAAGTTTTTAGATGCAACTTAATCTTTTTTATCGCCCAGTCATAATGACTCGCCGTTGCAGACACACAGTACGCACCGAGCGTTGACGTACCCGTCCATGCGAAGTGTTTTTTCTCAAATAATTCCTTCTCAGATAGCGAATCAATCAACCGCATTACTTCTTTGTGACTGGCGACTACTATCGCTCTTGCCTTGTCATACGTAGTTGTTTGATGTTTTTTCCAGAACTCTACGTTCATGTCGCCGTACGTTTTCCAGTTATATGGCTCGGGCAAAAATGGTTGGTTTTTGCCGTGTTGATTGGATTGTATCCAGCCAAGCAGTAGCTGGTGCCATTCGTACAAATGAACGAGCACATCGCGTAAGTTTTTATCGCGCTTCCAATGCGCTTCTTTTTTGTTCGCAACTATATCGTCAAAGGCAAATGTAGCCTCTTGCTCATCGCTAGACAAAGAGTTGACGAGTTCCCATATCTTCGTGAATTGATCTTCCGAAGCTTTTACTAGCTCTGCTTTGGTTGTTGCTCTACTCATAAATACCTCCTTTAATTACCACTGGCTATAGTGAAGTTCGCCATTTTTATATCGCATGTTGATATCTTCTAGCATTGCTATGAGTGCCTCTTCGTGGACGTCGCCCAGCCGCTTAAACCGAATACAGCTTTTACCGACATTGACGTTGCCAAGCTCGGGAGCGTATTTCTCAGCTACGTACTGGTCGTCAACTATCGCACATGCGTACAAAGCCATGTAGTGCTTCTGAGCTGCGAGTGCAAGTACTGGCCAAGTTGTCGGCATTTTGGCAGACTTCGGCTGATACTGCATCTCACCGTAACCCAAGCTTACGCCGCCACTCGTCGGAAACAGGACGGGCTGCATATCGGGAGCATGCAAACGAATCAGCGCATCAACTACGGCAAGTTCGGGACCAAAAGTACCGGCTTTATCAAAATATTCTGCGAATGATTTAGCTTTAATGAGCATACTTATAGACCCTTGCTATCCGTAATGTTACCATAGTGCAATTATACCATCGTACATGTTTATCATGCTTGTAACATTGATGTTCTTAGTAGGCGTTTAAGATCAAAAAACTTTTCCAAAACCCCTGCGCAGCAGTTCGGCGGGAAGTGCGATTTTACTGATTTGAGATTATTGAGCAGCCTCTCGCTCAGTATCAGTAGCGCTGATATGCGATATAATACTATACAGATGTCTGCCAAAATAAATACACGATTCAACTACATAGTAAAGACGCTTTCTCGCACGAAGCGAAAAGATTACGAGAACTATGTCGTCAATGCAATATGGAATCGTCTCAATGATCGAACTATAAAACCCGCTTCACAATGGTATGTGAAAAATCAAACAGGCTGGCATCTGATTGACCTTTATTTTCCCCAGATAAATTTTGGCGTGGAGTGTGACGAGAGTCATCATAAACACAACCGATCCGCAGACCAAGAGCGAGAGCTGACATTAATTGAGGTGTTGAGTGTTGACAATAGACACCCTTACAAAGCGTTTCACATTGATGTGACTCAGCCATACGAAGCGATTGAGCAGCGAATTGATGAATGTGTCTATAAAATAAAGCAACTTATTCAGGAAAGACGCGATACAGGTGACTTTCTAGAGTGGACTGATATTGCTATAGAGGAGCATTTTAAGGAAAAACAAATTATCACATCGTCAGACGATATCATATTCCCAACTATCGTTGAGACCGTTAATACTCTGATGAAAACAAGCAGCAAAGGATACCAACAGGGATACTTCACCCCTAAGGGTCTTGATCCAGAGTACAAGTTCTGGTTTCCTCAGCTCGAGATTGAGGGCAAGGCTCAGGCATACGGCTGGCATAATATATTGTCTGATGACGGCGCTACTATAACCGAATATAATGACGACATAAAAAGCAATCTCCCCAGTTGGGAGCAACGAAGCACCGAAGACTTTCTTGGACATACACGGATAGTATTTGCAAAAGTAAAAAATCCAATCACCAATGAACGTGCATACAAATTTGTTGGCGTATTTAAGCTAAAAAATATTAGCGATAAGGGTGTACGCACCTATATTAAGCAGAGCGATACTTTTGATGTCGCCCAGCATAAGAGAGGGTAGAGTCATCGTGGAGTATATAATTGGCGGAATCATACTGGCAGTGGCTCTGGCGATAGTCAGAAATAATAATGCGAGAAAGCCCAGGCAAAACCACACAGAGACAGATGAGGAGCGTAAACGGCGTGAAGCTGATGAAATAGTGACCGTAATCTTACCAACAATTAACCACGATAAGTAACTCAATAGTCTCAAATCAGTTAAATTGGACTCCCCGCCGAGCAGTTCGGCGGGCCCTAGTCGGGGGCGACCCGCCGAAAATCTCACAAAACTAAAATACTAGGCTCTAGCTTGGTATTTTAGTTTGATTTGAAATGCATGCTGAACCTGAACCCGTGGCGTGGAGGTGAGGATTACCAGTCAGCAATCCGCAAGGACGTCACCCGGAGCAAGCTAGGATAAAGATCTAAATGTTTTAATGAAGGAAAGCATACATAAAATAACCGCAATCTGCGCTTTTTTTAAAAAAAACAAGTTAAACTCGACCATTCTAAGACCATATTTGCTTAATATTTACAAAGCTTCTAACCCACCGCAACACGGGCGCTGCCAGCAACCACGGCGCCGACGGACGCCAAGCCGTCATCCTGCACGAACGAGCACGGCACATGCGGCCAGTCGTCGATATTCCGTGGCGTCAGGTCAAAATGGTGGATAAACGTTTTGGTGAATGAGCCTTCAACAAGATTGCCATCTCTTGCTCGTAAAGTTTGCCAAAAGACAACAGCATTGAGGACGCTCGGTACATGGAGCCTAAGTCCAGGGCGCTGACTGGAGAGCTCGGCGAGTATTGCTTGCTGATTATCCGCATGTGTATAGCCCAGGTCATCTTTGTGGTCGGGAATCAGGCTAAACCGGGTACGAGCATCTGGTGCAAGTGCGCCTGATAATTCAACCGCCGAGTACTGGTCAAGAAATTTGTCACACGTATAAGCGCTACGGGGTTGCCCCTCGCCAAATCGTGTCGCGATAGACTTAATCTGTTGGCAAGACGCAAGCACATTTGGTGTAACCGTGAGGATAAATATAGTATCTTCAGCAATTAACTTCTCTACAAGGTAGTCGTAAACACCGTTTGCCAGCCACTCTGCTTCTTTTGCCGCAAATAGCTGCTCAAGCTCATGTCGCGGTGCAACACTGTCGGGCCCGTCAACTATTCCTCGCTCTGTGCCAAACAACTGTTCGGCAACCGTTCTATAAGCATCATAGGCTGAGCCAACTTGCTCACGCACTTGATCAATCATCATTGGTCTAAGTTCCGCAAAGTCTCGCTCGACGTATGTGCGCCGTAGCTCGGCCAAAACTGGGTCTGTTTCGTTATCATTTTGGATGCTTTTGTACAAACATCGCACATCACTACTTACTTTAAGCCCTGCGAGACCGGTACTCCTTTGGCCGAGGCGAAGCTCATCAGTTTTGCCATTCCTGGAGACATATAGCTGGGGCGAAATCATATAGTATCTACCACGATCGATAGTGGTAACAACGCCGTTGCTAATATATTCGTAGTCACCGTAGTAAATGTTGCCTTCCTCATACCGATAGCGGTGTATGCCGCCTTTATCATCTGCATGGTATCCTTCGGCAAGACTGACGATTGTCTTATTCATTAAATCTTCTCGGCCAACTCGCGAATAAACGGCGTGCTTTAGGCCGTAAGCAACATTGTCCAGATTGCTGTCAAGGGTATTGTTTGGGCCACCGACCGCGTCATTATAGCGATTTTTGATAGAGACGTGCCTTCCTGTGCGGCTAATCTGCACGGACATGCTTGAGGTACCATATGGATCATCGCGCGTCGAGCGAAGACCGTTTAAATCGTAGGTATCAGAGTCTCGATCATACCGACCGATAACTTCTAGGTACGTCTTCCAGCTATCGCTGAGATTACTAGCTGTCAACTTGTCTGCTGGCAAAGTATCCGCCACGTCGAAGCGCCGTAGCCACAAGATGTGATAGTCCGTTAACCGTTGGACAGGATCATTAAATGTACAGAGACGCTCTTTCCCTAATTTGCCTGGCGGAAAATCTAGTTTGTCGTATGGCACAAACTCAGTTGTTGACGTAAATGGCCCTGTAAGCTCATAGCCAACACTGCGAGCCAGTGCATAAGGATCTCTGACTAGCACTCTCTCATGGTCTGGGTCATCGCTGTACAATTGCTCGAGCACTGCCTGAATGTAGGCAGATTATCCTTGAGAAGCGTATAGGCACCCTCTTTGTTTGGGATAATTCGCTTGAGTACCCCAGCAAAACTAAGCTCAAGATCCCTGCCTTCATTATCTGTAAATCCCGCACCAGGGAACTTTTGTGGTGGTAGTTCTATAAACTTAGCCAATAGCTCTCTGGCTCCACCGTCAGTGTAACCACCACCTTCCATAAGATCACCTTTTACAAATCGCTCACCGAATCGCTTCTTAAGTACATGAAGGTTTTTCCCGGTATTCATTCTACGCTCAAATTCAAGCCGATCAGCGCTATCTTCAGGAGTAGCTTCTGACTCTACGGTTTTATCCAGGTCATTACCGTCAGTATCTCTGCACTCAACCACTCGCTGCTGCGCATCAAAACCTTTAGTAACCGCTACAGTAGTTGGCTCGCCCTCTTGCTCGACACTTATCCTTGTAGGCCCGTGATCTGGCTGCATCCTGTTCACTTCTGCGCCTGGATAACTGCCACCGGGCAGCTCCACACTGCCAAATGCTAAATGCCCTAGCCCTCGATCGCAAAGCTGAGGAACAACGTGATTTTCATAGAGCTTGCGTACACCAGGGTGTCCTAAATCCCAACGATTAGGTGCGTCATAAGCGAGTTGCCGCCATTCATCATGAGGTAGGCTGTTTACGCCTGGTTTACTCTGAAAATTTTCTGCTGGCATGTTTATATTTGATCACTGTTTATGATTTATATCTGTATTTTATCATGCCCTGTGGTTAAAGATATATAGTAACTATCTACAAAAGCACTTTTTTAGCCAACATAACCATAAAATGTCAGTCTGTTATGTCGACTAGTTCTAGTGACCGCAATAGCTCCCAGGCGATTTGCCTAACACTCAATGGGGCTACCAGGCTTGCGCCGTCTCTTTTATTGGTAGGTACAGGGTCAATGGGGTCTGCAGAGTCAATAAACTTAATTACTTCCTTACTACCAAGTTGGCTAAGTAACGATTTAGATATCTGTGTATCGTACGGGAGGGTTCGTAGTGACTCGTTCTCGTTGCCTGCATCAAAAGCATCACAAGAGGCGTTGATGAATTGCAGTTGCTGAGATAGAGACTCTAGAAGCTGTTCACGAGTACGCTTCACAATGGCTACTCGTCGCCGTTAGGGTCAGTGCGTATATACCGATTACCATCAGGGTCGTAAGATATTCGCTCTGGTTGTGGTTCGGGCTGAGGCTCTAGTGTCTCTTGTGGTTCGTTTTCATCGTCACTCATATGCCATAACTATACGTTAGATAAAACTGTTATTTAATATACTTTCAGACTTGATGAGACTACTTAGTGTTTGTCTGAGATGCTGTAGACGTCCTACCTAGACATCATAATTGCTTAGTAGCTGGTGCAATCTTTCAAGTATGTCAGGTTCAATAACAGTAACCTTACGGGCACCAACGATAATACCCAGCACAAGGCTGGGCTAGATCGTTGGTATGTATTAGCGCTCGAATCTTTATTGGTGGAGGCGAGGATTGCCAGTCGGCAATCCGCAAGGACGCCATCCGAAGCAAGCTATGCTTGCTTCCGCGATACGTCGGGTGAGAAAGTTCAGCGAACTTTCGCAAGATGATGTCACAAATGAACTATGTCTATTTGACTGACTCATGGGGTCGCGGAATATGTCCGCGGAACATGATCCAGAAATGAGATTTTTAGCGGGTCGGGTCGCCCTCCGACCCGTCGAACTGGCCTGAACTGACATATTTATAGTTACTAGACGAAACATAAGTTTATCTCAGCTTCAGGAAACATAGTTTTGCAATATTGTACGATAGCTATAATGCATGGCCATAAGAGAGTTCCGCGCAGCTTGTTTTATCAATACCAGAATATGCGGCTCAACTAAAATGGTAATTGATTTTGACGATTCGGCTTCTCGTTTTGAAGGTAAAGCTCGTACCACCGCTGGCCGTATGATTTTGCAACTAGCTCCTGCACAGACGGACACATCACTGCACATCGCCTATCTGCTACATCGCGGGCGTAAGCGTACTGCGCCTCGGAGTACGCTTCGTGAGTTTGTTGGATCGGATCATATGGAACGTTTTGTTGGTATACGCCAAGTGCTTCACGACCATACATTTCGTCAAATATACCATGTAGAATATCTTGCATAGCAGCCATACCATTTAACTCATCGTCCCGGGCACCCAGTTCCAGAAAACTAAACTGCCTATTCCCGCCTTCAAGTGGCTTCTCTTGTCTAGAAGCAAGTAGTGACCCTAAATCATCAGTCGATTGCCGAGCCATCGCCTCCAGATCGGGTATACTGGTGGCACCGCGAAGAATTTCATGCATCTTTCGTTCTCTAATGAGCAATGCTTGAAATTCACGTAGTTTATCTAATGGATTTCGTTCTCTTTCGTGAGTAGGGTCTAGTATGATATGCCCTGGACGAGCAAAAGGGTCATCTCGAAACGTTGGTTCTTTTCCAGCCATAAGTTACTCCTGACAAATACAATAATATGTAGTAAATCACTCTGAGTCGACTAATGCAAGCAGAACCGTTTTGTTAATCCAATTAAGTGAGAATGAGATTATAGCTAAGTACTTTAGCACCTCCCGGCTGAATAGTATTAGTATTTCTTAATTACATGTGGCTAGAGAAATTCGGATTGAATATTGCAGGTTACATCAATATGTTAGTTCAGGCCAGTTTGACGGGTCGGGGGCGACCCACCGAAAAATCATTTCTCGCATTTGGCCACAAAATGGGTTCTAGTGTGGGCGTAAAATCTCACTAAAGTAAAAAGATCAGCAAACACTGATTTTTTTACTTTAGTGCCACTCTAGGACAGAACCTTCAGTGTATTTTGTTTTACAAAATGCCAAGGTTCCGTCACCAGTGCTCTGCAAATAGATACTTTTCATAGGTATTCACTGATCATACCAGTACTCTAATACGTATAATTTTAGTTCTGTGATTCTAAACAAAATTGTATAATGCTAAGTATGAACGCCATCAAAAAAGTCATGCAAGAAAAGCAGCTTGCCAGCTACTACGTGCTTGCATTCGTGATATCATCGCTTTTATGGCTTCCACTAGTATTTACAAACGCCACGGGTGCCTCTAGTTCAAGTCCTTTGTGGTGGCTCCATTATATTGGTGGGGTAGGCCCTGCAGTAGCAGCTATTATTGTTTCCTGGACCGTAGGCGGCAAACATGAATTAAACAAACTACTCGGTAAACTACGATGGACAAAAGAACAATCAGGTTGGATTGTACTAGGAGCATTATTGCCGATTATTCTACTGCTGGTTGTCGTCATGGCTGTTGGTATAGGCAACGGTACATTGATCCACCTACCAGATGTAGCGCGCACAGACAAACTGCCTGGTATTGATCTGCTCGGAATATTACTTTTTGAACTAGTGTTTTTTGGCTTCGGCGAAGAAATAGGATGGCGTGGTTTTGCATGGCCCAGATTACGTAAAAAATTCGGCTTGCTTATGTCATCGTTCATCCTGACGTTACCATGGATTGTGTGGCATACAATGACGTTTTTCTACAACGACAATATGCTGAATCTTGGTATAGGCGGCACTCTTGGGTGGGCATTTTCATTGCTGACCGGTGCAGTTATCTTGGGGTGGTTAACAGACCGTGCCAAAGGAAACATATTACCTGTCGTCCTTTTTCACGGCATACTTGATGTTGTTTTTGTATCAAAAGCAGTTGCAGGCATATATGATTCTTATCTTGGTGCTGCAATCATGCTATGCTCGGCTGTTCTTGTTATCTTGTCTTTGACGCAAACCAGGATTTATAAAAAACTTTAGTAAAGTAGCGTTACGTCTTCATAAACAGAGTACCGAGTTATTTACGCCACACCAAAGTGTGCAAGCTGGCCGGCATCAGGGCTGCTACGAAGCATCGGCACGAGCTCTTTTACTTCACCGACCGCTTTTACCCCAGGGTTAAGCGTGTTAAACGGATCGCACACCTTACGTACTTCTTGGTATAGCTTTACTACTTTTTCGTCGAGTTCGGCATATACAAACGGTGCCTTTAGCCTGCCTTCACCACCTTCAGCAATCATCGTACCACCATGAGCATTCACTAGCTTCGTAAGATCGGCTAGCAAAGCAAGAACTTTTTGCTTATCACCGACTTTATGTAAATTGAAGCTTGGGTACACGCTGTATGTATTGGTGAACACATGGCCAGTCATCGGCATACTTACATGATGTTTTTTAGCTAATGCCTCGAGCGCAATCGTAAAATCTTCTAAACGCTCTGTTGGCACATGAAACCCGCTGAGTACACCTGGAGCAGCCTGCTCAATGTCGTCTGGTGTAGTCGTATAATGTGGCACGCTTAGCGCATCTAGCAATAAATCAGCGTCGTCGCCATGAGCAGTTATACACACTACTTCTTCTGACTTCCCAAACATTTTTATAATTCGTTTTAAGCGTTTATTACGGTGGCGATCGTTAAACTCATCAAAACCAACAACCACCACAGCTGCTGCTGGCACGTCTTTTGTCGCATCATCGTACCATTGATACACTTTACCGGCCTTTTTGGCGGTTTCGAATAACTCGGCGTCTACATAGTCAATTAAAGCGGGCGCCATTTTACACAACTCATCGAGTGCATCACGCGCTGCGTTACTATTGCTAAATACCAAGGCTGCTGCCGAAACGTGCAGACTACGGAACTCAGCGCGCATAATCATTTCGGTAACAATCCCGAGCGTTCCTTGGCTGCCCACAAATAGTGGAGTAAGATCAAAACTGCCGTCTTTTTGCTTTACGTCAGCAATTGTATTGTAGCCTGTTGCGTCGTTAGCACGCAGTGTGTCTAAAACATCGGCGTATTCTTCAATAATGCCGTCTATGCCACGGTATATATCACCTTCAAACCCTTGCAAGCCTTTGCGCCGGTTTAGCTCACGTTTACTAATACGGCCTGTTTGTAGCACATCGCCATTTGCTAACACCACTTCAAGTTGGTCGATTGATTTTTCGATAGTACCGTATTTGCCCGCCAAGGGGCCAGTGACTGCACTCGCAATTGCCCCACCAACCGTGCCATAGGCATGAGAACTATGGAGCGACATAATAGCCGCACCCGCTAGCGACAAGCTTTGGCTTGCTGCTGCAATTGTGACGCCTGGCTGCAAGCGTATTAACTTTTGCTTTTGTTCATATTCAAAAATTTTATTCATATGAGCCGTAGTGACTAGTGCAATACCCTTGCCGATTGCAGCGCCGGTTGCATCTGTGCCGCCACCACGAACAGTAATTGGCAATGCGTGGCCTTTTTGAGCGAGTTGCCACGAAAACCGCGCAACTTTACGAATATCATTCGTGTTTTTAGGGTAGATTACCATTTCGGGCTTGATTTTTAGCACACCCGTATCTGTACTCATAGCATCGCGCACATCTTGGCGCGTCACTACTTCGCCCGCCAAATGTCCGCGTAAATAAGCCGCAACTTTACTCATTCAACCCCCTGGCTATATTCATGTATTATGATTATAGCATAAGCGCGGTGGTGAATTTACCCTATTTTAACGTAATCTACCTATACCCATTCATCGCAGTACGGTATAATAGCTACAGGCCAAGAGTGTATAGTTTAGTTGCGTACTTGATATACACGTATGCCTTAGGTGAGAACTGTCAGTGACAGTTCGGAAACGGACCTTCCGATGACAGCTATGCTGGCAATCGTGAAGTCCGGGGTGAAAAAGTTCGGTGAACTTTCGCAAGATGATGTCACAAATGAACTTGTTCATTTGACTGACTCATGGGACCGCAGAATGTGGTCGCGGAACGTGACCATATGCCAGGCCATATGCTCCACTTATTCGTTCTTTTCAGGTATAATTCATGTTATGCGGATGTGGTGAAATTGGTATACACGTATGCCTTAGGAGCATATGCCTCACGGCGTGCTGGTTCAAGTCCAGTCATCCGCACCAAAAAAGTGATTTTTCGGGAAATTGTCGCCCCTTTGGGCGATTTTTTCTTTGGCCGCGCTCAGCGTAAGTTAGAGAAAAAACGGCGCCACGCGCCGCTCATTCTGACTTTAGTCTATTTTTTTATAGTGAGATATCTGTGTTGTATTTATTAGCAAAAAAATTAAAGCTACTGCCTGTGTGCTTTTGCATTTTTATACAGTGAATACATCATCAGCCCCGTGGCACTATGTTCGAGGACTTTCGCGAGACGTGTGTTTGGTTGGGCATCACTGTACCGATTTGCCAGAACGCGTACCGTAGACGACGCTTTACCCCAACCATTTGCGCCTACTTCTGCCTGCTTAGATTCAGTTGCTGCCTGATCTGCTTTGCACGTACGAATCGCTGTTGAGCCAATGTCGCGTGTAACGCGCAGCATAAAACTACCCAACGCCATTTCGCCACGGCGTACCCGTCGCCATTCTTGCACGGCGGCATCAACATGGTCCACTAGGGGGTCAAGCTCTTTTCCTAGTGGCGTCACTGCCTGAAAATACCTTGCTGCTATACCGTCAGCCTTATCAAGAACATCGATAACTGCGTGAGCGCCCACTGCTTGCATTCGGCTCAATTCATTCGCCTCAAACGCACGCTCTACAACCTCGCGCGCAAAAGGCCTCACCGCAGTTAAAGTAGAAGCGAGTACAGTGCCTAATTTTTGCCGCTTTGAATATTCTGGCCACTGCCGAGCCGTACTCTTTATGCCATTTAAAAGCGGTAGTTTACTCACGTGATTATACCTGTGTAGGCGCGTAACGTGAATCATAGCTGTGTAGCTTTTGGGTATCAAACTTTCCTCGGTGCGCCATAATTTACCCATAATATAACAAGTTATTTAATCTGTCAATTTTTTGAACAACAAATAAAAAACCCCGCCATGGGGGTAGTACGCCTACTGACTTCGGCGGAAGAAGGTGAGGTGTGCATTTCCATAACTACGATTGTCCACCACAACAATTCCGTTTGCAAGATTTGGTCCCTCACCTCTTCCTGTGTGTGATAATACCATAAGCCCATTTGGTTTGAGAAGCCTAAAAATTTGTGAAACTGTGGATAACTGTAAATCGTGGTATGGCGGATCGGCAAATATGATGTCATAGCTTTCATCATCTTTTGTGCGCAGCCAGTTACTTATAGATGATTTTTTCACACTGCACTGTTCATTCAGCTGTAGCGAGACAATATTTTTTAGCAAAATTTTTTGGGCAATTGCATCGCGTTCTACAAACGTACAATGAGCTGCACCACGACTAATCGCTTCAAGGCCAATCGCGCCGGTGCCAGCAAATACATCAAGTACAGTTGCACCCTGCACCGCCGTACCCAAACTATTAAATAGTGCATTGCGTACACGTTCGCCCATTGGGTGAGTACGGCTATTATCGGGTGCGTCAATCGTCCGCCCACCGTGAGTACCGGCTATAATGCGCAGCAGCACGCCTACAATCCACTTTCTTCGTAGGCACTTAGCCATACGTATGTCAGATAATGAATAATAATAGGCAGTAGCTTTTGCCGAGTTTGGCGTGCTAACGTTGTATTCCAGCCCTGCTGCCAAAACGTATGGTACATGTCGAGCTTATGAATCTTATGTAAGCTCTCTAAAAACATTCCTTCTATGCCGCAATCGTCGGCATAGCGTATATAGTCTTTATTCGGGGTAGTGTTCGGAAAACGATGTGTTTTTATGGTAGTAGCAATGCCAAGCTCAAACAAAATATGGGTCACGAACACTCCCTTAGCGCCCCAATATTGCCAGTTTTTGCTAACTGTTTCGCGTTTTGTATTACCAATAATGACATTTTTTTCAATCACCGACAGCCGCTCTTCCTTTGGCTTGCCCCACAGTTCCTCGATTTTATCACCAAGCGGATAATGGTGCGCAGGGGTAAGGCCGTCAACAATTGCGTGTGCCAGCCAGGCAGCTTCAAAGGCGGCCCGTTGTTTATTTTTGCTCTGTAATGCCACCACAAGGTTGTCGTAATGATCACGAATAATCGTTAAAAGTTCTGTATCGTACGGGTTGGTTGGGTCGATATAATGCCATGGCTCGTCAACACTTGGACTTTTACGCTTGATGCCGTCGGGGCCGTTGTTACCTTCAAAATGCAAAATTTCTTGAATACTCGGAAACCCAGGCCCAAAACCAGGCATAGTAGCTAAATTACGCCGCGCCACACGATCAATCTTTTGGTGAACACCAATAAATCCACCTGATTGTTTATTAAAGGTTGTGCCAGAATACATCTTGTTTATGATAACAGATAAAGTGTGCGTAAACTAGTTGAGTGTCGTTAGCCGCTGATAATGCAGCACCTGGGCCTGAAGCCCCGGGTAGTCACTAAGCTGCTCACCACTTTGAATAAAGCGCTGAGCAGCTTTTTGCGCACGCGCAATTAATCTGGTATCAGCTAGGGTAGCAATCTGTAAATTGAGCGCACCGTGCTGCGCTTTGCCATATATCTCACCAGGACCGCGCAGCTCCATGTCAACTTCAGCCAAGTAAAAACCGTCGTTGCTTTTTTCGATTTCTTGCAAACGCTTAGTTGGTTTATTGGTGGTGCTAAGCATCAAATAGCAGTAGCTTTGGTATATACCCCGCCCCACTCGCCCACGCAGTTGGTGTAGTTGGCTTAGCCCAAACTGTTCAGCATTTTCTATAATCATCACTGTAGCATTTGGCACATCTACTCCTACCTCAACTACTGTAGTGCTGACTAAAATATCGTACTTTTTTGCTTTAAAGTCTTGCATTATTTGATCTTTTTCACGGGGCGCAAGCTTGCCATGCAATAGCCCGATCGAACGGTGGCCGAACACGCTATTTTTAAGCCGTTTATATTCTGCTTGCACGCTTTTTATGTCGTTATCTGGGTTGTCGTTAATCAAACTACACACAACATAAACCTGGCGGCCAGCTGTAATGTGCTGATCAACCTGAGCATAGATAGTTTTTGCACTCACCGGTGAAACAAGCTGCGTAATAATCGGTAATCGATCAGCCGGCAGTTCGTTGAGTACACTCACGTCAAGTTCGCCATACACTGTCAGCGCCAAGCTACGCGGGATGGGCGTGGCCGTCATGGCCAATAAATGAGGCATGAGGCCGAACTCCAAAAGCTCGGCTTCCCCCTGAGGCTGATGCAACGCATCGTTGCTTTTGCGAGCAGCGACTCGTGATTTGGCAAGTAACTTCTGCCGCTGTTCCACACCAAACCGATGCTGCTCATCGATCACCACAAAACCAAGGTTGTGAAACACTACCTTTTCTTGTATCAGCGCGTGCGTGCCTACCACCACATCTACCTCACCAGTAGCAATTTGCCCATACAGCGTAGTGCGAGCCTTACCTTTAACGCTGCCGATCAGTAGCCCGACACGTACGCCAAACGGCGACAATAATTTGTCGAGTGTTTCGGCGTGCTGCGTAGCCAAAATCTCGGTCGGTGCCATAATTGCAGTCTGAAACCCAGCTTGTGCCGCTTGCCGAGCGGCCAAGCCTGCTACGACTGTTTTTCCGCTGCCGACATCACCCTGCAGCAAGCGATTCATTGGTGTGGCTTTTTCAAAATCTTGTAAAATATCCCAAGCTGCACGGCGCTGCGCCCCTGTTAAATCAAAAGGCAGCTGCTGCACAAACTCTTTCACGACAGGCTGGCTAAATGGAATATGCCACCCCTTTAACTTGGCGTGATCTTGCTTGTTCAGCCGACTGGCAAGCAATAGCTCAAACAGCTCTTCAAATGCCAGCCGCTCCCTCGCTTGTGCCACCGCCGCTAGTGTTTTGGGGAAATGCATAGTGCTAATCGCATCGCTACGCGACAGCAAGCCTTCACTTGCAACAATACGTTCAGGTAATGTTTCGGGCAGCACGCTCATGAGCGGCCGTAATGCTTCGATGACTTTTCGTACCACAGGTGATTTTAACCCGCGAACACTGCGATACACCGGCACCATTCGCTCCGCTGTCCAAGGAAGTTCCTTGGACAGTTCGGCGCTTGGATTTGTTAGCTGATAACGCCCAAAATTATATTCAAACTCACCGCTAAAATAAAACTCTTCACTGCTGTTACTCAGCTGCTTAGTTCTATAAGGCTGGTTAAACCACACAGCATTTAATTTGCCCGTTTGGTCGACTAATACCGCTTTGGTAAGTTTTAAGCCCCGCCGCACCATGCGTGTTTCAATAGACTCACAGCGTGCCTTAATAGTCACTTTGCCAGGACGAATCTCTGCGATTGTCGTAACAGCCGTAAAATCTTCATGACGCCGTGGCAAGAATAACAGCATATCACCTACCGTGCGCAGCCCAGCCGCCTTCAGTTGCTCGGCAGTTTTTGGGCCTACACCCTTAATATTTTCAAGACGAGTCGCAAGGTTCATCTAGTCTGTTACGCCCAGAATACCCCGCACTACATAAGGTGTGGTCTGGTAGCCATCAACGTCTATACAATCAATGCCCATGGCTTTTACAGGGTAATCATTGCCACCTTTTTCGAGCCTATCGCCAATAAATAATACGTCTTCTTTTGGTAGGTCGAGTAGCTCCAACAGCTTACTCATACCATACGCTTTATCAACACCAATTGGAGTAATGTCAATTGTGGTGGTACCGCCGTTACGTACTTCAAACTCTGGCAACTCTGCAGCCATTGCATCACGCAGGCGCACAGCCGCTTCATTGTTCTTAGCATACCATTCATATTTGGCTTCAGCAGGCGCTTGTTGGCCCAGCATCGATACCGCAATCTGGCTTAAGCGGTCTTCAATCACTTCTCCGTGCGGATTGCTAGGCCAAAGCCCAGCTTGTTTCGTTAATTTTTCGGCCACACGAATAATATGGCGCTTCTGTTCATCTGTAAAGTCTTCGGCATACACAATGTTCCAGGTTTTTACTTCTGGATCGTAGGTGTAATAGCGCGTCCCACACGTTGGCATAATATGCAGCCGCTCTAGCCTGTGGGCCGACGTAGCGTGTAGCGGTTGAATGATATTCTGTTCAAAAATCTCGAATCGACTGCCCGAAATAATTGCTACTTCGTACTTTTCAAGTAGCCGACTTAGTAAATCGCGCATTTCGGTAGTCATTGGGTTTTTGGACTTAACAAGTGTGTCGTCGACATCAAATGCAATCACTTTTTTCATATGTACTCCCCTTACTCTTTATGTTGTTTAACGTACGAGTGCGAAGCTATTTTTGCCTTTTTTTATAAGGCTACTTTGCGTCAGGGTTTGATCACTCGCTAACTTCACCCCATTTACCGACACTGCGCCTGACTGCAGTAAGCGTCTCGCATCACCGTTGCTTGAACAAAGCTTGCTTGATACCAGTGCCTCTATCACAGTTAGGTCTGGCGTGAGTGGTACTACCGCTATTTCATCGGCAAGCAAATCAATATCTACTGGTGTGAGTGACAAAAATGCCGTAGTGCCGAACAGTACGTCTGTAACACGCTCGACTGATTCGCGACGCTCGCGACCATGCACTATGTCAGTAACCTCCTCTGCAAGGCGTCGCTGCAATAGTCTACGCGACAGATCTGTGCGGTGAGTAGCGATCAGCTCCTCTATTGTTAGCTTATCGAGTAACGTGTAAATCTTGATTAAATCTTCACTTGTTTCATCATCGCAGTTGAGCCAAAATTGGTAAAACTTGTATGGGCTGGTCTTTTTTGCATCGAGCCAGACCGCGCCGCCTTCTGACTTGCCGAATTTTTTGCCAGTAGATTTGTTGATAACGAGGGGTAGTGTGATGACCTGTGCATCCCCGCCAGCGCTACGCACCAAAGGTACCCCCGAGATCATATTACCCCACTGGTCTGAGCCGCCAATTTGCAGCGTAACGCCCTTGTCTCGGTAAAGATGAAGGAAGTCATAGCCTTGAATTAAACTATAACTAAACTCTGCATAACTAATTCCGCTCGTACCTTCGCCGATACGCGTCTGCACAAAATCTCGATCGAGCAGCTGTGTCATAGAAAACTGCTTACCAATATCACGAAGAAAATCGAGGTATTTAATCTCTTTAAACCAATCGTAGTTATCAACGAGTTCAAATTCTGCGCCCGCCAGCACCTGTCGGTACTGCGCTGCAATACCTTGCTTGTTATGCTCAATTTCGTCGAGCGCTTTGAGTTGTCGCTCGACGTCATCCTTTGGGTCACCAATCATGCCGGTGGCGCCACCAACCAGTACCACAGCCCTGTGGCCTCCATTAATCATGTGTCGCACCATCATGACGGCAGCCAAGTTACCGATTTGCATACTATCCGAACTTGGATCTACTCCTAGATAGAAAGTCCGAGTCTCCTTGTCTAAATCAGTAATATCAGCGAATGTAGACTGGTTAATAAACCCGCGCCACGCTAGTTCTTCACTGAGTGTCATCAGTTACTCTCCTTTCTTACATATAATCCTGGCCACATGGTAGCACAAAAATGCCATTATCGCACTGTGCAAATGGTGCTATAATGAGATGAATATTGCTTATGGGAAGTATCTAACGTGGTAAAAAAGAAGAAACCGACACGCAGTGTCAGCGTATATTCAAACTTGGCGGCAAAACGTCGCACCAAGAAAGATGTCAAATCACGCCAAAAAGCGGAATATTTAGCGAGCCTCCCAAAGCACCCCGTAAAACGCATGTTTTACCGCATGCATCCAAAACGGGTAATGCAGTTTTGGTTTAGTCGTAAAGGCCTAATTACCCTTCTAAAGGGCGTTGGCGCAATTGTGTTGATTATTGCCTTACTTGGGTTTTCGTTGTTTTCATACTACCGTAAAGACCTCGATGCGATTCGACCATCTACACTTTCGCAGCGCGTTAAAACTACGGTTACAAAATACTACGATCGCAACGACAACCTACTCTGGGAAGACAAAGGTGACGGCGACTACACACTGGTTGTTGATGGCAATCAGATTAGTCCGTGCATGAAGCAGGCGACGGTAGCCATTGAAGATAAAGAGTTTTATAAGCACGGTGGCGTGAGCGTATCGGGACTAATGCGCGCCTTGCTGAGTAATGCTCAGGGTAATAGCACTCAGGGCGGATCGACACTTACTCAACAGCTCGTAAAACAGGTATTTTTTTCTGACCAAAAAAATGAACGTGGATTAGCTGGCATTCCGCGAAAAATTAAAGAAATGATCTTGTCGGTCGAAGTTGAACGAACCTACAATAAAGAGCAGATTATTAATTTGTATTTGAATGAGTCGCCCTACGGTGGCCGGCGAAATGGCGTTGAATCAGCTGCTAAAGCGTATTTTGATAAATCCGCCAAAGACTTAACCCTCGCGGAGTGCGCTATGCTTGCCGCTATTCCAAACCAACCGGGCCTTTATGATCCTTATAATGTTGCGGGGCATGAAGCGTTGATTGAGCGCCAGCATAAAACTCTCGACAACATGGTAGAGTTGCAATACATCACCAAGGCGCAAGCAGACGAAGCAAAAAAGATTGCTGTACTTGACACAGTGAAACCTCTGGCCGACAAACTAAAGGGTATAAAGGCGCCGCATTTTGTGCTTATGGTGCGTAGTCAGCTCGAAAAATCGCTTGGCAAAACAGTCGTTGGTAACGGTGGGCTGATAGTAAAAACTACCCTCGACTTAGATGTGCAAAACAAACTTGAAGAACAAATGACTGCTATGTTTAATTCGTACTGGCCAGGCTACGCTGGTTTTACTAATGGTGCAGCAGTAGTAGAAGATGTGAAAACTGGCCAAATTATTGGCTTACTTGGGAGTCGTGACTATAACTACGAAGGCTTTGGTCAAGACAACGCGGCAGTTGCCTTTATTCAGCCTGGATCATCTATCAAGCCGTTTGTGTATGCACAATTGTTCCAAAACCAAGGCCAGGGCAAAGTTAATTACGGGAGTGGCTCGGTGTTGGCCGACAGTGCTACCACCTTTGAAGGTGGCTATAAACCAAACAACGCTGACGGCGGCTTTAAGGGTAATATTAATATTCGCAAAGCTCTCGACATGTCACGCAATATTCCAGCCATTAAGGCTATGGCGGTAGCTGGCAAAGAACCCACCTGGAAGACAATACGCGATCTTGGCAACACCTACTACTGCACCCAAGGCGCTGACGCACAAGCCGGGCTTTCAAGCGCAATTGGCGGCTGCGGCACACGTATGGTAGACCACACAAATGCACTGGCTTCACTTGGTCGCATGGGCGTATATATGCCTAGTACATCAATTCTCGAAGTCAAAAGTAGCACTGGTGAAACGCTTAAAAAATATAAAAGTGAAACCAAAGAAGTGCTTGACCCCCAAGCTGCCTATGTAGTGAATGATATTCTAGGCGACGGTAATGCGCGTAATTTATTGTTTGGTAAAACTATCGTTCCTATTACCGAAGGTGCGGGCTATAAAGTTGCGGTAAAAACTGGTACATCCGACAAAGACCGCCAACCAAAAGATATTTGGACAGTAGGCTATACACCGCAAATTGCTATGAGCGTGTGGCTTGGCAATCCTGATACTTCACCACTTAAAAATGGTAACTCGTCGATACCTGCACGGGTACTCGACCCTGTGATGGCATTCACATTACAAAAGTACAAAGACGCCGGTGCTGATATGGCCTGGTTTAGCGCCCCGGCAGGCATTCAGCGTATTGGCGGTGAAGTATTCCCGTCGTATTACAATAAATCTGCTGGCATTACAAATGACAAAATGACATTCGATAAAGTGTCAAAAAAGAAGGCCACAAGCTGTACGCCAGCCGAAGCAAAAATCGAACTTGGTGTTACAAAAACTGTCGATCCAATTACTAAAAAAGATGTTATTACAGCGCCAGACGGCTACGATGCCAGCCATGAAGATGATACACATACCTGTACCGATCCGGCCCCTAGTGTGAGTTTTGGCTCGATCAATACTAGTAATAAAACTGTAGCCGTAACTAGCACCCCCGGCAAGTTTACTTTGCAAACACTCGTGGTAATGTGCGGCACGGTTACAGTCAGTAGTGCAGCGGCAGTCAGCGGCGACGTGATCATTGATCTTTCAGCAATAACGGCTAGTTGTAACTTGAGCGCAAAACTTACCGACACAGCGTACTACACGGCGACTGCAGGTCCATTGCCCTACACCGCCCACTAATCTATTAGCGGTTCGCTAAGTCAACAAAAGCAGCTTCGCGATCAGCAGCGCGGCGCGATCGATTATTCGGCTGAACCGCATGCTTTGGCTTATGGTAAGCTGTTGCACCCGGACGACGAGTAGTCTGCGGTAAGTGAGTTGCCGAACTCGCTTGCTGCTGAAGCTTTGGTGCACGTGGCTGACGCACACTTGTAGTAGCCGGCGCTGCTATTTGTGGCTTGCGGCCCTGCGGCTTTGGTTTTTCAGCTGATTTATCTGGCGTAGAACTACTGCCCACTCGACGTGCAAACATCATCTTGCCTGCAGCTGTTTGTAAGCTACGCACCACCTCTACTTCTACTTGTTGACCAATCATATTACTCGATTGCTCTACCACTACCATGGTGCCGTCGCCCAAATAGCCAACAGCCTGGTGGTTATCTTGACCCTTTTGCACTAGCTCAAGAACAACATGTTCGCCAGGTAAATGGCTCATGCGTAAACTTTGTGCAAGTTCGTTAATATTTAACACGGCGATACCTTCTACTGCAGCCACTTTGTTCAAATTATAGTCAATAGTACAAATCACCGCATCATGTTGCTTTGCTAGCAGCAATAAGCGTTCATCAACACCTTCACTTGCCCTGCTGCCATCTTGAAGCAACTCTACATTGACAGTGGGCATGTGTTGCAGTTCCGTAATAATATCAAGCCCACGGCGCGCCCTGGCGCGTTTATCTGCGTCAGCGTTGTCAGCTAAAAACTGCAATTCTCCTACCACACTCCGCGGTATCACTAGCGTCCCACCAATAAAACCGGTAGTAGCTACCCCTGTAATTCGACCATCCATTAGCACCGACGTATCAACCAGCACGGCCCTGTCTTTAGCTTTAATATGAGTACGCGGTAGTTTTGCGAGTAAAAAGGTGACTTCACCTAATATTAGTAGCGTAACTGCAAGCAGTACAATGTCTTTTGTTTCCATAATAATTTCTTTCTATGATTAACTTTTTAAGTAATCGATTAAGCTTTCGCGTACATTGCGTACACTTTTAATAAATTCGTTTTTCTTGCCATATTGCATTGGAGCAATTGCTTTTGTAAAGCCAAGTTTTTTAGCTTCCTGTACACGTTTTTCGGTAAAAGCAGCGCTCCGCACTTCGCCGCCCAATCCGATTTCGCCAAATACCACCAGCCCGTCGTCGAGGCGTCGCCCTGCCGCCGCGCTGGCAATAGCCATAGCTACCGCTAAATCGGCTGCCGGGTCTTGAAGTTTTAGTCCGCCCACCACATTGATAAACACATCTTTGTCAGATAAATTCAGCTTGGTACGTTTTTCTAACACAGCAATAAGGAGATTCAGGCGGTTTAAATCAAACCCACTGGCTGTTCTTTTAGGATACCCGAAATTGGTTGAATTGACAAGTGCTTGTATTTCTACTAAAATTGGCCGATTGCCTTCAAGTGTCGCAAGCACTACTGATCCATCAGAATTTTGACGCTCAGCAAGCAGTGCAGCTGAGGGGTTAGTTACCACCGTTAGCCCTTGTTCGGTCATTTCAAATATAGCTGCTTCGCTGGTGCTGCCGTAACGATTTTTAATAGCCCGTACTACCTTAAAGCCGCCGTAGCGATCGCCTTCAAACTGCAACACAACATCTACCAAATGCTCTAGCACCTTCGGCCCAGCAATACTGCCCTCTTTTGTC
This sequence comes from Saccharimonas sp. (SeqCode), assembly GCA_049293315.1. Lineage (GTDB taxonomy): Bacteria > Patescibacteriota > Saccharimonadia > Saccharimonadales > Saccharimonadaceae > Saccharimonas. Next base: position 52,632 of record JBATSN010000013.1, read on the forward strand.
ACATGGCCAACTAATATCACAGCTGCATTTGATTCTTTAGCAGCCCGAATGATAACATTGCTACTATTAGTGATCTGGCTAACCGTGCCAGGCGCACTGGTAATTTCGTCTAGACTGAGTGTTTGAATTGAATCAATAATGACTAGCTTATACTGATTACTGCGAATAGTTGCGGCAATATCATCAGCACTCGTACTTGCAACAAACGACAACCTATCAGCGCTGTCGGCACCCAGCCGTGTAGCGCGAAGCTTTACCTGGTTGGCAGATTCTTCACCGCTCGCATAAAGTACCGGTGTACCGTGCGCAACTGCAGCAGCAATTTGCAACAGCAAGGTACTTTTACCAATGCCTGGTTGTCCGGCCAACAAAATAACACCACCTGGCAATATGCCGCCGCCAAGCACTAGGTCAACATCTGCTATACCAGTTGATAGCCTTGTTGAAGTATCGTCAGTCGTAATAGTCTGCATAGACTGCGCTGCAAGCACTCTACCACTCCGCGCTCCACGTGCAACCGCCGAGTTGCCGCTCGCCTGTACGGCTTGCTCAACCAGCGTATTCCACTCACCACAATTATCGCACTTACCAATCCACTTTGGGTACGTAGCCCCACACTGCTGGCAGGTAAACTGATTCCGCGCTTTAGCTGCCACTATAGGCCCGCTGCTGGCGCAGCGCCGTTAATACTCTGATTTAGTTCAGAAGCGCGTACTGCAAGATTATTCAGCTGTTTAATGTAATCATTGTACTCGGCAACGCGCTCGTTCACTGCTACCTGGCGTTTATTGAGCGCATCAACGCGCGCAAGCAATGCACTTCGGGCCACCTGAAAACTCGACTGTGTGGTAAATCCATTCGATTTTGCTCGTTCATTAAACGCGGCAATGTCGAGTTCCAATTGCTTTCTGTCGGATTCATAGCGTGCAAGATCGCTATTGATTTCTGGGCGCAAGTCCGTAATCTGTTTTTGCAGCTGGTTCGCTTTTCGTGAAATTTCACCGAATACTTGATTATATGCTGCATTTAACGCTACTACTTTTGCCCTGTCTTTAAAATAATGCGCGTAGTATTTCTCAAGTTCAGGGCTAAGGGTAGGTATCGTTGTACCGAGCAATGAATGTAGCTCATTCAACTCCGCACCAGGTTCAGACTTTGCATAATACGCCATAATATTTTTTAATTCGGCGTTATCTTTTAGGCGCTCATGCTCCTTTTGTAACAAATCTTCTACGTACCGTCGTTCAAAAAAATTTAACCGGTCATACGCCGCGTGTAGCATTTCATGGGCAGCCGTTACTTCTAGAGTGCCTTGAAGCGACTTTTCGTTTATGTCGTACAAGTAAATGGTTCGCTTGGTATAGCAACCCAAAATCGCCGTGGTGCGCTCTTCTGTGTGGCACTTTGTGTTGAATGACTGTTTGCTGTCAATTTGCGGCTTGCTGGCATACAGTAAATCGCTACCAACGCGGGTAAGTTGAAGTGTGTCATGAACAGCGGCCAGCTGCGCAGTGGGCGTAAAGCGCCCGGCTTGAATACGGTCAATGACCCGCTGACCATACAAAATGAACAGCACCGACACCACTAAAATCACTACAACACCAAATAGCGCGCGTAGTGCCATGTGGCGTTTTACAGTAGCCGTATTAGTCTGATTCGGTTCGTTCATCAATGCGAATTACCCCTTTTTGTGATGATACTTCTAGTATACCGCCTTTTGAATATTTTTCAGCTAGTACACCTTCGGCAATCGCATGTTCAAGTTCGTCTTCAATGACTCGACGTAGCGGACGGGCGCCATACTGAGCGCTATAGCCCTTATCAATCAAATATTTTTTTGCACTTGGCTTTACAACAAGGCCAAGCCCCTGCCTCACTAATCGTTCGCGAAGCTCGGCAATCAATAAGTCAAAGATTTTGCCTACTTCGGTGCGGGTAAGTGCGCGGAAGGTTACAATACCATCGAACCGGTTAATCAATTCTGGACGCATAAACTTTTCGAGCGCTTCTTTTGCATACGCAGCGTTCCGCTCATGTAATGCATCCATCTGCTTAGTGGCTGATTTCACTTGGAATCCAAGGCTGCTTTCCTTCATCATTTTATCGGCACCAAGGTTGCTGGTTAAAATAATAATCGTGTTACGAAAACTCACCGCGCGGCCTTTTGCATCAGTCAACCGACCTTCTTCCAAAAGTTGCAGCAGTAACTGGAACACGTCCGGGTGGGCTTTTTCTATTTCGTCAAACAATACCACGCTGTATGGTTGGCGGCGAATTTTGTCAGTCAACTTACCGCCATCTTCGTAGCCAACATATCCAGCTGGAGCGCCAAGGAGCCGGCTTGTCGAATGTTTTTCGCCAAACTCACTCATGTCAATTTTAACCAACGCTTCGTCGCTCCCAAACACCTCGCGGGCTAATACCTTAGCGAGTTCGGTTTTACCAACGCCCGTAGGCCCCATAAACACGAAGCTCCCTATTGGCCGCGCCTGGCTTGCCACCCCACTGCGAGTGCGCCGAATAGCCCGAGCCACCTTTTGAACCGCTTCCTGCTGACCAATAATGTATTTACCCAGATGCTTTTCGAGCAGCCGTAGCAACTTCGCTTCGCTTGTTTGCACTTTTTCAACAGGCACATTGGTCATTACAGCTATGGCATGCGCAATATCGTCTTCAGTCAATGCAATTGGTGCCTTAGCTTCTTGAGCTTCCCGCGCTTCTTCAAGCCGAACGGTGATCTGGCTGATTCGTTGCTTGTATAAAGCCGCACGCTCATAATCTTCGGCTGCTACGGCATCTTCCATCTTTTCGTTAAGGTTACGGAGTTCTTTTAATAAATCGCGTTGGCGGCTTGGGCGATGCCCTTGGCGCACACGCACTCGTGCCGCAGCTTCATCAATCACGTCAATCGCTTTATCAGGCATAAATCTGTCAGCAACATAACGATCACTCATGTAGACCGCGCTCGCCAGCACATCATCACTCATATGCACACCATGGTGCTTCTCATAATAGCTTTTTAGCCCCTGTAAAATTGCCAGTGTTTCTTTAACAGTTGGCTCTTTCACAATTATGGTCTGAAATCGTCGTTCGAGCGCAGCATCTTTTTCAATGTGTTTGCGATATTCGTCAAGTGTAGTTGCACCAATCATGTGTAGTTCGCCGCGCGACAACGCTGGCTTTAAAATATTTGCCGCATCCATACTGCCTTCGGCTGCGCCCGCCCCCACTAACAAATGTAACTCGTCAATAAACACTATAATATTGCCGTGTTTTTTAATTTCGTTCACCACCTTTTTTAGGCGATCTTCAAATTCACCACGATACTTTGTGCCAGCAATCATAGCAGCCATGTCGAGCATAATGACACGGCGATCAAGCAGATGGCTTGGCACTTCTTCGTGGACAATTCGCTGCGCCAGGCCTTCAACAATTGCTGTTTTGCCAACACCAGGCTCACCGATTAATACAGGATTGTTTTTAGTACGGCGACTGAGTATTGTTACCAAGCGTTCAACTTCCTTCGCGCGGCCAATCATTGGGTCAAGCTCACCAGCTGCTGCCCGAGCAGTTAAGTCTATGCCAAAGGTTCCCAGCGCTCCGCCCTTCACAACTCGCTGTTTCGGTTCTGTGGCTACATCACCATGTTCACCACGAGTTCTGTCAAAATGGCTTTCAAGTTCACTCATCACTTCATCTACTGCGATATCCATTTCACGCAGCAAAGTGGTCGCTCTTGCATTACTTTGGCGCAATAAACTATATAAAATATGTTCGGTGCCTAAAAAATCTTGGTTGTATTCTTTTGCAACTTCCCAGCCCATGCGCAGTGTTAATAGTGCGGTTTCGCTCAGGCCTACAGCGCCACTGCGCACTACAACATGCTGCGGTTCAAGTCCTAAGGCTTTTTCGGCACGTGGCAACGTCACGCCGGCATCAGCTAATACTTTTGCACCCATACTGCTGCCTTGGGCAAGTACACCCATAAGTAAATGTTCAGTGCCAATATACGCACTGCCATTACCGCGCGCTATCGCATCCGCATGTTGTACGCTTAGCTTCGCATTATCGGTTAAATGTGAAATAAAATCTGCAAAATCTTCTGGCATAATTGCTCCTTTGTGGGGCTACCCAACCCTCTACCAGCCATTGTATCAAGCCAAGTTAGCACTCGTCAAGTGTGAGTGCTAGAAGCCTAAAGGAGGGCCAGGCCCTCCAGTCACATTTCGAAGTAAATTCGAAATGTGACTTCCTCCCGCTAAAGCCGACGCTAAGCATCGTTGCCTGCGGCATGCCACATCTCAAATTGACAGAAGTCATAATTATTGATATAAAAATACTAGTCAGAGAGTCTGATGACCTACTCACTAGGAGCACCTATGTCAGAGCAACTGGAGATGAACTCTACCGCATCGTGCATCACATACATCGACGACAAAGCCATCCTGGCTCTCTCTTACAAGGAGAAGCAGGGCTGGACAGCTCGCATCAATGGCGTGTCTGTAACCAGGATCGAGCGCGACAATCGTGTTACACAAGTCGAAGGCCACGGCCCAACTGCCGAAGCTGCGATCTATCACCTGTGGGCGCTTCTTTGGAGTCTCGACCGCAACGTTCTGATCTGCGTCGGGCAAGGAAATCACGGCGAGCGCTACGTGCGTTGGAATTCAGTCGAGGCACGCTGGGATGATGTCAACCGACCACTCCTCTCTTAGTAACCCGCCCATCCATCGAGCAAAATACCCGCTCTGGATGAGCGGGTATTTTGCTATCTTGAGATGAGATTTGTAGTTTGCTTTAGGCCCTACAATCCAAAATCTAACGTCTACTCGCCTTGCTCTTCAATCGCTGCAAACAGGCCTTCTTCAATATTCTTTTTTGGTTTCTTTTCAGCTGGTTTAGTGGCAGCAGTTTCAATGTCCAGTTCGTAGCCAGTTAACCGACTCGCTAGGCGTACATTCTGCCCGCCGCGGCCAATTGCAATACTTTGCTGATCTTCAGCTACAAACACCTTGGCGCGCTTAGCTTCTTCATCAATCTCTACTTTTACCACTTCAGCAGGGCTGAGTGCATTACGAATATAGGTATCGTTGTTTTCGTCAAACGTAATAATGTCGATCTTTTCTTGATCACCAATTTCATTCATCACAGCATTGACCCTCGTGCCATGGCCACCTACAAATGTACCAACTGGATCGACACCAGGCACCGTGCTACGCACAGCAAGCTTAGTGCGGCGGCCAGCTTCACGGGCAATGCCTTTGATTTCGACTGCACCAGCTTCCATTTCGGGTACTTCCTGGCGGAACAAGTACTCGACAAACGCTTCGTTACCACGGCTTAAAATCAACTGCGGGCCACGATTATCGCGCTCAATATCTTTAATAAACACTTTAATACGCGAACCGACTGAATAAAATTCACCCTGAATCTGCTCGCTCTGCGGAATAATACCAGTTGCTTTGCCAAGTTCAACGCGAATCACTCGCGGTTCAACACGCTGCACCACACCAGTTACTACAGTACCAATTTTATCTTCAAATTCTGCAAGGACTACTTCGCGTTCAGCTTCACGTAGTCGCTGCAGTACCACTTGCTTAGCAGTTTGCGCTGCCACACGCCCAAAGCTTACTACCGCGTGCTTTTCTTCAATAATGTCGCCTAGTACCGCGTCTTTTTTAAGCTTTTTAGCGTCATCTAGGCTAATTTCAATTGCGTCACTACCAACAAGTTCCACTACTTCACGTTGCACAAATACGTTTGCCGTACCGTCGTTCACATTTAGCTCGGCTCGTACGTCTTGATCGCGCTCACCATTATCGCGGCGCCATGCAGCGGCAATTGCCTGCTCGATCACGCTTAGTACTGTTTCTTCGGGTAGATTCTTTTCTTCAGCAATAGTACGAACAGCGAGAGTCAGCTGTTTAATATTCAAGTCTTCCATGAAATAATATCCTTTCAGTTACGTATACAGGAGGGGTTCTCCCCTCCGAACTGGTCGTGAAATAAATTCCCGACACAGTCCTCCTCCCCCTAAAGCCGACGCTACGCATCGTTGCTTCGCGGTTTGGACTATTTATTAAGGTTTGATACGAAAACATCCGACCTCGGACCGCTGATCGTACCTCTTTCTGAGGACCAGAAGCTGTCAGTATCGAGCAAAAATCGTGGCATTGCGACGAGATGTAACCATGGTTACATCGAGAAGCAAAACATGATTTGCAGCCGATAGTGGCGATTCTGATACCAGAAAGAGGTGCTATCATCGGGCCTATGGCCGGATCTGTACCTTCTCATCATACTCCAAACGACACACAACGTCAAGATGTGACGAGCGCCAGACATTTCTGCCTGGCGCTGCGCCTGTTGCTCACATCTCCTTCAGCCAGCCCTTGCGGGATCTGGCGTCATAGTAACCCGAATAGAAGTTGCGACCCTCTCGAACCTCAATGATGAGGCAGCCGCGAGTGCCGTTCTCGTATGCCACGGCGGCAATCTTGCCGATGAGGTCACGCGTCATGCGCGCGTACCTCACCCGGAAGGCCACCCTGACGTCTGCATGAGGGTCGTACATGTGTATGAACGACAGCATGACGTCACGGTCGCTCGGACCGTCGGTGATGTCGAGCTGAACAGGTGCGTTGGTGGACATAGCGTCCACTCCTTCCCTTGACGGGGTGCTGGGTGAAGCCCCCAACTGGCTGTTGCTGATTTCTCAGCCACCACACATCCATGTGGAATTATTTATATCATATCAACTTTATATAGTTATGTCAATAGCAAAGTATAAAGTAATGCAGCTTACCTTGGCAAAATGATACCCTCTTTTTTCGCCATAGCTAGCAGTTCAGCATTCATAATAAGTAATTTGTCCTTGGCAGAAAGTTTGCTAAATGATTTCGCCACCATCGGTGTGCTATCTTTTGCCATCGTGAGGTGATATAAGTCTTTGACGTCATTTTCGAGAGCCTCGAGGCGACCATCGATCGAGTCTAGTCGTGAGTTCACGATACGAAGCTCGTTATGGATCTCTCGAAATTTTACGTCATGTGCGTTGAGTTTATGATTGATGCTATCAAGGCGGGCGGTGAGACTCACGAATTTTCCATCAGCACTATCAAGGCGCGCATCAATAGCATCCAGTCGCTCATTAACACCACCCAGTCGCTCATCGATCTGTTCGAATTTTGGAAACACCAGCGTTTCGATCACATCCACTACTGTGTCTTGCATCATTGTCTGCAACTGTTTCATGTCTTCTTGCGTCAGGCTCATACCTATAATATACGTAGTCGTGCTATGATTTTCTATATGCAACTCTCTGACTTCCATTACGATATCCCCCAAACACTCATCGCCGATCACCCACCCGCTGTACGCGGTGAGGCCAGGCTACTAGTACTCGACCGCCAGACAGGCGTAGTAGCCGACCGCAATTATCCTGACATCGTCGAGTATCTTCAACCAGGCGACTGCTTAGTGATCAACGACACAAAAGTCATCAAAGCACGACTCATCGCCCACAAACAAAGCGGTGGTGAACGCGAACTAGTACTGGTCGAAAAGCACGGCACGACTGACGACTGGTTCCGCCACAAAGTCATCTACCGGCGCAAGCTCAAGGTGGGCGATGAACTGTATGTCGGCGACGATAAATTGACAGTCGAGGAGATCTGCGGCGACGGTATCGCCATTATCCGCGCCGAGCGCGACCTGCTGTCGATCGCCGACGAGCATGGGTCAGTGCCATTGCCACCCTACATGAACCGCATCGCGACCGCTGACGACGTAGAGCGCTACCAAACCGTGTTTGCCCGCGAAACAGGCTCGGTCGCCGCTCCAACCGCCAGCCTCAACATGACCGAAGACACACTCACTCGGCTGCGCCACAAAGGTGTAAATGTCGTCTACGCGACGCTCCACGTCGGCCTCGGCACCTTCCTCCCTATCCGTGTCGATGACGTCACCACGCACAAAATGCACCAGGAGTATTTCGAAATCCCCGCCTCTACCGTCGCGGATATCCAGACGGCCAAGCAGTCCGGCCACCGCGTCGTCGCACTCGGCACCACCATCACCCGGACACTCGAATACGCGCATGACACCATCCTGAATGAAGCACCACGAGACATCACGGGCGAAGCAGATATATTTATTTACCCAGGCTACAAATTCAAAACCATCGATGCCCTCGTCACCAACTTTCACATGCCTGAAAGTACAGTACTGATGCTCACGGCCGCCTTTGCTGGGTGGGACAATTTAAAACCAGCATACGAGCATGCTGTTGCCGAAAAATATCACTTTTTCAGCTACGGCGACAGTATGCTTATTGTATAGTGAACACCATTTATTTATTCTTTGCAAACTCCTGAGCGCGATCGATAACTGGCAGGTTGGTGGACGCCACTTCAATACCGTCAATATATGCCAACCTCACAATGGATACACCAAACATCTCGGCAAGTCGATTCAAACCTCGCTGATAGCTCTCACCAGGCAGAGCATTCCTTCGCGCTGCCGTAACTACTGCCCCACTCGATCTGTGAATCCCTTCTATCTCTGTCATTTTTGCAGCAATATCATCAATTGTTCCGATATGACCTTTTTCATAAACAAGTGAGACCATGGCATTACCAACAGCGGTATCTGTATCAAACTGATTACTTCCTTTATGCCTCGACATAGTAGTATATATTATAACATAAATGCTGATCTACCAATTACACCTACCCATTCCTATTTTCTACACCACCCCTGTATCTCAAGGGTCTATCTCAAGGGTCGTACCCTTGAGATAGATTTTTATGAGAAATTGTTGTGTAAATAGTTGTAGTGCCGGTATGTTGCGCTGTGCTACCTCTGTTTGCTATACTACACCTACATGAAAACTGCTCTTACTTTTAATATTACGCATCGCCTTGATGGCACACTAGCCCGCGCAGGCATTATAGATACACCTCACGGTAAAATTGAAACGCCAGCATTCATTGTGGGTGGTACAAAAGCTACCGTGAAGGCGTTAACTCCCGAGCAGGTAAAAGAGTTTGGCGGGCAGTCAATCCTTGCCAATACCTATCACCTCATGCTCCGCCCTGGCGCAGATGTCGTGCAAGCAGCGGGTGGCTTGGGTGCGTTTATGAACTATGACGGTCCAACATTTACCGACAGCGGCGGTTTCCAAGTATTTAGCCTCGGCGTGGCCTACAAAAAAGGTATTGACGCTGTTGCTCATACTGAAAAAGGTGACGCCACCAAAGCTATTCAATCCGCCGAACAACTAGTCAAAATTACCGAAAAAGGCGCGCACTTCCGCAGTCACCTCGACGGCCAAAAACTCCTTATGACCCCAGAAAACAGCATGGAGCTACAACACCAGATTGGTGCAGATATTCATATGGCATTTGACGAATGCCCTGCCCCGCTTGCGCCCCACGACTACCTAGTTGAAGCGGTGAATCGCACGCACGCTTGGGCCGAACGATGCCTCAAACGCCATTACGAACTTAATCAAGAACACGCTAGTCGAAATGAAAAACAGCAAGCATTATATGGGGTGGTGCAAGGTGGTCGCGATGAAATACTCCGCAAACAGTCTGCTCATTTTTTGGGCGAACGCACATTCGACGGCTATGGCATTGGCGGTGTATTTGAACCAGGTGAAATTGCAACTGTCGTAAAATGGGTGTGCGAAACATTGCCCGAACAAAAGCCGCGCCACTTACTCGGCATGGGCAGCCAGCCGGCTGACCTATTTTTGGGCGTAGAATACGGAGTTGATACATTCGACTGCGTAGCGCCAACTCGCCAAGCCCGCAACGGTGCGCTATACACCTACACTGGCCGCATTAATATTACTAATACTAAGTTTAAAACTGACTTTAGCCCTATCGACCCTGAGTGCGACTGCTACACCTGCAATGGCTATACCAAGGCCTATCTCAACCATTTATTTAAGTCTGACGAGATTCTAGGTGCGACACTGGCAAGTATTCATAACGAACGATTTGTCGTGAGAACCGTTGATACCATCCGTGAATCAATAAAAGACGGTACATTTTTTACATATAAAAAACAGTTCTTGCAGCGTTATTACAATAACAAATTACCCGCTGGTGTAATACTTTAGTTTACTAAATGGGTTGCCGGCGCTTCATATACGTCAAGTTTTTCGTGCTGCTTGATTGCGGCGATAACTTTAATCGTAAGTGGTGAAATTATAATTTCTGTAGTGATTTTTATAATAAATACTGTCGTAATTAACTGCGCCATAGCGCTGCTGCTGATTGTGCCAGCAAATGCCAGTAAACTAAACACTGTCGTGTCGACCAAACTGCCCACAGCAGAACTGCCGACCAACCGATGCCACAACAACTTGCCTTTTGTTTTAATTTTAAGCACCGCAAGCACATAGGCATTCATAAGTTCACCCACAAAAATAGCAGCGATGCTAGCGCCTACAATACGCCATACCACACCCAACACCGCGTCGTATGCACCTTGACCATGCCAGTCTGACTGTGCGGGCAGCAAACCAACTACCCAAAATGTCACTGCGGTTAATACAAGCATACCAATGCCCACATACAGCAAGCGACGCATCTTGCGAAAGCCATATACCTCTGTCACAACATCACCAACAATATAGGCTAGCGGAAAAAGTATCGTACCAGCATCAAACACTAACGGTCCGACCGCCACCATTTTAATACTCGCAATATTACTCACTATCAACACCATAACAAACAAACCTGCCAATGTTTCGTACACGTAGGTTTGCGGCTGACTTGTCCTTTTTCTTGGTGTTTTAAAGAATGTATTCATTCGCTAGGTAGTATACCGTATGTTTTAAAAAACTGTAACCCACGCAACCGTCAATTACTTGCTGCTGGCAACCGCTGCTCAGGGCAGCTCGCCAGCACATGTTGCATGGCAGATTTTTCAGCTGCTGTTACCCACAGGCTATATTTTACTTTTACCGCAATTTGCCGCGCGACATATTGGCAACGAAACCCTTTATTAGCCGGCAACCATGTCGCGGCATCACCGTCACCTTTGGCCTGATTAGCATTACCATCAACCGCTAGTAGTTCTAATGGATCGTTGGCAAATTCTATCAGGCGATCGGGCGGCAGTAATTGCGCACCAGTTTGCCAGGCATTACTCAGCGCTACCACGTGGTCAATCTGCACATCGTCGCTAGTGTCTGTACCACGCATAAACGTTACTGTACTCCCCGTGTATGGGTCAGCCAGCACGCCACTCATCACCTTGCATCCACTCCCCACTACTACCCCGCTCAAATCTCGGCGCAAAATAATATTACGCGTGTCACAGTTGCCCATGAGCAGCCAGCCGTCACCAAACTTTGCGCGCACATATCCGGTTTTAGGCGCTCTGCCTTTTACCGCGAGTTTTTCTAGCTCTTCACGAGCTAGTGCTGGCGGTTCGTTTACTACAGAAGCTTCCGACGGCTTGATGGCAGTCGGTGACGGTAAAGGTGCGGGAACAGGCTGCGGTAACTGCACAGCCTGATACTGCAGCGCATACACAACTATAGCCAGCGCCACACATAACAATCCTAAAGCTCGACGTTTTTGCAGATTCATGAGGTTTATTATACCTCTGATATACTAGATATATGCAAACAGTTTCTCGACTTATTACCGAATTTATACCCGAAACCTACGATGTTTATTTACAGATCAATCGAATCAACCGTTCATTTAAGGGTGAGGTGGCGGTGACTGGTGAAAGTAAACACGGTCGCATTATATTGCACACTAAAGGCCTTGAGGTAACGAGCGCCACTATAAACGGCGTGGAAGCCAGCTGGAATATGGGAATAAACGATGAGCTTTCACTGACTGCGCCCAACCTGCAGGCAGGTGTGTACACAGTGGTAATTCATTATAGTGGCCAGATTACTGATCATTTACACGGTCTATACCCATGCCACTTCACGCACAAAGGTATCAAAAAAGAACTACTCATGACTCAATTTGAAAGCCACCACGCACGTGAAGTACTGCCTTGTGTTGACGAACCTGAAGCTAAAGCAACGTTCAACCTCACAATAAAAACAGATGTCGGCGATACCGTGCTGAGCAATATGCCTGTCAAAAAACGCCGCGAATCTTGCAGCGGCCAAACAGTACAATTTGCTACCACGCCACGCATGAGTACCTATTTACTGGCATTTATCGTTGGCGAGCTACAATCGGTACGCGCCAAAACAAAAAGTGGCGTAGACGTGGCAGTGTGGTCTACACCTGCCCAACCAATTGAGAGCCTACAATTTGCCCTCGATCACGCCGTGCGCACCATTGAATTTTTTGACGAATATTTTGATGTACCGTATCCGCTACCTAAATCTGACCACGTCGCTGTACCAGACTTTAGTAGTGGTGCTATGGAAAACTGGGGGCTTATTACCTACCGCGAAACAGCCCTTTTAGCCGACCCTGCCACTACCAGTATTAGCAGCAAACAATATATTGCAACGGTGATTGCGCACGAATTAAGCCACCAGTGGTTTGGTAATTTAGTCACTATGAAGTGGTGGGACAACTTGTGGCTTAATGAGAGCTTTGCAACAATTATGGAATATGTTGCGGTAGATGCGCTACATCCAGAATGGGAAGAATGGTTAGAGTTTTCAAGCCAGGAAGCGGTCTTAGCCTTACGACGTGATGCGATCGACGGGGTCCAATCAGTCCAAACTGACGTAAAACACCCAGACGAAATTAGCACACTATTTGACGCTTCAATTGTTTATGCAAAAGGCGGGCGATTACTGCGAATGATGCAGCAATATGTTGGTGAAAGCGCATTTCGCACAGCACTGAAACACTACTTCACACTTCATCAATATGGCAGCACCACTGGCGATGACCTTTACGCTGAAATGTCAAAGGCTAGTAAAAAACCAGTCGGCACACTCATGAATACCTGGATTAGCCAAAGCGGTTACCCTGTAGTTTTGGCACGTGTTAACGGAAATAAGCTGACACTCACACAGCAGCAGTTCTTTATTGGCCCTCACAAACCAAATAATCAATTGTGGCCGATTCCGCTCGGGGCTACTTTGCCCGAAGTGCCGCTTGTACTCGATAAAAAATCGATTACTGTTTCACTGACCGACCCCCAGGCAACACTGCAACTAAACTACCATGACAGCGCGCATTTTATTACGCACTACGACCAAACGCTGCGCAGCCGGTTACTTATTGAAATCACTAATGGCACCATGCCAGTCCTTCAACGTATGCAATTTTTACATGAACAAACACTTCTAGCCAGGGGTGGCATGATGAATAGTGCAGACTTACTTGATGTGCTTATTGCGTATAGCAATGAGCAAAATGAAAAAGTATGGGGCATGATGGCACTGGCTATTGGTGAGCTGAAAAAGTTCGTTGAAACCAATAGGCAAGCCGAAAAACAACTGCGCAACTTTATTGGTACATTAGCGCACCCACAGTACGTGAGGCTCGGCTGGGATAGTACGGCCACAGAATCAGAAGATGACACGAAACTTCGGGCTACCATACTTGGCTGCATGCTATATAGCGAACAACCTGCGGTTATTGCCGAGGCACTGCGTCGCTATAACGCCGCTCCCTATACGGCGCTCGATCCAGAGCTTCGTGGGTTAATTATGAGCGCGGCGGTTCGCCACAGCAAAGACCGCCAGATTATTGATAACTTACTAGAAGACTACCAACAAACTGTTTCGGTTGATCTAAAGAGTGATGTTGCTGCTGCACTCACGTCAACCCGCAATAAAAAAGAACTCGGCAAACTACGCACGCTACTAACTAACACATCAGTTATTCGCACCCAAGATCATTTGCATTGGTTTATTGCACTGCTGCGTAATACCGAGAGCCGGCAAGCTACATGGGAATGGTTACAAAATCACTGGCAGTGGATCGAAACTACCTTTGGGAGCGATAAAAGCTGTGACTACTATCCTAGGTATGCTGCCGCCACGCTTACTACCCCAGCGCAGCTTAGTGAGTACCGTGAATTTTTTGCAGCTCATAAAGCCAACCCAGCGCTTACTCGCACTATCGATATGGGCATACGGGATCTTGAAGGACGTATTGAACTTATTGAGCGCGATTCGCCTGCTGTCGCAACACGCCTAGCCAATATGTAGATGGTTTTGTACGGTTGCGCTACTGCCAGTTGTTGCGATGACACTGAGGCGCAAATTATATGCCTGCGGTAATCGGCTGGCGTATAGCTCAGCGGCAAACTTCATTTTGCGTAATTTTGTGGGTGTAATCGCCGCTAGCCCATCGCCCGCACTGTTCGTGTTACGATGTTTTACTTCAGTAAAATATATTGTGTCACCTTTTTGCGAAATAATATCGATCTCGCAATACTTTGTTTTCCAGTTGCGTTCAATCACTACGTGGCCGTGATGCTGTAAATACGTTGCAGCAACTGCTTCACTATTATTGCCAATCACTCGGCTTGTTTGACGCGCATTTACCTCTTTTTGCGCACGTACTGTTACTACACTAGCTACTGGCGCTGCATATTTTTGTAGTGGCGCAAAACTTAAACGATGCAGTGGCGTTACACCATGCCGTTCGATCGCCGCGCGATGCTTTGCTACCCCATACCCCGCATGTTGTGTAAAGCCATAGCCACTATACACGTTGTCTTGTTCGGCCATATATGCATCACGAGCAACCTTCGCGACTATTGACGCCGCTGAAACACTTGGCACTAGCGCATCGGCTTTTGGCAGTGTTGTAACATATTTTTCTAGCGCTGTACCAACAAGAAAATTTACAGTACCGTCAATAATTATTTCATGATACGGTACGGTGATCTGTTCAACCGCTCGACGGGTGGCTAATTGCAAAGCGGCGCTCATACCTATAGTATCTAGTTCATTGGCCGAAACCCAGCCCAGTGCTACTGCCTGTGCCTGCTCGTGAATCATTGGAGTCAGCTGTTCGCGCTGCTTTTTTGTTACTTTTTTACTGTCGGTAAGCCCAGGAAGTGCAACACCACCAAGCACTACCGCGCCAACTACCAGTGGCCCAGCCCAGGGGCCACGGCCAACTTCATCAATACCAAGTATCATAGTTCTATTGTAGCTGAACAGTGGGCAAGGTTGACTAATTGTAATTATTTTGCTATAATATTATTGTTGTTCTTGCCCAATTCAAACACTGCACACTAGGAGCCACTATGGCCACTACCGTCATCTACGGGCCTTACTTCAACAGATACCTCCAAAGGTTTCTGACGAACGACTGTGAGCTGCCCGAATATATTGAGATTTGGTACAAACAGCGCAATCGCGTGGACCTGGTGATCGGTTTCGTCAGTCGCACTGTTCGCGCAAGAGAAGTACCCGTTCAGTCGGCAGCCGCAATGATTGCTCACCTAAAAAAGGTGGGTGTCGATGCGGCACTGCGCGCCATCACCACGCGTGATGGCGAAAAAGGCAAGCGGTTTCACCGTGACTACCCCTTGCCGGAAGTACTCGGGTACTGCCCGCCCACTGTCGCAGAAGAAGACAGGCCGTACGAAGACTTCTAGCGACAAAAACGGGCAAAAACAACGGCGCCCCGCTTTTCCGATTACAGGAAACGCGGGGCGATCGTCTTTTACGACAATATAATAATTATTTTAGGCAGCGTGTCGGGCTTCAACTTCAGCAGCTTTCGCTTCAAGTTCAGCTTCGGCAGCACGCTTTGCAGCGGCTTTTTCTTCGGCTTCTTGAGCTTTTTGCTCTTTAATGCGGGCTTCTTCGGCTTCGGCATGCTCGTCACGTACGGCATTGACCGCTTCACGGTCGAACTGCACTGCCGTCAGGCGAGCGCCCTTACCACTCCGTTCACGCAAGTAGCTTAAGAAGTTTCGGCGCACCTTGCTCCGGCGCACGATTTCGACTTTTTCAACCAAAGGGCTGTTTAGTAAAAAGCTTTTTTCTACACCCACGCCACTCGCAATCTTGCGCACTGTCATACGGCTGGTGTGCTGACCTTTATTGTCAGTACGAATCACCACGCCTTCAAACATCTGGATTCGCTCTTTGCTACCTTCTTTAATTTTTTGGTGAACACGCACGGTATCACCGCTGCGCACATCAACAACTTGTGCTTTTTTTTGCTCATCGTTAACTTTTTGGATTAATGCAAAACTCATCTGTTACTCGCTTATTACGTTATTATTACAATTCAACTATATACTATAGCACAGATTATATGATCTTGAAAGGTTTAAACGGTGGCTAGTGCCGTGATTACGAAAGGGTTTCCAGGCCCTCACGCAACACGAACACTAGCCACCTGGCAACCAATGCACTCGCGCTATTGAGAAGAGCGAATTGCGCGAATGAACGCGGCACTGACCGCTCACTGGTTACTTATTAAGTATCATATCATAAGTTTGCCAGTCGTCAATAGTTTATACTATTCTATATGGATTACAATGAACTCGCACTCGACCTTCACGCCCAGTATAAGGGAAAAATAACCACCTCGCTTCGCGATACGAGTGTACTCACCCGCGAAAAATTAAGCGCCTATTACACACCAGGTGTTGCTGAAGTCAGCCGCGCTATCGCAAACGATACATCATTACTTGGCACCTATACCTGGACAAACAACCTTGTAGCGGTCATTAGTGACGGCTCGGCTGTGTTAGGTTTGGGGAATATCGGGCCGAAAGCCAGTATGCCAGTAATGGAAGGTAAAGCCTTGCTGTTTAAGCATTTTGCTGGTATTGATAGCATACCGATTATTTTAGACGTCCATACACCAGACGAAATTGTAGCTACCGTAAAAGCTATTGCACCGAGCTTTGGGGCAATCAATCTTGAAGACATCGCCGCTCCTCAGTGCTTTGAAATCGAGGAACGCCTTAAGGCCGAATGTGCTATTCCTGTGTTTCATGACGATCAGCATGGTACAGCGGTCGTAACACTTGCGGGGCTAATAAATGCCATGAAGGTAACCGGCAAAACACTTTCTCACTGTAAAATCGTTACAATTGGGGCCGGTGCGGCCGGTACAGCAATTATGAAACTGCTCAATCTATATGGCGCCAAGCACATTGTAGCAGTAGACAGCAAAGGTATTATTGGCAATACTCGCACCGATTTAAATAGCGAAAAAACAGCGCTTCTTCAATATATTGACGCCAGCCACAGCGGTACACTCGACGACGCTATAACTGGTGCTGACATATTCATAGGTGTCAGTATGCCGGGGCTACTCACTCCAGAAATGGTCAAAAAAATGGCCAGTCAGCCAATTATTTTTGCTCTGGCCAACCCTACGCCCGAAATCATGCCCGACCTTGCTAAAAGTGCAGGCGCAGCGGTCGTTGCCACTGGCCGTAGCGACTTTCCGAACCAAGTGAACAATGCGATTGCGTTTCCGGGCATATTCCGTGGTGCGCTCGATAACGGCGTAAAGAAGATTACCGACGAGCATAAAATTGCCGCTGCCAACGCGATTGCAAGTTTGGTTGAAAACCCTACAGCCGATGAAGTGATTCCAAGTGTATTCAACCCCATGCTGGTACCGACAATTGCTGCTGTGATACAGTAATAAAGAATAAAGTGGTGGGAGAAACTAATATTACAACTAGTCGCTTTTATAAGCCGTTTAAATAACTCGTCCGACTTCGTCGAGCGTTGTTTCACCACGCAGCGCCGCTAATACGCCTACTTGCTCAAGTGTCAACATACCTTCACGCTTAGCAGTTTTTTCTACCATATCGGGTTGTACGTCTTCAATGTCACCGCGTATAAACTTTTGGATTGCTTCAGTAACAATCAGCTGCTCCATAATAACCACACGCCCCTTATAGCCAAACGGTGCATCTTCACTTGGCACAGGCCGCCACAGTTTAAACGTATCGAGGTTCGGGTGCGGCGTATCTTCTGGAATACCTTGCAACACCTGCTTCACGTAATTGCGTGTGGCTTCGTCTGGTTCATATTCTTCTTTTGTGTCGTCAACTAGTCGGCGCACAAGCCGTTGAGCAATTACTAAGCGAATCGCACTACTAAAAATTGGGTTTACGCCAATCATATCGATCATACGACTAAATGCCGTACTCGTGCTATTTGCGTGAAAGCTACTAAGCACCAGGTGGCCCGTAATTGATGCTTGAATTGCCGTACGAGCCGTGTCGCTGTCGCGAATCTCACCCACCATCACTACATCCGGGTCGAGCCGCAGCACGCTGCGTAGCGCGTCGGCAAAGCTTTGGCCGCTAGTGGTATTGATTGGAATCTGCGAAATGCCGGTTAAACTGTATTCAATCGGGTCTTCAAGTGTGAGCACTTTTCGGTCGGGGGTGTTTAACGCGTTTAATAGGCTATACAGCGTGGTTGACTTGCCACTACCAGTAGGCCCAACCATCAGAACCAATCCCCGTGGGTGACTTACTACTTCATTAATTTCATGCCGCTGCTTTTCAGGAATGCCAAGTAGGTCAAGATTAAGTAAACTTTCGTCGAAATTGAATAATCGTAGGACTGCGTCTTGCCCGTAGAGAGTTGGCACCGTTTCGACACGTAGGTTTAATAGGTGCGTTGTGCCGTCGCGGGTAATTTCTTTTTGCATATGGCCCGACTGGCTCGCCACCGCAGCGCTACTAATGCCTGCTCGGCTAGCAAGTTCACCCATAATAACACGGTATTTGTCGCGGCCAAGGTGGGCCACCGGGTGTAAGGCACCATCAACGCGCATACGAATGCGAATATTTTCACGCTCATTTTCGATGTGAATGTCGCTCGCAGCAAGCTTATCGGCCTGATCAATAATAAAATCAAACACTTCTTCGCTACTGACGGCATTCAGGGTTTTACTCACCTGAGTAATGGTGTTACTGTCACCTTCTTTAGCAATTTGAATGTCATCGTATACTGCTTTTACAGGCGGGTCATAGCGATTGAGCAATACCTTATAGCCGCTCATGCTAATGAGCAGAAACTGGATTGTCTCGCCGCGCTCGCCGTACTCACTCGTCATGGCAGTTATTACCGACTGCGGCGTCCCAGTCGTGATGCCAATTTGCGTCATACTGTCGCTGCCACCCTTGACAAGCGGCACCATGCGGTCACTGTGCATTTTCGCTACATCGATGACGTTCATAGCAAGCGGCAAATCTTGTTCAATCGGCCGCGTATCCAAATACTCCAGCCCTAAGATTCCTGCGCGTTGCGCAGTCGACGCTTCATCTTGATCACGCCGTCGCTGCTGGATTTCTTCTTCTTTCATTGTATTTAGTGTAACAAATTGCTTGTGGTTTTAGTAGTTGATTCTGTTTGGTACAGTATAGGTATGGTTAAAATTTTATATTCACAAGAAGATGCGATGAAGCGCCTACGCCAGCTTTACGAAACAACAACCGAAATTGCAGCAAATCCAGATGTCGCTCCGGTAGACCGAGCAAAGGTAATTCGAGGCATTACTGGTGCCTCAGGGTTCTATGTTAATATGGCTTTGCGTGAACTTGCTGAGAACAAGTAGCTGTCATCTCTAACTCAAAAAAACAAATCTTCTTCTCTTTGCGGAGAAGCAGACGCCTTCCTTTTGGCGCAAAACGAAGCGAAAAGCTTGGGGTAGGCTTCGTCTCGCGATGTGTTTCGCGCTCATCTTTCTTTGTAGCCTGCGGAACTCGCGCCGACAGGCGCCACTGTCGGGCTCAGACAGTCCTCGGCTAGCAAGGAAAGTCTCCCACTCGACACTTCGGAAACTGCAGATTACCCCAAACCCCAGTTATTCTAAGCGGCAAAGCCGCAATATTCTCTCGCATAGCGAGATGCAATTGCAATGTAATTGCACAGCTAAATGGGTCTTGGGAACCTACGAACCCAAGAAGCAGTGAGGCTGCTATTTAGAATAAGTTTGCGAAAACCTGCCCGCAGTCTGTAACTTGATTGGTTACGGCAGACCAACCGAAAGAAGCTTCATAGCGATCAAACAGAAGGTGAGATGGTTCTTGACTTGGGGTGGGCATCCCAAGTTATGTTCGGTTCTTTGCTAGGGAACACAAGAACTGTTTTGCTACTTTTGGATAAAAGTAGGCAACTTTGTTACTTTTTTTTGAAAGAAAAGCAAGGATTAGTTTGTTTCTTTCATCAAACAAAGCCATAATAGAATGAATGCCCGAAATCATTGTTATCGCTCATAATATTCGCTCTACCCATAATGTTGGCAGTATTTTTCGTACGTGTGAAGGATTTGGTGTAAAACAGTTAATTTTGAGCGGATATACACCTGTACCGTTTGTTAATAAACCCGACCCGGTAGCCGGCCGCCTGCCCCATGAAGCCGAAAAAACCACTCGCCAGATTCATAAAACTGCCCTTGGAGCAGAAACAATGGTTCCTTTTATGCACTACAAAACGCTAGATCTAGCGTGCCCAGAATTAGCGGGTTACTTGATAGTTGCACTCGAACAGCATCCGCGTTCAATACCTATCAACAGCTTCACGCCACCACAACGGCTTGCGCTTCTACTGGGCGAAGAAGTCAATGGCATACCACCTGAGTATCTTACAAAGTGTCATACTATCCTTGAAATACCCATGAACGGTAAAAAAGAGTCGTTTAATGTATCGGTAGCAGCTGGTATTGCACTCTATGCTCTCACTATGCGCTAACCCTACTTAACAACCACAGCCTCTGCACCTAGAATATTTTGCAATCGATTTAATAGATCGTCTTCAAGGTCAACACGAAACGGCATACGTATGGCTGAAGCCTTATCTGAACCAAGTACCATAATGATATCAGACTGGCCAGGGTATAATGTGCAAGCTTGCTTAAAGGCCAAGAGGGCCTTATGATCATCAGGATTATCGATCTGCACATACAACGTTTTGATGCGCACCGCTTCGACTACTACTGGCTCTGGCATTTTAGCTGTTAGGTTGCCAGTTTTTTTAGCAGCAAATGTACGCTTGCCTTTCACAACCGCCTTACCATTTGGCGCTACCATCTTTCTACCGTGGCTTTCGTATTCATTGAGTTCACGATCGGTTACAACCGCTACTTCATCGGCGATCAGTTTGGCATCACTCGAGGCATTGCCATCTCGGTCTCGCGCGTTCACTTTACCACTTACTTTTACTACCACATCTTGGCGCAAATTATCCCCCAGCTGTTCGTATAGTTTAGGGAACACGATCACTTCCAGCTCGCTGGTTTTGTCTTCAATACCAACAAATGCCATTTTGCTTCCGTTTTTTGTGACGATCGTCCTGAGTGTTGTTACTAGCCCACCAACTGTCACTGCCTGGCCATCAATGTGTGGACTAATGCTGTGGAGTGGAATTGTTTGTTCTTCAAAAAATGCGTCGTAATTATCAAGCGGATGGGCACTAATATACAGCCCAAGCAGTTCGCGCTCCCACATTAATTGTTCCTTTTCGGTATACTGCGCAGGCGCTTGCTTTAGTTCAATAGTTGGCGCAAGTCCACTGCCCGTGCCTAAATCGCCAAATAAATCAATCTGACCACTTAATGCTTCTTTTTGCAGCTTACTGGCAAATGCTAAAATATCTTCAAGATTATACAGCAGGTCGCTTCGCTTCCCAAACTCGTCGAAGCCGCCAGTTTTTATAAGGGCTTCCCAGGCTTTTTTATTCACTTTACTCGTACTAACACGTTTTGCAAAATCCTCAATACTGGTAAACTTACCTTCACTGCGAGCGCGCAAGATTTCTTCTACTGCCGCCACCCCAACACCCTTTACCGCCGCCATACCAAAACGAATCTGCTGCTTACCGGGTACCACCGCAAACTCCACAAACGACTCATTCACGTCTGGATTAAGCACTTTTAGCCCCATATGCTTGCACTCAGTAATTTCAATTGCCAAGCGATCGATGTCATCTTGGTCACTTGTCATAAGAGCAGCCATAAACGCATCAGGATAATGGGCTTTAAGATGGGCTGTCCAATACGCAATCAAACCATAGCACGCCGCGTGTGCCTTGTTAAAACAGTAGTTCGCAAATTCAACTAATTGGTCCCAAAACAGTTCAGCGACTTCTTTAGGCGCGCCACCAAACGTAACCGCTCCTTCAACAAAATCTGGTTTAATTTTTAGCATTAAGTCCATCTTCTTTTTGCCAACAGCCTTACGCAATGTGTCCGCCTGCCCACCTGTAAACCCACACCACTCTTTGCTAATCTGCATAAACTGTTCTTGGTAGACTAAAATGCCGTAGGTACTTTTAAGTGATTCGGCAAGCCCGGGGTGCAAATAGGTAATTTTTTCTTCACCATGCTTACGCTTAATAAAACTATCGATAAACTGCATTGGCCCAGGACGATACAGTGCTACCATTGCAATAATGTCATCAAAGACACTCGGTTTTAATTCGCGCAGATAACGCTTCATGCCGGCACTTTCAAGCTGAAAAACGCCCGTTGTATCACCGCGCTGGAATAATTCGTATGTTGCACTATCGTCAAGTGGAATGGTACTTAGGTCAATAGTTTTACCATACACTTTTTTGATAATACGCAGTGTGTTTTTGATAATTGTTAAGTTACTGAGGCCTAAAAAGTCCATTTTGAGCAACCCGAGTTCTTCAACCGGCACCATTGGATACTGTGTGGCGACTACGCCTTTTTGAGCCATTTCGAGCGGTACATAATTTACAATATCATCCGGCGCAATCACTACACCCGCAGCGTGTACGCCATGGCTACGAATAGTCCCTTCTAGTCGTACCGCAAAATCAAATACCCGTTTTGCAGTGGGGTTTTCTTGGTACTCGCGCCGCAAGTCGTTGTCTTCTTTTATGCTTACACTCAGTGGAATATGCCTGCCCTGGACTGGCGGCGGTATCATCTTGCTTAAACGGTCTGATTCAGCATACGGTACTTCTAGCACCCGCGCTACGTCACGGACTGCCGCTCGCGCTGCCATTTTTCCAAAGGTAACAATGTTAGCTACTCTTGCTTCACCATATTTTTCGGCACAATACGCAATCACTTCATCACGACGAGTATCTTGTATGTCAATGTCGATATCGGGCATACTAATGCGGTCTGGGTTCAAAAAACGTTCAAAAAGTAAGTCGTATTTTAATGGGTCGAGATCCGTGATGTTAACCGCATACGCAATAATACTACCAGCAGCGCTTCCGCGGCCTGGGCCAAAAATAATACCCTTACTCTTACCCCAGTTAATAAAATCTTGCACAATCAGAAAATATCCGTTATAACCCATGCGATTTACGACTTCAAATTCCATTTCTACTCGCTCATTAATTTCTTGTGTAAGCATGGCTTTAATGTCTACCACCGAGAGCGCAGAAGCGTTATCTACAGTTAGGCCACTATACCGAACAGCAAGGCCAGTGTATACTAACCGCTCTAAATGCGACGCTTCAGTTTCACCCTTTGGCACAGGAAACTTTGGTATTAAAATCTTACCAAGCTCAATGTTCACGTTACAGCTGTCGGCAATTTTTTTGGTATTTAAAATAGCTTCAGGGTGAGTACTCCCCCACCGCGAAATAATGTCTTTAGGGTCGGTCACATGTAGCTCAAACTCTTTTAAGCTCATACGCTTGTCATCGCTTAAAAATGAACCAGTACCCACACACAGTAAAATTTCATGGGCCTCTTGATCATCGTGAGTTAAATAATGGCCATCACATGTAATAACAGTCGGGATTGAAAGTTCCTTGGCAAGTTTTAACAGCCCAGTGTTAATTTTTTGTTGTACATCCCAGGTGTAGGGAGCGTCTGGATGACCGTGATCCTGCAACTCTAAATAGTATCGATCATCAAACACCGATTGATACCAGGTAGCGATTCGTTTTGCTTCGTCGTAGTTGTCGGCTTTTAAGTTTTCACCAAGCTCGCTGCTTGCGCAGCCACTCAGCACAATAACACCTTCGTTATAACGCTCTAATAATTCGTGATCCATGCGTGGCTTATAGTACATGCCTTCAAGGTTAGCAAGCGTCGTTAGCTTCATTAAGTTTTGGTAGCCTGCGTTGTTTTTGGCAAGAAGCGTCAAGTGATAGCGGGCTTTGTCTTTTGTCGCATCACGATCATGACGACTCCGGGCTGCAATATAGGCTTCAATACCAAGTATGGGTTTAATTTCGCCGTCTACAGCCGCCTTATAAAACTCTAAAATACCGCTCATTGTGCCATGGTCGGTAACTGCTGTCGCCTGCATGCCAAATTCTTTAACTTTTTCAACCAGCGCCGGTATCTTTGTTAAGCCGTCTAGTAGTGAGTGGTGTGTATGGTTATGCAAATGAACAAAATCACTTGGCGCAAGTGAAATATTGTCTTGATGATTTTCTGCTTTAACCCCCATCACTCCATCCTATTATAGCGTACTTAGCAGTTGTTGTGACTGGTCGTGAAAAGCAAATATTATGGTTATTTGACAGTTTTTTGCATCACGTCAACAACACCCTGAACAAATCCGGCCACGCCCGGTATTAACTGCCCCGTCACATTAAGCAGCCACACTACTAATGCTACTAATACCGTACCACCAAGTACCGACCCAAAGCCAAAAAAAATACCTCTGAAAAAGTTAAACTTATATATAGTAAAACGGTTGCGATTAAAGTCGTTAAACAGCTCTTCGAGTACTGCTTGACGTGCGCCACGCTCATTATCGGTCGTAATTTGTTTTTTTAACTTTGTCCAAAAGTTTCGTTTCATTGACTGCTCCTTTGCTTATGTACGTATCATAGCACTTAATTACTGCGCGAGTTACTAAAACAGCCCGCAACCAGTGCGGGCTGTTTTATGTAGATGCAAAATAGCTAGTTACCCTTTTGCTTTGCCATCGTCTTTAAGTTCAGACTTAGCGCTTTCAACCGCACGTTCGGCACGGTTACGGTAGTCTTCGACTGTTTTCTTGCCATCTTTTACAGCGTTTTCAACTTGCTTGCGTGTTTGGCCGTAGACTTTTTCGCCTTGTTTTTTTACTTCAGCAGCTTTTTTGTCAGCTTCAGCTTTTAGTTCATCTGCTTTTGACTTTAAGTCAGCACGGGTTTCTTTACCTGATTTTGGTGCGGTCAACATACCCGCTACAACACCAGCCACAGCACCGATTACCGCGCCAAGTGCAAATTTACTTTTACCCATATACCTATTCCTCCTTATTTTTTACGATCGTTAATAAATGATTTAACTATTTTTGCTAACGCAACTGGCGACGTAAACATCGCGGCATTACTTGCGGCGCTCTCAAATTTGAGCGCAGTGCGTTCAGCGGTGCTAGTGACAGATTTAATCTGCCGAGTTACCTTAATAAGCAGCACAACTAGCGTAATGGCCAGGGCCAAAAATAGCGCTAAGAATACTGACAATATGATAACCAAGACCATTGCCCATTCCATAGAATGATAGCTCCTTTGTTGTTACGCCCTACCAAACTGTAGTGCTATATATAGTATAGCATTAGTCGCGCCTACCTTTTGTGAAATTGTTCACATGAGCCGGGTGCTGTGTTACCGATTTTCTAGTTCTTTGGCTTTGGCGATTATATAGGCTTTCATGCCCTCACCTAAGTCGTCCCGCTCCAAGGAAAAATCGATCACCGTTTTTAAATAGTCAAGTTTGTCACCTGTGTCATATCGCCTACTATTATGCGGTGTTACTCCATAAAAGTGATGACCGTCAGCAATCATAGGTGCAATTAAACTATCAGACACATAGAATTCCTGGCCCTCTTTTAGGTGTTCTAGGCCATGATCAATATATTCAAGAATAGTTGGCTCAAACACAAAACTACTGACATGAGCGTAGTCAGACGGCGCGGCAGCTCGGCCTGGTTTTTCGATAATACTCGCGATATGCAGCACGCCCGGCTCGACTTCTTTACCACCAAATATGCCGTAGCTTTCGTATTCTTTATCGGTAGTCACACGAATTGAGTTGAGTACGCTCCCTTTGTGCTGCATAAATTTGTCAATTAGCTGTGTAAATGTGTTGGGAGTTGACACCACAATATCGTCCGCAAATAGGTAGACAAATGGCTCATCATCGTCGATTAGATGCCGCGCACACGCAAGCGGTGTAGCGTTGCCGTACGGACCTTTTTGGCGTAAGTACACAAAATTAGCCATATTCGCGATCTCGAACACGTTGTCTAAAAATGGTTTCTTTTTTGTTCCGCCAGCCTGCAAGTTAGCAACTAAGTCAGCGCTCGGTTCGTCAAAATGATCTTCAATGGCGCGTTTAGTGCTAGAACCAACAATAATGATATCGCGTATCCCCGCTTTCACTAAGTCCTCAACCAAATATTGAATCACGGGCTTATCGACAATTGGCAGCATTTCTTTAGGCATAGCTTTTGTTTGCGGCAAAAAACGCGTGCCAAACCCTGCGGCAGCAATAATTGCTTTAGTTGGTCGTTTTGATACCATGAAGACTCCCTCCTGTTGCAGTTTCTAATGTCTGACATAAACTAGCAAATTCACTATCGCCAAACTGTGTCGTGTCAACGCGAATTGTGTGAGCAATATCAAGTGGCGCATACTCCGATGCATATACTGTAAAGTCATGAGCGACTTTGCGTGGACTGTCAGGATGGCCTGGGTGCCGACTATTATTTTGCAGACGAGTGTTATAGCGCTGCAACTGAGTTTCGGGCGTGGTATAACAATACAGTTGCACAACTGTAACCGGCAGGCCGTTTGTGAGTGTGGCTATGTCACGATTAGCAAGTTCCGGTTTATAAGCTGACTCAAGAATATGACTAATGCCAGCTTCAAGTAATTGCCGAGAAATCGCATATAACCCATGCATTGCCGCCGAACCATACACTCTCGACTGCTCTCGGTCGGCCGGGAACCCAACTGTATCGTAAAGCAACTCCTTTAAGGCATCTTTTGCAACAACGCCTATTTTGTAATGAGCGCGAAGCCGTTCAACTAAGGTTGTTTTGCCTACTGCTGGCGCGCCCTGTACCACAACCAACACGAGAGCCTTGCTACTCATGCCTATAGCCGTTCTCGAATTAACTTCTGTGCCAATGCTGGGTTAGCTTTACCGGCAGATTTTTTCATAACCTGGCCAACCAAAAAGCCAATCGCCTTGTCTTTACCAGCTTTAATGTCAGCGATGCTCGCGTTACTCGCAGGATCTGCTAATACATCGTCAACAATCGCAGCGATCGCTGCTTCGTCACTTACCTGAATGAGGTTTTTTTGCTGGGCAATCGCTCGCGGACCTGTTGCGCCACCAAGTAGCTCATTGAACACATCTTTTGCTGCACTACTGCTCAGCTCGGCCTGTTCTGACATCTGGGCAAGCTCAACTAAATCAGTCTGGGATGGCAATAGCACCTCTGGTGCTTGCAGCTCGTTATCGCTATGCGCGTTTACACAGCTGCTTAACCAATGAGCGACTTTACGCGCTACGGCGTCACCACTACTTGCCTGTATGGCTGTTACCATTTTTGCAAAACGCTGGTCAGCTAGTAGTGAATTGACTACAGAAACATCCATGCCTATACTGTGCCACTGCTGGCGATATTCTGGTGGTAACGTTGGTACTTCGGCTTGAATTGCGGCGATCTCTTCATTTGTAAGTACGATTGGCGGAATGTCAGCATCAGGCATGTAACGATAATCTTGTGCATCTTCTTTACTTCGCTGGCTGGTAGTTACCTGTGTATCGTCGCTCCATCCACGAGTTTCCTGCACAACACGTTCACCGTTTTCAAGCTGCGCAACTTGGCGCCTAAACTCATAATCTGCTGCCCTTTCAACACTGCGAAAACTGTTGAGATTCTTTACTTCAGCCCTTGTACCAAGAGTAGGGCTACCTTTTTTAGCAACACTAATATTAACATCAAAACGCATATTGCCGTGATACAGGTCGCCGTGTGTTACACCAGCATAGGTCATTAAGTGGTGTAATTCGGTTGCGTACGCCTTCGCTTCAGCCGCACTATGAATGTCCGGTTCACTTACAATCTCAATAAGCGGCGTACCTGCACGGTTTAAGTCAACCAAACTGTGATTGTCGAAATGCGTCAGCTTACCGGCATCTTCTTCCATATGGGCATGATGTATTCGAACTCGCGTGTGTGTTGTGTTTTCAAGTGGCACATCGATATAGCCGCAACCTATGATTGGTTCGTACATCTGGGTTGTTTGGTAGCCTTTTGGAAGGTCAGGGTAAAAATAGTGTTTGCGGTCGAACCGACTCGTGCGAGCGACAGTGGCGTTAAGCGCCTTACCCGCGCGAATTGCAAGGTCGACCGCTTTACGGTTTAGAACCGGCAACATACCTGGCAAACCATAGTCAATTGGGTGTACCACGGCATTTGGTCCTTTATCGCGCGCGTCGTTGTCAGCAGGACTAAACAACTTAGTTGCTGTCGCTAACTGTACGTGGCATTCAATACCAATTGTCATTTCGTATTGGTCAAGCTGTTTTTGAGTTACCGTATTAGGCGTCACTTGCGTCATATTGCCCCCAAATCTTTTAGCGCTTGTTTAAACGCCACAAGTGCGCGCTGTGCAGTGTCATAACTTACCTGCGCGTCACTTTCGTGTGCGAGCTGATTACGCAGTTTATGGGCGCTCCACACATGGTTAGCGTTTTTCCAGACTTTAGCAGCAGCCTTCATGCGCTCACCCATTGTAGTACCACGAAATCCACGCTCTTTTAAGGCTGCATCGACTAACTTATCAGCGGCAAATACCACAACTTGGTAGGTAGCAGGGTTGTCTTTTTGTAAGCTGTTTTCGATCTCTAGCCACTTGGTTTGATACTTAGCAATATTTAACCGAGACGTATGACGCGTACTGACCATGAGCAGTACAACGCCAATAACTGCAATTACGAGTACTGTGAGTAGCAAAAAAAACGTCATTGCATTATTCATCATGTCGTAGACCCCATGCTTTTTGCCAATGACAACACTAGAGCATCTGAGCGCATTGGGCCAATCAACTGCACACCGATTGGCAGCCCACTGGGCGAGGTGCCGGCTGGCACGCTCAACGCTGGTATACCCGCTAGACTTGGTGGTACGGTCATTACATCTGACATATACATGGCAACTGGGTCGGCAATATGCTCACCTATTCCGAATGCTGGCGTTGGAGCGGTAGGTGTAAGTAATATATCGTACGTGTTAAATAGAGTATTAAACGACTGAATGAGCAGGGTACGCGCTTTTTGAGCCTGTACATAGTAAGCATCAAAAAAACCGCTACTGAGTACGTAGCTACCAATCATAATACGACGCTTGTTCTCTGTCATAAATCCTTCGTTGCGCGAACGGCCATATAGTTCTGCGAGCGTCGCTACATTTGTAGCCCGTCGTCCATACCGCACACCATCGTAACGGGCCAAGTTGCTTGACACTTCAGCGGGAGTAATGATGTAGTACATCGCAAGCGCCAGTGGTGCGAGCGGCATCGAAACTTCTTCAACTGTATGGCCAGCTTTTACAAGCCGTGCAATGTAGTTGTTTGTCACTGCTTTTACGTCAGCATCAATGCTGTCGCTCATTGTTTCGCTAATCACACCGATCCTTAGCTTAGTCGGTACCTTGCTCGATGGCGCGAAATAGTCTGGTAACGTTGTCATGTCATGAGCATCTTGACCAGCCATCACGCTGAGTACCAGTTCCGCATCTGCAGCGCTCTTTGTGAAACATCCCATGCAGTCTGTGCTACTAGCCATTGCCACGACGCCGTATCGACTCACCATGCCATATGTAGGCTTCATGCCATAAATACCATTAAAGCTGGCTGGCTGGCGGATGCTACCACCGGTATCGCTGCCGAGTGCAAATGGTACGATATCGAGAGCCGTCACAACAGCCGACCCACCACTACTACCACCAGCTACCTTTGTGGCATCAACTGCATTGGTTGTTACACCAAACGCAGAGTTTTCTGTGCTACCGCCATGAGCAAAGGCATCTAAGTTTGACTTACCGATACAAATTGCTCCGGCTGCTTCAAGTTTTTCAACTGCTGTTGCCTGGACTGGCGAAGTAAAATTCTCTAGGATTTTACTTGCAGCAGTGGTAGGTGCGCCCAGTACTAAATAATTATCTTTGACGATAAACGGCACCCCTGTTAAAATGCCCGGATTTTCACCCCGTTTTATAGCCGCATCAATCATATCTGCCCGTTTTAGGGCGCGATCTTTGGTGAGTGCCAACAGGGCGTTGTGACGTTCTGCCTGTGCAGCACGCGCTAGCGCTTGCTCAACCTGGGTGCGTGCGCTTGAGGTTCCCGTCAATACTTGATCAACGATGGTTGCTATACTCATTACAAAACCTTAGGTACCTTTACTGACTGTTGTTCGTGTTCTGGTGCGAGCGTAAGTAAGTGTTCACGTGTCGCGGTACTTGCTTCCACTACATCATCGCGCCAAACGTTTGTCAGGCCTGTCACCTGGTACGTTGGCTCAACACCTGTCGTATCGAGTTGCGATAGCTCAGTAATATACGTCAAAATATTTTCTAGATCTACCTGCAAATTGGCAATTTCATCTTCGGAAAGTTGCAGGTTACTTAACTGTGCGAGATGCCGCACATCATTGGTGGTTATGGTGCTCATTACTGTTGATTATAGCGCAAGTCTAGTGGAATGACCAGGCACGCTTACCGCGATGTGAATAGAGTTGCTTCCCTTTATACTCCTTATGCTTCATAATGTACACGAGATGAGTCATCAGCTTAAGAAAAAACTTGGCGTAACACTCCATGCAGATGGTGCAGAGTTTCGTGTGTGGGCGCCGTTTGCTAAGGGCGTCACTCTTGTAGTACCCTACCTGGGTGTCGACGACGACAGTAATAAACATGAAATGACCAGTGAAGGTGATGGCTATTGGTACACGAGAGTAGAGACAGCTGCTGCCGGCCAAACCTACAAGTTTCATATTGACACCGGCACAACTACCCTTGCCAAAAACGATCCGCGCGGACGCATGCTGACTTCGAGTGACAATGGCATGTCTGTTATTGCCGCCAATACCTTTGAGTGGGGTGATGACTTGTTTATGCCCCTCCCGCGTGAAGAGCATATTATTTATGAGTTACATATTGGCACATTCAATCGCAAGGACCCCGCTACCCAGGGTACATTTTATGACGCTATTGAAAAACTCGATTATTTGCAAGATCTTGGCATTACTATGATTGAAGTGATGCCAATTACGAGCATGACCTATAGTAATGGATGGGGCTACAATACGAGTGATATTTTTTCTGTTGAGCCGGCTTATGGTGGGCGTCACGGTTTTATGGAATTTGTAAAAGCGTGTCACGCCCGCGGTATGGGCGTAATTGTAGACGTAGTCTATAACCACTTTCACCATAGTGACTTATGGCAATTTGATGGTTGGAACGAACACGATCGTGGCGGCATTTACTTTTACAATGACGAGCGCGGTGATACGCCATGGGGGTCGAGGCCAGACTACGGCCGCCCCGAAGTTCGTCAGTTTTTACTCGACAATATTGTGATGTGGTTCACCGAATACCGCGTTGACGGCCTACGCCTTGATTCGACGGCCTACATGCGCAACACAAAAGGGCAAAACAACGACCCGGCCCATGACATACCCGACGCTTGGTCGCTGATGCGCGACATTACTGAACTCAGCCACAAAGTGCGCCCAGGGGCCTTATTGATTGCCGAAGACACGTCGGTCAATAGCCTGATTACGCAGCCAAGAAACGTGGGTGGCGCTGGATTTGATGCACAATGGGGCCTCGACTTTCCGCATGCCATTCGACAAATGGTTGGTGCAGCGGTACCGTTTCCTGTAGATTTACGCCAAGAACTCACCAACTACTATAATGGTGATGCGTTTCAAAAAGTTATTTTTAGCGACTCACATGACACGGCTGCCAATGGTTCTACACGTATCGCTGCGGCGATTACGCCCACCCAGCCAGGCAGTTTATTAGCACGTAAACGCCTACTGGTTGCGAGCGCTATTACCCTCACCGCCCCTGGTATTCCAATGCTTTTGCAGGGGCAAGAGTTTATGCAAGAAGGTGCATTTAATGACTGGCAAGAACTAGACTGGCCCAAAACTGAACAATTTAGCGGCATAGTTGACGCGCATAAACATTTAATCGACTTACGGCGTAACCGTTTTAACAACACGAGCGGTTTGCTCGGCCAATCGATTGCACTTTTTCATAGCGACGAGCATAACAATTTGCTTGCGTATCACAGGTGGCATACGGGCGGCAAGGGTGATGATGTACTCGTGATTGCCAATTTTAATGGTGATACACTCACTCATTACAACCTAGCACTGCCAATTGCCGGCACATGGCGCATACGGTTTAATAGCTCCTGGCAAGGCTATAGTGCAGATTTTGCCAACAACACTACCACTGAAATCACGACTGACGCTACCGGCCAATGTACTTTTACGATTCCAGGATATACAGTCTACATACTGTCGCAGGACACTTAAAACGACTACTTATATTCAAGCGCAGCAACGACTGGTCGGTGATCGGAGCCTACATCGGGCAGCACCTGGTAAGACAAGGTGCGGAATTGCTTGGTGCCAAATATCCAGTCTATTTTCGCAAGCGCTACATGCGGCATCCATTCAAAATTGCGTTGTTTTGCACTAATTGTGGGCGTATGGCGAGGGTCAAGATTCATCAACGACTGAGTATCTACTAGTGCCTCGATCGTGGTACCCTGCGCCATTTGTTGCACCATACCCAAAATAGATGCAAGCTGATGGTGTGGCACATATTTAGCGAGGCGTCGCACAACATCATGCCGCATTAAACGCGCAAATCGATCTTCTTTATGCATAGCGTTCATGTCGCCCAACACTAATGTTGGTGTATACTTATCAATACTTATTATTTGTGCCAGCACCTTCACCTGTTTCAGTCGTCGTGCCTCACTTTCAAAATCAAGATGTACAGCAATTACCCGCAGCAACTGCCCAACCTGAGTGTCGCAATATAGTTCTAGTGCATTGTCAGATCCTTCAGTAAGTGTATGTGTATGGACACGACGAATCGGCAATCGACTTAACACTGCTAAACTAAATCCAGGCGCGCGCTTATCTTTATAAGGCATGAGTGAAATATAATAGCCCTGCGCTTTAAGCAGTTGCTCAATTTCAGGCAGTAACCGTTGATACAACCCAAACTCTGGTATCACTACAATGTCAGCATTAATTCTAGCTACTACAGCTACCGCGTCATGCGGTGTGCCACGCCTGGTTTTAGTGCCACTTACAAACATTCCTTCAGCGTTCCACGTGGCAATCGTCAAACGGTTCATGTCATTTTGCTTTTTATTTCTTCGATCAAATCGCGCAACTCAGCTGCCCGCTCAAACTCAAGATTTGCACTAGCAAGTTTCATTTGACCAGTCAGGTCTTTTACAAGCGCACCATATTCATCTTTTGGTATTTTACTTAGCTGTAACTTTTCTTTCATATCTTCTTTTTGTGGAATTATGGCTCGCAGACCCTCATCGATAGCTTTATGTACGCCACGCGGAGTAATATTGTGTGCCACGTTATAATCATGCTGAATTGTTCGCCGTCGATTTGTTTCATCAATGGCCGCCTGCATCGAACGCGTCACCGTGTCAGCATACATAATGACACTACCATCTACGTGACGAGCTGCCCGACCAACTGTTTGTATAAGTGCGCCTTCACTGCGCAAAAAACCTTCTTTGTCGGCATCAATAATCGCTACTAAGCTGACTTCTGGTAAATCTAACCCTTCGCGAAGCAGATTAATACCTACTAATACGTCATACGTACCAATACGGAGTTCACGCAAAATATCGCCGCGCTCTAATGTGTCAATATCACTATGAATATAGGCAGTTTTAATGCCAATTTCCTGCAGGTGCGCGCTTAAGTCTTCTGCCATGCGTTTAGTGAGTGTTGTGACTAGGACACGCTGGCTTTTTGCGGTTCTGTCACGAATTTCTGCAATTAGATCATCAATCTGGCCACTTGTTGGACGAACTTCAATCGGCGGATCAAGCAAACCTGTCGGACGGATGATTTGCTGCGCTGGCGCTGGGCTATGTGCTAATTCATAGTCACCTGGGGTTGCAGATACATAAATGGCTTTGTTGATGTGCGCACTAAACTCATCAAAGCGTAGTGGCCGATTATCAAGTGCGCTTGGCAAACGAAACCCGTGCTCTACAAGAACTTCTTTTCGCGCACGATCACCGTTATACATACCACGCACCTGTGGTAGCGTCACGTGGCTTTCATCAACAAATAATATATAGTCGTCTGGAAAATAATCGAGCAATGTAGCTGGCTGCTCGCCAGGCTCACGATTAGTTAAGTACCGACTATAGTTTTCAATGCCTTTTACAAAACCAGTTTCTTCGAGCATCTCTATGTCAAACTTGGTGCGCTGACTCAGCCGTTGCGCTTCAAGATATTTATCGTGCTTTTCAAACCAAGCTAACCGTGATTCGAATTCTAGTTTAATATTTTCTACTGCCCGCGCAACCTTTTCTTTTGGTGTGACATAGTGACTGCTCGGGAAAATCTTACAAAATGCTGGTTCGTTCATTATTTCACCGGTTAACGAGTCTATTTCAGTAATGCGATCAACTACGTCACCAAAAAAATCAATACGGTAGGCTGCATCATGCCCAGCCGGGAATACATCCACAACGTCGCCGCGCACTCTAAATGTACCGCGATGGAAATCAATGTCATTACGCTGGTACTGAATATCTGTAAGCTGCCGCACAAACTTATCTTGCACGCGTCTCTCTTTGCACTCTACTGTAATCGACATTTCTGCATAATCATCAGGACTACCTATACCATAAATACAGCTTACACTTGCCACAATAATTACGTCTCGTCGAGTCAGTAACGCACTGGTCGCAGCGTGCCTTAAACGATCAATTTCTTCGTTAATCGCGCTGTCTTTTTCTATATAGGTGTCGCTGCTGGCTATGTACGCCTCGGGCTGGTAGTAGTCGAAGTAACTGACAAAATAATGCACTTCGTTGTTCGGAAAAAAGCTTTTAAATTCACTGTATAGTTGTGCTGCTAATGTTTTATTATGGGCTAGCACAAGCGTTGGCGTATTGTGAGTAGCGATAATATTCGCCATCGTAAACGTCTTACCACTCCCCGTCACACCAAGGAGTGTTTGTTCACGCTCGCCATTTTTTAGGCCCTCAAGTAATTGGGCGATCGCTTGTGGCTGATCGCCAGTCGGCGTATACTCAGCGTGAAGATGAAACTGACTCATCTTCTTATTATACGCTACTTTTTACCCCTTACCGGTACGCTGAGGACTCAACTGACTATCAGTGCCATCATGATGAAAATCTTCGTACTTTTTGTCGAGTGCTTCAATGACTCTTGCGACTAGTTTTTTGTGGTCAGCTTCAAATATCACATCTTTGCCGCCAGGTGCTTCAATATTTTTTAACAAGGTAGCAGCGTAGTCGGCTAACCCACCAGTACCAAGCAATACACCGCATACTTTGCGGCTTTCCAGTGCGGTCGACAGTTCATGTAAACTGCCCATTCGTCCGCCCACAGTAATCACCGCATCAGCACTGCGTACCAAATGTACATCGCGTCCTACGTACTCCATGCCTGTAAAATTAATATAGTCAAACTCCTTGGTTGGTAATCGATACGCCGCCACATGTTCGCGAAATGAACTTGCAGGACTAAATCCAATCGATACACCTTTAGGATTTTTTACACTTTTAAAGCCCATTGCCGCATAGTGTGGCAAACCGACTGTCGCGCCGGTAAGGAGTGTCTTACCGGCTTTAGCGATTTCTACACCAAGAATAAAGGCATGATCCTGTGCCGCGATGACTGTTTCGCCAGCTGCAGCGCCCGACACACAAATCTGGTATCGCATCTACTTCATCTCCTTGATGGCGTAGTTGGCCGGTGCTTTTGCAAGGTATTTTTTGATTTCTTTTTGGGTTAACAGTCCTGCCTGAGCGCCAACATGCTGCACTACATTCATACTGTTAATAGGCGCCCACGATAACGCAGTTTCCGGTGTCTCACCAAGTGCCAAACCAGCAATAAATGTTGATGCAAAGGCATCACCTGCTCCTGTGCGCTCGAGCGGCGGGGCTGGGTCTGGGTAATTTGGCATATTATAAAGCTTGCCATTGAACGACGCATAGGCGCCGGCAGGACCATCAGTAATCACAACAACTTCTGGCCCCATTGCGTGAAATGCGTCTGCCAAGCCCTTGAGCGAGTGGTAATCAGCACCAGTCACTTCGACCGCTTCTTCACGATTCATAATAACGCAGTAGGCGCGACTATATAAACGTTTAAGCTTTTTTGCACCCCATTCAAATTGAAACGTACCAGGCTGAAATACTAGCTTAATATCTGGTTTTCGCTCTAAATAATCAGCCAATGATTGGTGGAGTGGCCACGAATCTTCACCCAGGTACGATAGGTACAGCCAGTCGGGAGTTTTCTTTGGGTCATGCCACTTGTAGGCGTATTTTTCACTTTTCACCAGCATGGTTCGGTCAGCCTTGTAGTTTAGAACATACCAATAGCTCGTTACTTTGTCACGCTCTACTACCATCGAATCGGTAGCGACATTTTCTTTAGCAAGATGCTGTAGGGCTTCCTTACCCACTTCATCGCCCCCCACCCAAGCCATAAGACTCGCACTAAGGCCAAGCCGTGAACATGAAACAGCGGCGTTCGGCGATGGTCCAACCGAACGAACAATGTCGACACGCTCGTACTTTGGCTTTTGACCATACGGAACAGCTAACCACTTTTTACCGTCGCCTTCATCAAAAACTTTGGTAGTTTTTTCGTCTAGCCGAATAAACGCATCAGTAAAAATATCACCGATGCACAAGATTGATGGTTGCGCGGCAGTTTGATTTTTAGCAGCTTTTTTTGCATGATAATCGAGCAATGTGCAAGCAGTCAGTCCGGCGCCAGCCATAATTTCTTCAATACGTGCTTTTTGTGCCTTATTCGCTGCAATGTAGCGTTCGGTCAACCCATGTTGTACCTGGCAACTCATATGGAGCTGACTGCGCTGTTCGTAGGTATGTTCTTTATTGGCGGCAATGTCGTGCTTGTTAAACGAAATAATATTGCCACTGACAATTAATCCAACATCGTCGGTTTCGGTAAACAGCACCTTACTGCTCGCATGAGCAGCCAGCCCTTTATAAAGTTCAATCGGCGTGGTGTCTTTTGGATCAAGGCCAATCATCCGCATTACCCTGTGCGCTCGTTGTGTCATATCTGCAATATAGCGCACATCAACACTCTTATTACCTGTCATGCGTTCAAGTTCACGCAACGCAATACTAAACTGTGGCTCCTTTGCTCCAAGTAACTGCTGTAAAATTTTGGCCATACTGTTTTACATATCTCCTTATCGTTTGACGGGCTTTTCTTCAATTGGCATGGAATGGAGCCTAACGCCTTTTCGTAATATTCCAGCCTTAGAACCAATTTTGGTCACAACGCTCGTACTATTGGCACTTGCAAAAATGATCGCATCCTTTAAACTACCGCCTTGACTCCAGACGCTCAGAAAACCGCTTGCAAACGCATCCCCTGCCCCGGTACGGTCAATCACTGGCACGTCTTCGTACATACCAGCCTTGATAATCGTTGTGCCGTCGGTCGCCACTACACCATTCGGGCCATCACTCACAATCGCAACCGGTACGTAGTTGAGGGCATGCAGCGCTAACTCTTCGCAGGTATTACCACTCACTAGCATTGACATTTCTTCTTTATTGCATATCAATACGTCAACGCTTTCAAGCAACGCCTTTAGTTTATCTGGTTCAGCTAGCTCTGGCCCCGCGGGGTTAAGCATCACTTTCACATTATTTTTTTCGGCAACATCAATGATATAACGCAACAACGACAGGCCACCGTCGCCAAGCGAAGTCGGATATATCCAGTCTACATCGGCAATTGCTTCATACGGCAATTTAGGGCGTGCGCCGCCAGCATAGCCACGATGATTTAAAATCGTTCGCTCGCCGTTAGTTGCGATCATCACTACCGAATAGCCGCTTTGGTAATTCTCATGCTGAACAACATTACTCGTGTCAACACCCTCTTTATCGAGACTGTGTAGTACGGTTTCACTAGCCGGGTCAGTACCAAGCGCCCACATATAGCTGGCATGGAGTCCTTGGCGAGCAAATGTCACTGCGACATTAGTAGCATTACCGCCAGTTGCAAATGTTACGTCTTCGACTTCCATCTTAATACCAAGTGGCAGACTCGTAAACACGTGCTTGCCTTTGGTCTGTGGGTCAAACTCGTCGCTCTTTAAAAACACATCTTGTGTCGCTTTGCCGATTGAAAGAATCTTAACCATTACCGCACTGCCTTTCCGGCGCTTCCAAATGCCGTGATTTTTTCTTCTACTACCGCCTGAACCGCATCTTTTACATCATCCATCAGCTTCACAACAGCAAACTCTGACGGATTTTCTTTCAGTGCGGCTTCAAGCACAGTGCGAAATGCGTAGCGCATATCACTATTAATATTGATTTTACTAACACCGATTTTTGCGGCTTCTTCGAAGTAGTGCAGCGGCGTGC
Source organism: Saccharimonas sp. (SeqCode) (assembly GCA_049293315.1). Taxonomy (GTDB): domain Bacteria; phylum Patescibacteriota; class Saccharimonadia; order Saccharimonadales; family Saccharimonadaceae; genus Saccharimonas. Next base: position 91,219 of record JBATSN010000013.1, read on the forward strand.
CACTGCCGCCATGCAAGCTAATTTGGCAATGAATAGCATCCCGAATCTGGCGTAATAATTCAAGGTCTAGTTCTTTTGGCACTGGATACTTGCCGTGTAGATTGCCTACTGCAGCCGCAAAGGTATCTATACCAGTAGCTTTTTCGAACGCCCGGGCGCCTTCAGGAGTACTAAAGGTTTTTTTAATCTGCTCATAATCGAACTTTTCATTGTGGACATTGCTGCTGCCGCCAAAATAATGCGGCTCGCTTTCTACCAGCGCGCCGGTAAATCGAGCGTATTCAACCACTTCTTTCGTTTTTGCAATAATTTCTTCTTCAGTTGCATCATGGTTTGCTTGACTGATGTCTATATGAATGAACTCAAAACCAACGTCAATGGCTCGCTTACACGCTTCAACAGTTGGGCTATGGTCAAGATTGATGTAGATTTCAATCCCATATTCATCACGGTAGTTGTCTACCATATCGCGAATATTTTCAAGGCCAAGAGCCTTCACTTCACCTTCACTCACTTCTACCATCACCGGTGCATTTAATTTTTGAGCGGCCCTACACACAGCAATAAGCGTTTCTTGATTATCGATGTTAAAGGCGCCAACCGCAAAACGCTGATGGCGACTGCGCTGCATTAAATGCCTGGCGTGTAGCGTCCGATCGCGTATCTCACTAATAGTCAGTCCCATTCATAGCCTCCTAATGTTGTTATGCTTATCTTACTACAGTATATCACTCCTGAAGTGATACATCCTAACCGCTACGACAAAGCGTTCGGCAGTCAACGAACCGTATTAAAACCCTTGATGATACTTTGGTTTGCTCGCCACAAAGTGAGCTACTTTTTTTGCAATACCCGGTCCATCGAACCCAAAGTGTGCGATCAGCTCAAGTGGACCACCACTTTCGCCGTAGCGGTCTAGCATGCCTATTCGCAGTAACGGTGTAGGCAGCTCATCACCCAATAATTCGGCAACCGCTCCACCTAGTCCGCCGGCGGCTTGCGCGTCCTCAGCAGTCACAGCCCGGCCTGTTTTTTGAACACTACTAAGCAATACTTTGGTATCGAGAGGTTTAACGGTTGGCACATGCACTACTTCGGCAGACACATTGTCTTTTGCTAGCAGTTCAGCCGCCAGTAATGCATATGGCGTTAAAATGCCGGTACTCATGATTGTGACATCATTGCCTTCTCGTAATACATACGCCTTACCTATTTCAAACGGTGACTCCGATGTGCTAAATATTGGTGTTTTTTCGCGCGCGATACGCAAATAACACGCGCTTGGGTGCTTAGCAATGGCCATTGTGGCTTTTTCGGCCTCAACACTGTCACCAGGACACACTACCACCATACCTGGCATTACGCGCATCAAGGCGATATCTTCAAGCATTTGGTGAGTAGCACCGTCAGGGCCGACTGTAACACCGGCATGCGCGCCAACCATTTTGACTGGCTGCTCATTAAGAGCAGCGGTCGTTTTAATTTGCTCCCAGTTACGACCAGGACTAAACGCTGCATAGCTAGCCGCAAACGGAATCTTACCAACATGTGCTAAGCCGCTTGCGATAATCGGTAGGTTCTGCTCGGCAATCCCAACTTCGATGTAACGTTCTGGAAAGGCTTCAGCAAATAAATGCATTTGCACACTTTCTACTAGATCGGCACATAAGCCAACAACGTTCGGGTCTGCTTCGCCAGCAGCCTTTAAGCCACGGCCAAACCCCGCCCTGGTTGGTTCAACATCAGGCTTGTCTGTATAAAGTGCCGGGTTGAGTGGATACGCGCTACTCATTTAAAACATCCCGTCGTTTACTTTTAATTTGCCCGATAGCAGCTTCCAGTCTGTCTCAGAAAATGAATCCGCGTATGCCTCATACACTACCGCAAGTTGATGTCCACCAAATGATCTTACGGCGATTCGGCCTTTAATCTTTTGGCCGTTTGCGCCAACTTTTGTGTAGTCGTACCGTTTAAATTGAACATCTGGCTTCCCCGACATTGTAGGGTATGCAATAATTTGACCGGTTGAAACTAGCAGGGTAGCGTTTTGAGTAGTCGCATAATCAGAAATGACATCCTCTGTTTGTACGCTATCCTTTTTACCATCATCAGCAACTGCACCCTGGTATGTTTCAAAAGATGCCGATTTATTAGCTTTCATCAGCCGATTGACACCGTCTTTGTCAAGCACATCAATTGTCCAGCCTTCTACACTAGCCGGGAATCCCCAGTAACCATTCCCACCCGGCACCGTATATCTATCACTCAGTGCCACACTACTAGCAGCTACCGTTTCCTCCTGTGTATGCTTGCTTACATCTTTTGACTTCTCTCCGGCGGCAATCACAGCTCCGATTATAAAAAGTACAATCAGCACTAGCGTAATGATCATTGAAATGATATTAACCACAATGCCGACAATACCAAGTGTTTTTGACGCGTTTGCCTTACCAGATTTTACCGTTGAAATAATCGACAATATAATGCCAATACCTGATAGACCAATAATTCCTAAGATTAATCCAAAAATGCCGAGTAGTTGGCCAGGATTTTCGACTGGTGGTGCATAAACAGGCTGGACTGGTTGCGCAACGGCAGGTGTCGGTGTGGCGCCATGGGACTCAGATTGATGTTCACTCACGATACGTTCTCCTTATTCATTTAACTTAGCTATGGTCGTTTGTTAGTTTACCGCCCAATGTACGTAGTTCACGCAGGGCCTCTTTGGCTTGTTCTTTATTTGGCGGAATACCGTGCCACTTATAGTCGTATTCCATGTACTCGACGTTTTTGCCTGCTATTGTACGAGCAATAATACAGCTCGGGCGATTGTCAATTGCCTTCGCCATACCGACTGCGTCTTGTATGCTTTCTATATTATGCCCGTCGATTTCCTGCACATGCCAACCAAATGATTCCCATTTATCTCGTAAGTTTTCAAGCGGCATCACGTCTTCGGTGTCGCCATCAATCTGAATATTATTGCGATCAACAAACACCACCAACTGACTGAGCCGGTACTTTGCGGCGAACATGATTGATTCCCAGTTATTACCTTCGTTAAGTTCACCGTCACCAGTAATCACATATACCCAACGATGCCGGTCGGGATTAAGGTATTGCAGCGCATAGGCGATACCCGCACCCTGGCCAATACCACAACCAAGCGGTCCGCTCGTGTTTTCGAGACCAGGCAGTACAGTGCGCTCTGGGTGGCCTTGTAGTCTGGAGCCAAGCTTGCGCAGCGTCATCAATTCTGACGTATCAAAATAACCCGCCTCTGCCATGGCGGCATATTGCACTGGCGCACAATGCCCATTACTAAGCATAAAAAAATCACGATCAGGCTTGTCTGGGTTCTTTGGGTCAATATTCATGACGTCGAGGTACAGTGTAGTGACAATATCAGCAAGGCCGAGCGGTCCGGCACTATGGCCACTGCCTGCTTCTTCAAGCATACGAATAATGTGTTTGCGCACAATGTTAGCTTTTTGCTGAATCTGAACTTCGGTTAATTTACCCTTCATTTTTCACCCCTATATCACACTATGCTTATTAATCTCGTTAACGAGTTGTTTGAATGCCGCGGCTGGATCGGCAGCTTTATTGACTGCACCACCGCAGTTAATAACATCAACACCACCTTGGGCTAACGTAAAGGCATTTTCGACATTTGCACCGCCATCCCAACCCACTTCGACATTCGGTTTAATGTTGCGGATTAAGCGAACTTTTTCGATCTGCATTAAGCTAGCTGTTCCACCGTAATGCCCAAGATCACCGCTAAATACAAGTACATGATCTGCCGCTTCGATATATGGCTGCACCGTGCTTGGCACAGTCTTTTTTAACAGTGCCACACCAGCTTTTACGCCAAATTGCCGCAAGCGTGCCAAGGTTGGCCCTAGATCTTCAGCGGCTTCAGCATGAAAAATAACGGTATTTGGCTTCAATTGAATCAACGCGTCGACATATTGACTGGGCCGCATTACCATGGCATGAATATCAACTATCCATTCTTGCGGCCACCACATTTGATTAACACCTACCGAAAAGGTTGGAGCAAACTCACCATCCATCAAGTCAATATGCACTCGCTGTGCGAATGGGTGTAGCCGCTCAATCGTCGCCTTATAGTCAGCTTCAGTCTCAACGGTAATACAAGGAGCAATTACCGCCATTAAATTTGGTCCAGATCATTATTCCGACGTACATAGCGCGCTGCACCCGCAAAAGGAGTGCTTAGCCAGACGTCAATAATATCTTTCCAAAGGGCCAAGTCGTCACCTTCGGCATCGAGTACTCTAGCTGGTAAACAAAGTACGTTGCTGTTGTTGTCATTACGGCATTCTTTCGCTTCAAAACTATCCCAAATTACCGCAGCACGAATGCCTTTAAAGCGGTTAGCTGCCATAGCCATGCCCTGGCCGCCGGTACAAATCAAAATAGCTCGTGGATCTGTTTTTTCGTCTTCACCCAGTACTTTTAATGCGGCCATTTGCGCAAACTGCGGGAAGTCATCGTTCGGGTCGAGTTCTTTCTTACTGACGTCTTCCCATTCAATACCACGCTTACTTAAATACGCAGCGATTTTTTCTTTTAAATAGTATCCACCATGATCTGCACCTAAGAATATCTTCATACCTGTAAGTATAAGCGTTATCGCCTAAAAATTCAAATTACCTTGCTCCCACTCATTTATGGATAGTGAAGAGCAGCGTCAGTTGGACAAGCACCTTCAGTCACAACCTGATTTTCAGAAGTTGCGTAGTACATAACGGTATTAAACTGGCCCGACCTTCCCTCAACACAGAACCGTGACGCCGTACCGGTGTTTACCATTACTGGCTGCGGCAAAGCGCTGCCTTTTTTTGGCACTGTAATCGGAAATGTACCACCTTGCTCTGTAAAAATCGATAAAATGTTATTCTGCGCAGTCGTACAGGCACTGCCACACGAAAGCACAAAACTACTCTGATTGATCGTCGGGCCATTAATAACCACGTTTGCTGCCGTCTGGCCTTTTACGTGCATATTATTACCATTAAATACACATGATGTGCTATACGTCGTGCCACCACTTTCAATCGGCATAAACCCGTTACAAGAATTCAAAAACAGTTGCGCGTTTTGCTCTGAACTGAGATTTTGGTACGTAGGGGTTTGCGGAGCGTTGGTATACAGCGACACGGCAACCGACAGTGGCGGCGCATAGTCTGTATTAGCGATATTCGACGGGTAATTTTTATTGGCAATATAATAAAGTTGTAAATTTTTTAAAGCATCGGCCACAGTGTGCTGCGTCACGGCACTAGCTGAACGTTGCTGCACCCCTTTATACACTACAATCGTCGCCACTACTAAAATCGCTAGCACCGAAATCATCACGATCAATTCCACCAACGTAAACCCGCTGGGAAGATGTATTTTTTTAGTAGTGTGAGTAGTATTCATTGTTAGAAACGCTCACTCCTCCTGGCGGCTACCATTGTCCAGTTTGGCGCTCAGCGTGAAGCTGACGCTGTTGGTCAGTTGCAGGTGGCAAATCGTCGATCGTGAGTTCGTGAGCCGGCTCGTTTGATACTTCACTGTCTTCAACATCAGAAGCCATAGATTGCCGACTATTGTCTGAACTTTCGTCTGCGTGTACGTCTAATTCACCCAGGGTGTCATCACTACTACTGTTATCTTCGTCTGGGTGCTGGTCTTCTTTACCCCGAGTGTCCGTTGTCTGCACGCCACCTGCTAGGACTGCCCGGCCTGCGTCTGCCACCAACTCCACTAATCGGTTGCTATACCCCCACTCATTGTCATACCAGGCCACTACCTTTACTAAGTTCCCGCCCACTACATTAGTTAGCGGTAGGTCGATTATCGAAGAGTGACTGTTGCCTTTAAAGTCAGTACTCACTAGTTCTTCTTCGGTGACATCAAGAATGCCCTGGTAAAAAGCTTGGGCAGCAGCGTCTTTGAACGCTTTATTTACCTCCTCAACCGTTACGTCGCGTTTTAAGAGTACCACAAAATCACTCATGCTAACCACTGGGGTTGGCACACGCACGCTCAGCCCACCAAACCTACCTTCAAGTGCCGGCAACGCTTTTGCTGCAGCAATACTTGCCCCGGTAGTGGTTGGCACAATATTTTCTGCAGCAGCCCGAGCTTCACGTAAATCTTTAGCCGGCGCGTCTTGCAAACGCTGACTAGCGGTATAACTGTGAACAGTTGTCATCATCGCTTTTTCAATTCCAAAGGCAGATTCAAGCACTGCCATGACTGGCGTAATGCAGTTTGTGGTACAGCTAGCATTAGAAATAACTTCACTTGAACCTGGAATCTTATCTTCGTTTACCCCTAGCACAATCGTGTCAGCACCATCACCTTTAGCGGGTGCGCTGATGACTACTTTTTTAGCACCAGCATCAATGTGCGCCCGAGCCTTAGCTGGGTCAACAAAAAAACCAGTTGATTCTATGACTACATCAACAGCGGTGTCACGCCACGGCAAGGCACTTGGCTCTTTTTCGGCAAACACTTTTATATGTGCGCCGTCAACAATAATGCCTGTATCGTCATAGCCAACTGTATGGGCATATGCACCATACGACGAATCATGCTGCAATAAGTATGCAAGTGTTTTCGTATCTGTTAAGTCATTGATTGCGACAACCTCTACGTCGTCACGCTCAAATGCTATCTTAAAGGCATTGCGCCCAATTCGCCCAAATCCATTGATTGCCACTCGAACTTTTGTCATACCACTCCCTTTAGCATTAGCTCTTTAGAGTTTAGTATAGCGTAAAGGCCTAAATGTATGTATATTGACATTGTTTTCATTTCATTTTTTGACGAAGATGTAAAGACACATGCTTACTGTACAATAGAGCTATGAACCAGACTGATTTGCTTGAACTTGCTAAGCGTCATTACGGTAAAAAGCCGATTGGTGTATTAAAGCAAGCTATGGAGTACGCCACTGAGATGCACTTTGGCCAAATGCGAAAGAGCGGCGAACCGTACATAACCCACCCCTTACAAGTAGGCGCACTACTCATGGAATGGGGTATGGACATCGATACTGTTATTGCAGGTATTTTGCACGACACTGTTGAAGATACCCCTGCTACGCTCGAGCATATCGAAACATTGTTCGGGCGTGATATTGCCTTTTTAGTTGATGGCGTCACCAAAGTCAGCCAGGCCCGATCTGGTATGCGCAACCTAGAAAGCTACCTACCTCAAACAAAAGACAACTTGACAAAGCTACTCATTGCCGTTGGCCAAGATGTGCGCGTGATTATTATCAAGCTTGCCGACCGCCTGCACAACATGCAAACGTTGCAGTATAAAAGTCCCGAAAAGCAAAAAAAGATCGCACGTGAAACGATTGAAGTATTTGCACCGTTAGCTGACCGGCTCAATATGGGGCGAGTTCGTGTTCAGTTAGAAGAACTAAGCTTCCGCTACCTTTCACCAAAAGAATACGAAGCCACCAAATATTTAATGGACAGTCGGCTAAAAAAGAGTAAACGTAAACTTGAAAAAGTGCGTCGTGAAGTCGATGACCACTTGCGTAATGAAAAAATTTCTCACGAAATCGATGGACGGGTCAAGAGTATCTACAGCCTCTATAAAAAACTCCGCCGAGTGCCGAATATTGATAATATTCATGATCTTATGGCACTTAGGGTTATTGTTGATGACGTATCTACTTGCTACCTGGTGCTTGGTGAATTACACCGGCTATATGAGCCAATGGTTAACCGCATCAAAGACTATATTTCGCAGCCAAAACCGAATGGCTACCAAAGCCTGCACACCACCATAGTCACAAAAGATGCTCAACCTATCGAATTTCAGGTGCGAACACATGAGATGCATGAATATGCCGAACGAGGACTGGCCGCTAGTTTTCATTACAACGAACAAAAACTCACTGATGCCTACAAAAAAGGTACTATTGCGGAACTGCCAGGCGATTTGCATTGGATAAGCGACCTACAGCAGGCCGCATCGCTACTCAACGAAGGGAAAGAGTTTAATGAAGATGACTTAAAAGTCGATCTGTTCGGCGACCGTATTTTTGTGTATTCACCAAAAGGTGACATTTATGATTTGCCTCAAGGCGCCTTCCCGCTTGATTATGCCTACCGAGTGCATAGCGACCTGGCTGCTAAGGCGAGTGGCTTTAAGATAAATGGACACATGAAGCCATTTAGCCACCAACTGCAGCACGGTGACGTCATTGAAATCTTAACTAGCAAAGGTGCAAAACCGCGACCCGACTGGATGCAATATGTGCTGACAACACACGCTCGCATGAAACTGCGCGCTCAACTACGTCGTGGTGGCTGGCTTGGACAACTGAGTAACGCGGCAGCAATTATTCACCGTAAGGCCCGCGAGAAAATTCGTAAAAAATAATATGTGTTACTTTTTAAAAAAATACTCCCTATGACTATAAGGAGTATTTACAATGCGACGCAAACTTATTTACTGTGCAGGATTAACCGGTGGCTGCGGGGCGCTAGACGAGGAAAAGTTATGGCGCTCAGGACCAACTGGACCGACATATTTAATATCTTTGCTAAATGCCATGTATGGCAGCATGATCAACGGGAACAAAATGGCAAGAATTGCGAACCCAGTGTCTTTGCCATACGATTTGCAAAAATCGATTAAGATCATAACAGCAAAGGCAATGTTTGCAAACGGTATGAACATCATGGCAAGCCACCATAGTGGTCGGCCAATAATTTCGAGTTGTATTACGTTGTTATAGATTGGCACAATTGCCGCCCAGCCTGGCTTGCCAGCTTTTACAAATAGCCTCCACATACTGATACCCATCACAATAAAGATAGCTAGGTAAAAGAAAATCAAGAAAATCAGCATGCCAATTCCCATGGCTGCCCCAGCTGCATCTGATGAGCTAGTTGTATACATTGAATCTGTTGTGTCCATTTCGTTTATTCCCTACGGGAAACCCGTATTACTTATTGTTATATCGCATTATACACTGTTTGATAATTTTTTTTGCTTCGTCGGCGTTACCCCAGCCCAATACCTTGGTGCTACCTGGCTTTTTAAGGTCTTTATAGTGGGTAAAGTGGTGTTCAAGCTTATTTTTTAAGACTGAGTAGTCATCAATCGACTTAAACCAGTCACCCGCATCGCGGTCATCGGCTGGCGCACAAATAATTTTATCATCAACCTCGCCGTCATCTTCAAACTTCATCACTCCGATGATACGCGCCTCGAGCCAAATTCCGACAGGCAGTGGCTCAGAACACCAGATCAGCGTGTCCAGCTCGTCACCATCCTCGTCAAGCGTCTGCGGAATAAACCCGTAGTTAATTGGCTTAGCAAAAATTTGCGGTTCGACGCGGTCAAGTTTCATGGCCGCATGTTTACGATCCCACTCTACTTTTAGTCGTGAGCCTTCAGGTATTTCAACAACTGTGTTAATGATACCGTTGTCGACGTCGCCTGGGCTTAGTACTTGATTAAAATCAGGCATAGCACTCCTTTTTATATTACCTCCCTTTAGTGTATCAGGTTTTTTATGCCTGGGGTATACTATGTCATATGCTTCGCCGCCACAACACTACACTTATACCTGCCGCTCAGATTGCTGCGCAGGCAGTCGCTGCAATTGCAGCGGCTCAGTCACGAATATGCCTCATTAGCACTACCTTTCGTGCCGATGATGCAGACAGTCAATCAATTGTTGATGCGCTATGTGCTGCTGGCAGACGCGGTGTGATTGTGAGTGTCTGCGCCGATTCATATACCTATACTGAACCAAAAGAGTTTATTTTACGCGCGCCAAAACGCCAGCCACTCCGCGCCTTTCGCGCCATGAAAATGGAACGAACCCTTAAACAAAGTGGGATAGATTTTCATTGGCTTGGTAGCAAAAGTAATATTGGGTTTGCTGGTCGCACGCATTCTAAATGGCTAGTCGCCGATGACACGGTATTCAGTTTTGGCGGCACCAATTTCGATAAAGAAAGCTTTGAAAACACTGATTACTTGTTTAAATTGACCGACGCAGCGCTCGCTGACCAATTGTTTTCACAACACTTACGCATCATTAAAGCCGACAAAGCTGGTCATGCCACAAAGAATCACACGATACATATTAATGACCGCTCAAAGGTATTAATTGACGGTGGTATGTTGGGCAATTCAATTATTTATCGCCGCGCCTGTCAACTTGCAGAACAAGCCGAGTCGATCGTTTTAGTGTCGCAGTACTGTCCCACCGGCAAATTAAATCGCATACTAAAACGCAAATCCGCAACACTCTATTTCAATCATTGGCGCCACGCGAGCTGGATGAATAAACTACTCATTCAGTTTGGCATGACCCTCACCCGGCAAACTACTGCGTACCAGCGCGACAACTATTTACATGCCAAATATCTGATATACGTATTGCCCGATGGCACAAAAGTAGCGCTCAGTGGATCGCACAATTATATGTTTGGTAGCGTACTGCTTGGCACTCGTGAAGTTGCACTTGAAACAACCGATAAAACTATTATTCGTCAGCTTGAGCAATTTCTTGACAAATACGTTAAATAGCTGTGATACACTAGTCTTATGTTAGTTATTGCTCATCGTGGAGCGTCAGGCATCGCTCCCGAAAACACGTTGGAATCATTTGACTTAGCCGTGCAACAAGGTGCTGATATGATTGAACTCGACGTGCGCCTTACTAAAGATAGTCAAGCAGTAGTAATTCACGACAATCGACTCATCCGTACTCACAAAATTACCGCTACGATTTCCAGCAAAACCTTGGCTGAAATCGAGCAGCTCACTAAACATCACGCACCAGTACCCAGCTTAGCTTCAGTCCTCGATAAACACTTTGGTAATGTTTTAATTAATATCGAACTAAAAAGCCGCGGATCAGCGCACGAGGTATATGCATTACTGAGTCGTCATTACATAAAAACCAACGCCGACTGGGATGCGGTGTTAGTTTCAAGTCGCCGCGGGGCTGAGCTAAGCGCTTTTCGCGCACTTACTCCCCACGCCAATCTAGCCCTTCTCCATGACGAAAATCCGTTTTTATTTATAGCTTACCAAAAAAAATTACAACTTACCGCTGTTGGATTTCATAGACTATATTTGAATCGCTTAGCAATAGCCATTGCCAAAAAAGCAGGGTTATTTATTTATGCCTATACGGTCAATAAGCCGGGCGCCTTACCTGCACTAGCGCAGCAAGGTGTGGATGGCATAGTTACCAACTATCCTAATAGGTTTATATCTGGTCGGTTTGTCAACTAGTTTTATAAAATCAAAACCATTTGCTGAAATATGTATTTATAAATCCAAAAAATAAACTTTAGGTTATTTTCCTGCACGGCACCAGGGCGTTCTTTTCCTGCGCTCGCAGAAGATTTATATAAGCACTACACTAAATATTTTCGCTATAAAAAATGTGTTACGACGTGTAGCGATATTCAATAATAAACTTTATGTTTGTAGGCGTATAGCTAGCGGCTCTACTGCCTTCAAGTGTGCTGCTTTTGAGATACACACAGTCTTGAAGTGTTATATCACCATACAAATAAGTAACATCGTATCGTATTTTTTGATTACTTACGTCAACAAAAGACTGCTGTCGACATGCGGTACTGCCGTCATCTGATTGACGAAAATCAGTGTGTCTCCTGTCTAGGCGCGTGTTCAGCTTACCGGTAAAAATAACTGTAATGTCATCAACTGACGTAGTTGTTGCTGTATAGGCAACCGTACTGCGGTACTCCGGCGAGTTTTCATTACAAATAGCAGAGGTTTGCGGTGTTCCCTCAGTCTGCAATCCATCGATACCTGCTGATTCAACTATGTTCGTCTTCGCCTGAACTACACCTGGACCAGACCTCTGTACTTCTGAACACCTGATCTGTGAACCAATTGCTACCGGTAACCACAACGCTACGGCACCCAAAACTGGCAAAATAACTACCGCCCCTAGCACAATCACCGCTACTGACAGGCTCGTTCGTGTGGAGCTTCTCTTTGTAATAGGTGCTTGAGGAGTAGGTAATTGATTCATACTTGCACTATACTATATCATTTCTGCTTTAAAAAGGCGCGCTTTGTGGCTCTACGGCTCTTTACGCTCTAAATACTCTCGGATGTTGAGTGCCGCGGTTGCCCCTTCGCCTGTTGCACTCGCAATCTGCATCGTAGCGCCACTGCGCACGTCACCACTGGCAAACACTCCTGGTAGATTTGTCGCCAAATGTACGTCAGTTTTAACTAACCCCACTTCGTCAAGCTCCACGCCACTCCCTGCAAGGAACTGTGTGTTAGGTTTTAGTCCGATAAATACAAATACGCCGTCTGTAGTTAGCTCAATTGGCTGCCCGTCTTTCGTTGCTCGCACGGTCGTAACCTTACCGGCCTCGTCAGCTACGATTTCATCTGGTGTCGTACTAAGGTGGACCGTGATCTTACCTTCATCGACAAACTGCTGCAGCTCAGTTTGTAGTACTTGACTTGCCTTAATAGTACTGCGCACTAGTAAATCAATATGTGTGGTAAAGCGCGTCAAAAACAGTGCTTCTTGCACTCCAGAATTACCACCACCGACAACAACGAGCTGCTTATCGCGGTAAAACGCACCATCGCAAGTCGCGCAGTAGTGTACACCACGGCCATAATATTCAGCTTCACCCGGTATACCAAGCTTATTGTAATCACTGCCTGTTGCAATGAGTACCGCTCGTGCCTTCACTTCCTTGCCATCCACAGTCACTACATTTATGCCATCTTGGTGTCGTAGTGCCGATACATCACCGTAAGCAATCTTAGCGCCAAACCGTTCGGCTTGTTTTTGCAGCTGCTCTGCCAGCACCATGCCTTCAATGCCATCAGCGAATCCTGGATAGTTATCAACTTTGTCAGTGATTGCTGCAAGTCCTCCAACGACTGCTTTTTCATATAGTACAGTTTCAATATCTTCGCGAGTTGTGTAGATTGCAGCCGCTAACGCACTCGGTCCGGCCCCGATCATCACCACGTCATACACGGTCTCATTTGCCATATTATTAGTACCCCAATCCTTGGTATAGCTCAGCGGGTACTTGCGGCGGATCAATGACCGCCGGTGGAGCAATTGCCATAACAATAAACTTTAACGGCGTGTTGGCAGGTATATCGTCACCCTGGCCGGTTTCTCCATAAGCCTTGTCGGACGGAATAGTGATTTCTCGAACCCCACCAATACGCATGCCTTTCATACCTTCTTTCCATCCAGCAATCAGAGAAGCCTTAACGAGTCCATTTTCGAGACCAACATTGCTATAAAGCGGTGCTTTTAGCTTCATTTTTTCAACATCGATACTCTGATCAAAAACCTTACCCTTAGGGTTCCAGCCAATGTAATAAGCCGCAAACTGAGTAGTGTCGGAAATTTCTTCACCGCTACCTACCACTAGATCGTTTGTTACAAGTGCTGTGACGCTATCGCGATCAAAAGCAGCAACATTGTCAATGTACGGCCGAAAAGCCTCGTAGTATTGTTTCGATAGCTCATCGCCTTGCGCTTCTTGCTTCAGTTGGTATGCCTTAACATTTGCTTGGTATTCATTCATCAGCTTTTGCTTTTTTTCTGCTTCAGCGTTTTGATTATTGGTTGCGAGTATCATTACCGCAAAAGAACCGATCGTTCCAATAACTGTTGCTGCCAAAATAATCAGAATTACCCACCGCTGGGTCTTTGTTGTAGCCATATTTCCCTCTCGTATTACGCTTCTTAGCGTCTATTGTAGCAAAATAATAGCGAATTATCTATCGCGAACCTTCGTTTTACGGCGCTCTACTTTAGGTTGAGTCGGCGTAAAATAATCGTTTTGGTAGGCACGAGCAGCACTCCAGGCACCTAATGACAGGCCTAGCGGCAACACTTCAGAATACCCAATTAAATCTGCCATGCGTCGGACTCTTCCACCAAGCCAACCATAAATTTTAACCCATCGCCACTCAATCACAGCCCACCCCTTGCCTACTGGTATAGCTTGAACTGGTAGTATTGGCTTATAGACACGCATCGCCTTGCCTTTAGCAGCACGCGTTAGGTTACGTGCCACTGTTCGGGCATCATGAATCGCGGTTTGAGCCAAGCCAGTATATGGAGTGGCTGCATTGTCACCAATCACATACACATCGTTTGCAGCCTGTAGGTATTCGTTGACTACCACTCGCCCGTTGTTAGCGAGCGTGAATACTTCTGGGTGGTCTGCAAAGAATGGGTGATTCGTGACACCACTGGTCCAGATAACGGTATGTGTCGTAACCGGCTTACCGCTCACAATGAGTTCAGTAGCGTTTTTGCGCTCCACTTTTTTATTAGTCTCAACAATCACCCCTAACTTTTTAAGACGTTTTGCAACCACTCGGCTGGTTCGCTCACTCGAATGCGGCAAGACTCGTGGCGCCGCTTCAATAAGCCGCACGCGTACACCGCGGTCTTTCACGCCATAATGTCGGCACAGCCGCTTAATATACGTCCCCATTGCAGCCGACAGCTCTACACCAGTTGGTCCAGCGCCAATCACTACATAATTTTTGTCTAGCACCCCTTTTTCAGCAATATCAATAAATAATCGCTGTTTTAGTCGCTGGATTTCTTGGCGGCTCTTGATGCCATACGCGTAAGTTTCGAGACCTGGAATATTAAAGTAGGTTGTTACCACGCCTATGCCGATGACAACTGTTTCATATGTATACACCGCACCCGATTCACCAGTTAGGGTTTTTTTAGCGGCATCAATACCTGTAATCGTATCAATGTACACGTGTACATTTGGTAAATCTGCAAAAATCTCACCAAGTGGAGTCCATGATTCAGTGTAGCTTCGGCCGGTCGCCGTACTATACAGCGTAGGATAATACTGAAAATCTGACTTATCTGTAATGAGAGTTATGTTATTTTTTGGATCTTTGGCTAGGTCTAACGCACACCGTATGCCGCCAAATCCACTACCGACGATTGTTACGTGCATTTATACCACACTTTACTATTATTTTTTATCACTAGCTGTATAATATCAGACAGAAGCATAAGCATAAAGGACGAAAATGGACACAACTACTGCCGGACGCGTATTGATCGGAGACTCTCTCGGGTTTCACATCATTATCGTGGCACTTTCTATTGGACTACCCGTACTGCTAAGCATATTTGAATGGTATGCTTGGCGCAAAAATAGTGATATTATTCGCGGTTTTGTTAGGCTGCTTGCAAGATGGACTGGTGTTTTCGTCATTGGCGGTGTTATGAGCGGTACAATTATTGCGTTACAGTTTTCTACTCTTTGGGCGCCGTTCATGAACGAAGCCAGGCCGGTAGTCGGCAAATTCTTTCAGCTAGAAGGCTACATGTTCTTGGTAGAGGCCGCATTTTTGTCATGGTACTTTGCCACTATGAAACATGTTGGCACTAAACGGCATTTTTTGATAAGTCTACCAATTAGTGTCGGTACGATTGGTTCAGCTTTCTTTATTACTGCGGTCAACGCTTGGATGAACAATCCAACCGCAACCATCACGTCAACAACGTTTAACGAATTTTTCCACTCGGTAGTGTCATACCTGTTTGCGACTACCTTAGTAGTACTCGGTTATGTAGCCTGGCGAAGCCTACGTGGCGCACCAACGAAGCCCAAAAAACAATTTATGCAGTGGGCCATGGGGCGACTTAGTATTATTGCCGGAATACTTCTACTTACGCTTGCATTGCTCGGACACGCATCAGCGGTCGACATTGCCCACACACAACCTCACAAACTTGCTGCCATTGAACTACTTGATACAACTCAAACAAATGCGCCATTTAGGCTAGGCGGCCATATAAATAGCGAAGGTAAAGCCGAAGGTGGCATTGTCATTCCAGGCCTTCTTAGCCTGTTAGTTGGCAACTCTGTTGACACACGGGTTCAGGGTCTCGACCAATATCCTCGTGAGCGCTGGCCGCTGCTGATTGTTCATACGCTCTTTGATATAAAAATGGCACTCGTCGGGTATAGTGTTTTACTGATTAGCCTCGCGGTTTACTTTTACTGGAAACACCGCGAACAACCTATTTGGCTGCGCAAAACACTTGTCATGAGCGGGCTTGTAGGCCTAGTCATGGTAGAACTCGGCTGGATGATTACAGAACTCGGGCGGCAACCCTGGGCAGTAGTCGGCAAACAGCTGACCGCTGATGCTTTTACAAAAGATGCTAACATCATGCAAACTGGCATTATATTCCCAATCTTATTTGTGATACTCACTATAGCTAGTCTTTATGCGTTAAGTTATACTTCACGCCATTGGCGCGCTACGGAGAAACTGTCATGGTAGCACTGCTCTACGCGACTATAGTCGCACCAATTGTAATTTATCTTGTATTTTCGGTCATCGAAATTTGGATTACGTATCGCATTACTGTTCACAAACAGTCCAGGAGCCTGTTGTTCGTACAAGCCTCAACTGAAGTCACGCACACCATCTTAGTATTCGCTTATGCACAATTTATGGTGGCGTTTGCTGACCTATTAACTCGCATCGGCGCGCAACTATACTGGCCGGTTGCACTACTCATGGTCACACTCCTTGTCAGAGGATCGCTTTACTTGTTGTTATTCTATCGCCAACATTCACCTCGCTGGATGTATGGTGTATTGCTTGTCACCTATCTACTTGGCGTTGCTGCACTCGTATGGGGACTAGGTATTGTTGTGTCTGCTATAGTAGCCGAAAACTTCATTCCTGACACCTCCAACGTTCCACTCGTACTCAGTGTTGGCATGCCCGCACTCGCTGTCTGTATAGTGCCTATTATTGCAGTATACCGCCAGGCACTTAAGCAAATCAAAAAGTAGCTTCTTATTTAAGCAGCAATGTCGAACTGTTTTAGTTTAGTTTTTGCAGCTGCTGTTTTACCACCCTGTAATTGTAACAGCTGAGCATAAATGCCGTTTGTTTTACTCAATTGACGTGGCGTGCCGATTTCGTCAATTCGACCATTTTTTAAGGTAACTATCCGATCAACATTTGCAATCGTACTTAAGCGATGCGCAATAATAATAGTTGTCCGGCGCTTCATGAGCCGTTCTAGCGCTTCTTGCACTAAGCGTTCAGATCGACTATCAAGACTACTTGTCGCTTCGTCGAGTATCAATAGTGGAGCGTCTTTAAGGAGCGCCCTTGCGATTGCTACCCGCTGTTTCTGCCCGCCGCTCAGCTTAAGGCCACGTTCGCCAATTTCAGTATCAAGCCCATGTTCTAGTTTAGCGATAAAGTCATAGGCATTAGCAGCCTTCGCGGCAAATTCAATTTCTTTTGCTGTAGCGCCTGGATTGCCATATGCAATGTTTTCACGCAGTGTGCCGCTAAATAGCGCCGGCTCTTGAAACACTACTGCAATCTGTCGCCGCAGACTCGACTGGCTCACTGAATCGATTGGCTGACCGTCAATACTAATACTTCCATGCGTCACATTATATAAACGCAACAATAAGCTAGTGATCGTTGTTTTACCTTCGCCGCTCTCACCCACCAACGCAACTTTTTCGCCGGGCTTAATAGTAAAGTTCACATTATGCAGTACTTCTGCGTCGTCAGTATATTTGAAGTCAACGTTTTGGTAACAAACTTCGCCCTTTGTTACCCGAAGCTCTTTAGCATCAGGCATGTCGGCTACTGCTGGAGTAATCTCCATGACCTCAAAATAATCCCTGCACCCAGCAATGGCTTTTTGTGTATTGTCTATAATAAAACTCATGTTAAATATAGGGAATCGCATTTGCCCAAGCAACGTAGTAAGTAACACCATGTCGCCAACGCTAAATTGTCGATTGACCGTATTTACAAAGATGTAGAGCATGGCGCCAAAAAATATCACGTTTAAAATTGCCCTGCGATAGATGTCCATTTTATGCCAATATGCAGACTGAGTACGAGTTACATCGACGACAGTCTGGTTGCGACGTCTAAAATATCCAAATTCAAGTTGTTCCTGTATGAAGCTTTTCACCACTTTGATTTGCCCCACTACTTCTGCAAAACGCCCACTGGCGATATCAGTTTCTAGGTTCTTTTCTTTTTGCCAGACTTGCCATTTATCGCTTGTTTTAGCTGTCACCCACATAAACACCGGGTACAAAAGCGTCATCATAAGGGCTAACTGCCAACTATAGGCTAGTAGTACTACCAGCGAAATCAACAATGTTAGATACATGCTAAAGAAGTTATTCGCAAACATGTTAATAAACTGAGTAACTTCTGTGATTGTGCGATTGAGTCGATTGATGATTGTACCGGTGAGTTCGTTGTCGTAATAGCTCTGCGGAAGCTGCAGTAAGTGTTCATAGTACCGTTCGCTCATTGTCTGTCGCAAGCGCGCACTCATGATATCACCAAGATAACCTGCCCAGTTTTGCAGTAAGGTAGCTGCAATATCAACCCCAAATAACAATACCGCCCACCAAATGACCGGCCCGACCTGTGCTGCACTGCCGCCAATGCTCTGAACTATAACATCGGTAACTGCCTTCATAATGAATGGTACGGCAAGACTCAAAAGACTGCTAATAACACCAAGCACAATTACCGTAAGATAATATGGCCACAAATTGCGTACGTAGCTAAAAATGCGAAAAAGATACTTCATATCTTTAGTATACGCTACCTGTTACTTGTATAGTGTATTATGCTTTTGCAGCCTAGCAATTCGAGCGCTCGTGGAAGGGTGCGTACTAAACAGCGATGCAAGGCCCTGGCTATTGAATAAGTTAACAAACATAAGGTGGTTTGTGGCTTCCTGGCTTGGTGTAGGTTGTATATCGGCCAACGCGGGCCTTACCTCTTCGAGTTTTTTCAAAGCACTGGCAAGATCAGTGCCACTACCCATTAGTGCGGCGCCGTGGTCATCTGCCATAAACTCACGCGAGCGACTAACTGCCATTTGAATAAGCATGGCAGCAATCGGCGCTACTATCATTGCTATAATCGCGGCAAGCGGGTTACGATTTTCATTGCTCCCTCCGCCACCAAAGAACATCGCCATTTGCGCGAGGCTACTTATTGCACCACCTAAAGTAGCAGCGATGGTACTAACTAACATATCGTTATTTTTAACATGGCCCAACTCGTGGCCGATCACCGCTTTTAGCTCATTGTCCGTCAGGACTTCTGTAATACCACGCGTCACAGCAACCACAGCATGATGCTTATTGCGACCGGTTGCAAATGCGTTTGGTATAGGTGTGTCAACAAAGTAAAGTTTTGGCATTGGCAGACTATCTTTACTCGCGAGGTCTTGCACCATAGCAACGATATTGGCATATCGCTTTTCGTCAAGCGGGCTAGCGCCCTGCATTTTAAGTACCATACCGCTACTAAACCAATACATGCCTACATTACTCAGCGCAGCAAACAAAAACGCAATCAACATACCCTGCTGGCCGCCGAGTGTATACCCCGCTGCCATAAAAAGGCCTGTCATTAACGCCAGTAGTAGTGTGGTTTTGGCAATATTTGTCATATATTTATTATACCAAGAACTATCGGCTAAAGGTGTGAAATAGTTTACAATGCTATATTCGTTCTGCGCCAAGTTCAGCAAGCGCGACCGATGCAATATGATCCATAATTGGCTTTATGTCAGTATCGGTAAGCGTGCGTTCGTGGCTAGTGAATGTTAACCTAAACGTAGTGGACGTCGGTTCGGTAGGGCCACTACTATAAATAGTTACTGGCTTAATTTTTATATCAATTCCATGAGACCCTTCAGCTGCCGCTTGCCATACTGTCTTAAAAACTTGAGAATATGACAGGCGCGAATCTCCGCGAAGCGAAATATCCTGCGATGTACTTGGGAATCGACTGAGTGGCTTGTATGTTTGGCGCTTAGTCTCGTAAGCGTTCTGAATTCCCTCAAGGTCAAGCGTTATGGCGGCAGTATACTCTGGTAGCTTGAAGCTACGAGCCACCGATTGTTTAAGCTCACCGATCATACCGATAAACTGCCCGTCGCGTGTTTCGAGTAGCGCACTCCGCGCTTGGTCAAATGGCGCCGTAACAGGAAAGTCGAGTGGTTCGGTGAGCGGCTTATAAACGAGTTCAAACCCTAGGTCACCACACAACTGCTCAACAAGTCGACGCACGTAAAAGTATGCGGCACCCGTGCGTGGTTTTTTGCTAGCATACACAGCGTCAACAAACTCAAGCTCAGTCGGCAAGCCTTCGTCATCAGTTGCGTGGTATTTTTTGTTATGGCCTTTGCCGATTTCAAATAACACAAATTCATCATGCCCCGCTTTAATGTTCATATGAACCTTGTCGAGTAAGCTCGGTAGCACACTCAGGCGATAATATTGCAAATCAGGACTGAGTGCGTTACTTAAACGGAACGCTTGGTTCACATCTTGCTCAGCTTTTTTAAGTACATTTTCATGCACAAAACTATAGGTCAGTACTTCATTCGCACCAGCGCGCGACAAGCTCTCGCGGATCGCCTGTGTTACTTCACGTTTAGCGCTCGTACTAGCTGGCGCAATACTCCGTGTCGGTAACTCACGTGGCAGCTTGTCAAATCCATATAACCGGCCAATCTCTTCTACAACGTCTTCTGAATCGACAATATCGGTGCGCCAAAACGGCGGGATATGAGTCAAAGTCTTAGAATCATGAGTCGAGATAGCAAATTCAACATTGCGAAGCAACGACACCATTTCCTCGGCCGAAAGCTCCGTACCGAGCCGCTGATTCACAAACTCACTGCGAACTGCAAATTCTTGCCTCTTGCCTCTTACCTCTTGCCTCGTAGCGTCAAACACTTCAGTTGCCTGCTGTCCACCCGTAATCTCTACAATCATATGTTGCAAAAAGTCTAACACAACCGCATTCTGAAGCGGCGACTGGCCTTTATTAAACCGCGTCAGTGCATCGGTAAATAACCCGTGCCGCATACTACTTTTGCGGACGGCGTACATATCAAAGTTCGCGACTTCAAGCACGATGTTTTTCGTCTCGCTGCTCACTTCGCTATCGCGGCCACCCATAATGCCCGCCAGTCCAACCGGCCCTTTTCCGTCAACTATCACGATATCGTCTTCAGAGAGTTCATACGTCTTGCCATTAAGGAGCAAGGCCTTCTCGCCATCTCTTGCCATCCTCACACCTAGCTTTTTCGCTTGACTCTTGTCTCCTGCCTCTTGACTCTGCTCCTGGCCTGCTCGAAGCTTATTATAATCATACGCATGCGTCGGCTGCGCCGTGAGCAGCATGACATAGTTCGTGATGTCGACGATATTATTAATCGGTTTGCCACCAAGTCGCACCAGCTCGCACTGCAACCAGAGCGGACTCGGGCCGACCGTTACGTCTTTGATAGCCACCGCCATAAATCGTGGGGCTTTATCTGGTACATCATTAAACACTTCAAGCGCTAGCTCGTCATCTTGACTCTTGACTCTTGCCTCTTGACTCTTGCTCGTATACCACTCAGGGCTGGTAAATTGCTTGCCAAAAATTCCGGCAATCTCACGTGCCACACCCAGCTGCCCAAAGAGATCGGGTCGATGCGTGAACATCTTATTTTCAATGTCGATGATGGTGTCGTCCAAACCAAAAACTTCTGCGAAGTTTTGGCCAGTTCTAAGTTCTAAGTTCTGAGTTCTAAGAGGAAGGTCTGCTTCGGTAATCTCAACAATGCCATCGTGGTCGCTGTTGATACCTAGTTCATCGCCCGCTGCCAACATACCATTACTCATAACACCGCGCAGCTCACGCGCGCCTAAAGTGAACGGCTCAGCCGTGCCATATGTTGCCGGTACTATTGATTCTGGCGGTAGCCACACTGCCCACATATCTGCGTGAACATTTGGCGCACCGCACACTACTGTAATGAGCTCGCTTGTGCCAGCATCAATTTTGCATACACTCAGTTTGTCGGCATTTGGGTGTTTCTCACACTCAACCACTTTCACAATGAGCGCATTCTTGTATTTGCCTGCCAGATCGATAACTTCCTCGACACCCCCAAGCCGCTCATTGATACGCCGTACCAACTCGTCAACGGGCGGTAGTTCGAAATCAATATATTGTTTGATTGTATTAAGGCTAACTTTCATATCTTAGTTCCATTATTGACTTTTTTCGTCTTTTTTGCTACTATCTTAGTATCACTATGACCAGGCTGGCCTAAGGATGTGATCCGACCGCTGCTCCTGGTCTTTTTTGTTGATTCAGATTTTTTAAACAATTTCGGCACGTCACCAACAAATGCCAGCTTGTCCCTATAGGTATTGAGTAGTTTTGAGTACCGCATACGATTAGGTACGATAATCTTGTTGAGTTTTCCTAGCTCTTGCATGTATTCATAGAGGCTCAAGAAATCTCCGTCACCGGAGACAAATACGGCCTGGTCAAATTCTTCGGCTAGTCGTCCAACCGAATAGAGCACGATATCAGTGTCGACGTTTCCTTTCGTAATAGTATGACCATTTTCATCCATATAGACAGAAATCGCCTTAAATACTAGTGTAAACCCGCACTCTTGCAGATATGTATACAGGTCGTTATTTGTAGGAACCATTCCGATAAACATAAAAGCTCTCGATACCCCGTACTTTTCGCGCAAATAGTGTCGGAATTTGCGATAATCTAGCTTTTTTCCATGATAGATCGTCCTACCTCGTGCATTGACAACATCGTTACGTACGCCGAGATTGAGATTTTGGCTATCGATAAACGCATAGACGACTGGTTTTTTGCTCATAGTTCGTCCTCGTCGAGTGACTCATAAATATCGTAGGCCACTTCTTCATATGGATGCGCCTGCTTCATAGCAGCGACGACGCGCTTGGCATCGGCTCGGTTGCAGACGACTTCGATACGCTCTTCGGGCTCGACACTCAGCTCGCCGACTTTGCCACTCGTTGGATTTGCACCATTGATAGGCAGAAATCTGCCATAGCCGCTAATTGAATAGCTGCAAAAATGATACTTCCCAATCTTTCCAGCCCCCGCCTCACCGAGCGCCTGTCGCACTGCATCGGCCGCAGTAGTTGGAACGAAGGTGACGATTTTTACTTTACCGCTCATCCGGTTTCTCCACGACAATATTCATCCAATTCTTGTAGCCAACTTCTTGCATCGAAATAATCGAAAAACCGGCAGCAACCAATGCCTGACGAAGCGACTCGACGGGCCAATTCAAAAAATAATAACCACCAGTTTGCCGATTATGGATTTCGCTATTACCATCGCCAATTGTAATTGTGAATATAAATCGCCCTCGCTGGTTGAGAGCTGCATAGATTTTTCCAAACGCAACGATTGCCTCATCCTTTTTTAAATGCTGCATGACATTGATTGCCAAGACAGCATCGTAAGATTGAGCAAATACATCAGCTACCACATCAAATTTTGCCATAGCAACACCTCGCGCATGGCTCATATCTACAAAACTTTGAGCGCCGTCAGACCTCACAATAGAGTAGCCTTGAGATTCAAAATAATCTGCATACAGTCCCGGGCCAGAGCCAATTTCAAAAATCTCACTATCTCCTGAAATTGATGCGAGCGCCTTGATTATCCAGCGACAATAGTGAGCTACGTTGTCATCTTTTCTTGACTCCGCATACTCATACGCAAAGCTTTCGTACGATTGCAGTGTGTTAATTACATCATCCATCTAAAACTGCCTCAAGAAATCCAACTTTGCACTCTCAAAATGTCGTATATCTTCGATAGATTTCTTCATCATAATCAGCCGCTCCACGCCCCCGCCCCAAGCAAAGCCGGTGTAGACTTCGGGGTCGATATCGGCCGCTCGCAGCACATTTGGGTGGATCATGCCGCAACCGAGCAGCTCGATCCAGCCTTCACCAGAACACACCTTGCACTGTTCGCCGTTTTTATGCTCAAAAGGGCAACTCAACGAAAACTCAAAGCTCGGCTCGGTAAATGGGAAATAGAATGGGTTGACGCGCACATTGATTTTTTTGCCGAAATACTCTTCGAGAAACTTCTGGAGCGTCGCCACCAGCATACCGGCATGCACACCTTTGTCGACATAAATTCCCTCGTGCTGATAAAACGTATGCTCATGCCGCGCGTCGAGATCTTCGTTGCGGAAGCACCGATCGATTGCTGTGGCTGCAATCGCCTCGCCAGCCTCGAGCTGTGGCTTCAGTTCGCGCAAGATGCGGTTTTGCATCGTACTGGTGTGTGCGGGCGCGATAAGCTGGTCACCATTGGCGTCGGTCTCGACAGTCATGAAGGTGTCGTAATCATCACGCGCCGGGTGGCCTTTGGGGAAATTCAGCGTCTCGAACATATGATACTGATCATCAATCTCACGCGATCCATAAACACGAAAGCCCATACGTTGCAAAATGCTACTCAATTGTTCAATTTCTTGGGTAATCGGGTGTAGCGAACCCTGACTAGCAAGCAATAATCTAGGAACCTCGGCATTTACATCCATTGGTGCTGTTACATCTATAGCGGGTAGCGCCACAGCAGTAAGCTGCAGTTCTCTTTCGGCTACCACTCGTTCAACAGCCTGTTTTGCGTCATTCACCTTTTTGCCAAACGCAGCACGTTCACTAGGCGCCAATTCGCGGATTGTCGCGTATAGCTGCGCAAACTCAGTCGCTTTTAGCACTTCAGCTGGTTGGTCACTTTTAAGCGCCCGTTCAACTAACTGTTGCTGAATTGCATCAACATCTATCATTACTGTTATTGTATCACTTTTTAGCGGTTAACTTGGTAAATAAAGTATGCAAATACTGCAATCGCGGCAAAAAATAACATAACCCACACTGGCGCGAGTGTAGTAGTGGTTTTTGTACCCTTTAGGTAAGCGGCATCTTCTACTCCATCGGGCGCCTGTCGATAATCACCTGTGGCTTCGCCCTCTTGTTTGGCACGTGCAGCTGCTTTAGCTCGTAATTCAGCAGCAATCTTTTGCTGCAATTCGCTACGCGATTCGGTTTGTTCAATATATCTTCCCATGTGCGTTTATTATATCAGATACCTATTGCTATAAACTGTATGTGCTATAATAATCTCATATTTCAAATAAAGGAGGGAATATACATGGCTACTACAAAAGCCGCTTCTACAAAAAAAGCGACCGCCAAAAAGCCGGCCGCAGCCAAAAAAACGGTTCACTCAAACCAAACCGTTGTCCGATCAGTATCAGCACCAGTTGCTGAACGCCGCAGTGTCGCACTGCCAAACAACATTATCAACATTGTGTTTGCAGAACTTGTTGGTACGTTCATTCTAACGCTTGTTGCACTGCTTTCAGTTAAAGAAACTGGCGCGCTGTATGTTGGGCTAGCCGTCACCGTGCTAGTACTGAGTATTGGTGCGGTTTCAGGGGCACACATTAACCCTGCAGTCACCTTTGGCCTATGGACTATGCGTCGTCTTAAGGCAATTTTAGTGCCATTTTACTGGGGCGCACAATTCCTTGGTAGTATGCTCGCAGTCATTGTGCTTAACTGGGCATCAAACGGCTCACTAAAACTAAACTTTGACCACATTGGTTCGCTCGACTGGGGCGTATTTGGCGTCGAACTCGTTGCTACGGCAATCTTCCTGTTCGGCCTCACCGCTGCTGTGACTCGCCGCGAACTAAGTACAGGCACACGCGCATTGGGCGTAGGCCTCTCACTCGTGCTTGCACTTGTTGCTGGCACAAGCATGCTTGGTGTTGTACGCAATGGCTACGATACTAGCAAATGGGGTAGCGTGAGCGATATTCAGCACGCCTTCCGCGTTGCTGGCCCAACCGTGAACCCAGCAGTTGCCTTGGCAGCTACTGAATCAACCGACGCAAGCTTTACTGGCTCACGCGGTGACAAAACCGAAAAACAATATAGCCGCCTTAGCGCCGAAGTAGTACTCGGTACACTGATTGGTGCAGCCCTCGGTGGCAACCTGTACCTGCTCGTAGCCGGCCGCAGCAACAGCCGCGACTAGTTATTTGCAATATTAAACTACCCCTTATACAAGGGGTAGTTTTTATTTTTTAAACTTCATTATTCGGTACGCGGTTTGTCAATCAATAATGGGTCCACTGACGGGTCAGCACCAGCAATCTTCACCACATCCTTATCGACTTTGGCGAGTTCTTTATGGGCAGCGTTATAGTGATTAACCGTGGTACCAAGTGCGTTACCTAGTTTTTTCATATAATCGTCAAACTTTGCAATGTGCTGGCCTAGCTTACCTACCCGCACCTGAATATCTTTCGCTTGTTCTTCTATCTGCAAACTGCGCAGGCCCTGTAATACTGTTTGTAAATACGCCATAAAGCTAGTGGGACTGGTAATAATTACATGCTTGTCACGAAAGGCGTATTCAATCAAATCGCGCGAACTCCCGCCCGTGCCAATATTATTTATCAATAAATCATAATACAGCGATTCACTCGGTATAAACATAAACGCAAAATCCATAGTGTTTTCACTTGGTCGAATATACTTAGCAGTTTCGTCAATGCGCGACTTTAGATCTGCCTTAACTTTTAGTAGTAGCCGTTCTCTTTCTTCCCCACTCGCATTAATCATCCGATTGTAGTTTTCAAGGCTAAACTTACTATCTATTGCCAGTATCTGGCCTTTGTCTAAAAAAATCACCGCATCGGCAATTTCGCCATCGCGGAATTTATACTGCATTTTATACTGCCCTACCGACATAGTATTTTCAAGCACTGACTGCAAATAGTACTCACCAAACACACCGCGCTGCTTCGGGTTAGATAGCACATTCTGTAGTGTTTTCAGCTCATCTGCCACATCCACCACTCGCCGATTTGTTTCGTCTAATTTTGCCAGGCGCTGAGTGACATCGGCCACCAGCTTAGCGCTTTCACTTAATTGCTTTTGGACCGACACTTGCATGCCGCGACTGTTTTGGTCAATTTTATCACCCATTGTTTGCTGCAAAAGCGCCATAGACCGCGAAAGTTCAGTCACATCAGACTTCATAAGTTCAACAGCGCTCGAATTTTTCAGTTCGTTGAATCGCTGGGTCACAACAAATAAAACGACCCCCAACCCACACACAATAACAACTAATAATACAATCAAAAGCATTTGTTCCATACTCACGTATTATACCACTCTTAGAGCGCTATTTAGGCAGCAAGCACAAGCCGAATCACCACTACAAGTACAGCGGCAACTACAATAGCTAAGATGAATGAACGAATACGCGTCACCCAAGCGAACAACCCATACACAAGCCCAAATAACATTGCAATCACAAGCGCAGCAATATACCACGCCGCACCTTGTACGAGTGTATTCACACCCCACAAGGCAATCACCGAAGCAAGCACTACAAGTAGTGGCCTGTAAATACGTAGTCGAGCCAAAGCAATTACTCCAGCGATTTGGCCGAGTACCATCGCCACAATCATGGCATAGCCAGGTGCCTGCGTACACTCAGTCATCGACTGGGGTCGACACAATACGGCGCTAAAAACAAAAGTGTTTAGCAAATAAAGGCAAACTGTTACCACCACACCCACGCCAACGCCGCTCAGTATACTACTGAGTATTTCGCGAAACGTCATTGGCACAAGGGGTGATACAGCCACATACGGTGTATCTGTTTCAACTACTGTGGTGTGGATTGATTTCTTCACAATATGTTTATTGTAGTACTTTTTTGTTTATTTGTCTATAGAAGTATGTGAATATTTTTTAGCATGACCATTTCCGAGAACATACCAAAAGAGTCCTAGCAGCGCAAACACTGCACCACCCATGACGTCTAGTGGTGTATGCACCTGAGCCAGTACCCTGCCAAATGCCATAAGCGCTGTCATGCCCACCATAGCGTATGTTAATTTTTTACTTTTACTTGCATACCACACAGCAATTGTTAAAAAACCCGCAAATAACACATGGTCTGAAGGAAACCCGGGATTATTCAGATAACTTGCGCCTGCCTGCACGCCAAGCTGTTCGAACGGTCGATTACTTGCAGGCTGCCACACCGCAGCTACAAACTTTGCCATAGTATATGACGTCAGCCCCGCCATTATTACTTTAGTGTAAAAATCGTAGCGCTGTTTTTTTGGCACGCGTAGTAAAAGCACGTAGCCCGCTAACAGCACTATCGGCAGTAATAAGCCATCAGCTAGCAGTTTAATAAGTATATGCATAGCACTATTATATACTATGTCTTGCTAACGCTATTCAAGCAAATCGAACCGAACGTGCCAAAACGTAGCGATCGATCCTAGCCCGCGACCACCCGCGCTGCACCAGTTCATTACGCAGATACCCTGCCATAGCTATGCGAAACTGACGCTTAGTGTCAAAACCACACTTTTTAATAATTTGTTCAAATGTCATTTTTTTGCTAAGCTGCTTAAATTCATGCGCATTAAGACCAAGTATAGCGCTGCGCATTTCACCTTTGCGGTCGTGAGTAGCAAGCAATCTATCGAATTGCGAGGGGCGCTTTTGGTGGTGCTTCTTGCTAGCGATTTGGCTTACTCCTGGTACTGCTGCCGATACAACACTAGCGACCAGCAGGCTAGCGATGGTTTTCGTTGTTAGTTTCATAGGCTTCTCCTTTTTTACAGAATTTGCTTATGTTTATATGATACAACGTGAAAAGCCGTGAAAAGAAAGTGGTTTTTGCAACGTTATAGCTAAACCGTCAAAATAAATCTAAAACTTGCGCTGTAGTTTTTTGTTCTGTCACACCAGTTTCCATGTCTTTTACCGCTACCGTACCAGCTTTTACTTCTTGTTCACCAATAATAATCGCGTAGCGCGCGCCCATTTTATTAACATACGACAGCTTTTTTGCCAAAACATTCGGTTCTGTATACGTAATCACTGGCACCTCTTTAGCGCGCAAAGCATTCGCTACTTCAAACGCAGCGCCTAGTTCAGCGTCACCCATAGGCAACACAATTACATTCGCAAGTGGCTGCTTACTAACCGTAATAATGCCTTGCTCGCATAGTTTATAAAATAACCGCGTCAGCCCAATCGATATGCCAATACCTGGCAATTTTGTATTTGTATAAAAACTAGCTAAATCATCATAACGCCCACCGCTGCACACACTGCCAATTGACGGGTGATCGTTCAGCGTTGTTTCGTACACCGTACCCGTATAGTAGTCTAGGCCGCGTGCGATCGTTAGGTCTACGGCAAACCGTTTTTCAGGCACTCCGAGTAAGTGTAAGTTATACACTACACTTCGTAGCTTTTCAACACCTTGCTCAAACATGTGATTTTTAATGTCGAGCGCTTCAAGACTATCTAAAATTTGCTCATTAGTGCCAGTTAGCTCTAAAAAGTCACGCAAGCGACTAATCGCATCCGCACCTAGGCCAGCACCAACGAGCTGTTCGTCAATTTCACTTGCCGAAAGCTTACCTAATTTATCAATAATTCGCAGTACCTGTGTTTTCTGGTCACGAATGCCAAGTTCTTCAAAAAGCCCCATGAGTATCATGCGGTTGTTAATGCGAATTGTAAAATCACCAATAGTAAACCGCTCAAAAATATCGTTAATAACTGCCGGCAACTCAGCGTCAATGGTGGTACTATTCGAACCAACAACGTCAATGTCACACTGGTAAAACTCGCGAAACCGCCCAGCCTGAGCGCGTTCGGCACGAAACACTTTACCAATTTGGTAACGACGAAACGGAAACACCAGCGCACCTTCATGTTGCGCAACGTATCGCGCGAGCGGTACAGTTAAATCAAAACGCAAACAAAGATCGTTCTTGCCTTTCGTAAATCGGTAAATCTGCTGCTCTGTTTCCCCGCCACTCTTAGTAAGTAATACTTCGCTCAGCTCCATAGTTGGGGTATCAAGTGGTGTAAACCCATAGCGTTCGTATACATCACGCACAATTGCAAGCAAACGATTAAACTCTACCTGCTGTTCAGGCAAGTATTCATTAAAGCCACTCGGCACACGTGGGGTTGTTACTGATCGCTTCATCTGTTGTTATATTATACGAGCTATCGTGCCAATTACCAAACAGGTAGCTATTTTGCTTGAGTGTTTGCTATAATATTTTACTGTGCAATAG
Organism: Saccharimonas sp. (SeqCode); assembly: GCA_049293315.1. Taxonomy (GTDB): domain Bacteria; phylum Patescibacteriota; class Saccharimonadia; order Saccharimonadales; family Saccharimonadaceae; genus Saccharimonas. The sequence goes on from JBATSN010000013.1 coordinate 121,325, forward strand.
CAATCCATTACCCGAGGATTCGCCGAGTGTAGAGAGCCGCCAGTGGCGGGTCGCAAGGCCGGAAGTCCGGACGAACCAACGTGAGCCGAGCTGAGGCGGGGTTGCGAAAATTATCAAAGATAATTTATCGTGACAAGGCATTAGGTTCTGGTCCCAGCGTTTCAGGTATAATTAATGTATTGGGGATTCGCCAAGCGGTAAGGCACTGGGTTCTGGTCCCAGCATTCGGGGGTTCGAATCCCTCATCCCCAGCCAAATTTGTAAAACGAAGCCAGGTAGAGAAATACTTGAATTGTTAAGCTCAAAGAACGATTCTGTAACAGGGGTCGTTTTTTGATTGTTTTCTTGACTTCCGTCGTCATTGATAGTTATATTACTCATTTCTTAACTCCCCAAGATTTCTCTTGTTTTTAGTGATTTATTAGCTATTACCTGAGCCAATTCCTTGTATTTAACAGATACAAATCCTTGCTCGAAGGTAATATTCTGGAAAAGTTTGGTTATGATGACCCGCTTTTGGTTTATTGAGCGAGTGTCGTACAGTTCGGCCGCTTTCTGGGATAGTTTAGTGAAGACAATGATTTTCTCTGTCTTGCTGTCTAAAGCCCGCTCTAGTCGGTCTTTCTCAGCTTCTAATGCACTGATCTGCTCGATGAATGTGTCGTGCTTAGACTGATACACTTCGCGAGATATATCACCCGCGAGCTTGTCATCGTAGAGGCGCGAGTCCATGCGGGCAAAGCGTTCGATCTGCGACTCGACATCTTTGATGGATTCTTTCGCAGATAGGCTCGATGATTCATCACGCGCTTTTAGTTCGTTCATGGCCCAATCAACAACCTCTGGCTTTGGACTAACGAGATTCTTAAGCATCCTTTTAATGTCTTCCTCGAGCCTGTCTTCTCGGATCGTCTTTCGCCCTTTACACGCTTCACTTAATCGCTGACAAGCGCCGTAATAACGGCCTTTCTGGAGTTGCCACGTCACTACACCACCGCATAGACCGCAAGTAATCATATTCTTGAATAGGGGGTTATGGCGTTTGTATACGCTCGGGCGATTACCATGAAGCTTATTCTGAACCCGCTCGAAGAGGTCTTTACTTATGAACGTCTCCTGATTGCCAGGGTATTCTTTGCCACTGAATTCAATAATCCCGATATAGTACTTGCTTCCAAGCATCTTGACGACCTTACTGTGCTGATATGGTCGACCACCGCGCGTCACGATTCCGCGTTTCGCCATCTCTTTAGTGACGGTAACGGCGGATTCTCCCTCTCGCAGGAACAACTCAAACATCTCTTTAATAACGCGCCAGGTATGAGGATCTGGTTCGTGGATTCGTTTGCCATCTTTCAAAATCGTATGGTAACCAAGCGGGGGTGTGGTCGGCGACCATCCCTGGGCGAGTTTTTCGTTTGTGCCTTTCATGGACTCCTCACGGAGATTATCGATATAGTTCTTGGCCATGACGACCCGGATGCCCCAATTCAGCCACTCCTGGGATCGCGAGTTCTGATGCATAACCAGGCTATCTTTCACGAAATGAACCTTGCGTTCCTTATCCGCAGTCAGCCAATCGTGTGTTTCAACGGCATCATGCAAATTGCGTACATGTCGGTCAACCTTCTCCACTAATAAATGCTTCACGCCATTCTCTTCGATATAGCGCATTGCAGCCTGGAATATCTTTCGTTGCTGCGTCTTGCTTGCTGATTCTGCAATCTCAAATGTCTTTTGAACTTTTAATCCTCGATCTATTGCATAGGTTTGCAGTAACTTTTTTTGAGCAGGTAACGAATAGCCCTCGTCTTCTTGACGCTTGCTTGATACTCGCGCAATGCTAACAGCTTTCTCTAGAATCATATTCGTTCCCCGTTAGTGCATCTAGAAACTCCAAGAGATCAAAACCTAACTCTATTGCCTCGGACTCGGTCAGCTCCCGACCTAGAGCACTTTGCATTACCGTTTGCGCCTCATGTATCGCCTGAATCGGCTCGCGCTCAACTGGTTTTGGTTCTGCTAGAGTTGCCATTT
>JBATSN010000014.1:0-24336 GCA_049293315.1 Saccharimonas sp. (SeqCode)
CACGAAAGATACTCGACTACCATACCGCCGAAGAGATGTATACAGCCTACAAAAAGGAGACCACACATGCACGCTAGATTACCGCAAACAAAAACCCAACTTGTTGCAGTTGGGGGTTGTGGGCAGGCGGTACCTCATCTTAGTATTATAGCACAGTGTGGCTATAATTGCAAGCTAGTCTTTCTTTTCGCTTAGCGGGCCAGCGGCCATGTAGAACCAGCTTTCTGGTTTACTATCATATGTACCGGCCAAAATGTCCCGCACATCTTTTACGGTATCGGCCACACTAATGTACGCACCAGCATTACCCGTAAACTGCGTTGCTACAAAGAATGGCTGCGCCAAAAAGCGCTGCAGCCGGCGAGCGCGTGCCACAGTTTGTTTTTGATCATCGCTCAGTTCTTCCATACCTAAAATCGCAATAATGTCTTGCAGTTCTTTATATTGCTGCAAAATACGCTGGGCTTCGCGAGCAGTTTGGTAATGCTCTTCGCCAACGACTTCGGGGTCAAGAATTGTCGAACTACTGTCAAGCGGATCAACTGCTGGGTAAATACCAATTTCGGTGAGGCCACGATTAAGCACGATCGTACTATCAAGGTGAGCAAACGTAGTGGCAGGCGCAGGGTCGGTTAGGTCGTCGGCCGGCACGTAAATTGCTTGAACGCTGGTAATAGAACCTTTTTTGGTACTCGTAATACGTTCTTGCAAGGCGCCCATTTCTTGCTGCAAGTTTGGCTGGTATCCCACTGCACTTGGCAGGCGGCCCAGCAGGGCAGACACTTCGCTACCGGCCTGCGTAAAGCGGAAAATGTTGTCGATAAATAGCAGCACATCCTTACCGTCATCACGAAAGGCTTCGGCCATTGCGAGGCCCGCAAGTGCCACGCGTAGTCGCGCCCCAGGTGGTTCGTTCATCTGGCCGAACACCATGCTGGTTTTATCAAGTACGCCCGCGTCTTTCATTTCATGGTAAAGGTCGTTACCTTCGCGCGTCCGCTCGCCAACACCTGCGAACACACTGTTACCGCTATGAAACTTGGCAATATTGTTAATAAGTTCTTGAATCAGCACTGTTTTACCAACGCCAGCACCACCAAATAAACCTACCTTGCCGCCCTTAGCGATTGGTGCAATCAGGTCGATTACCTTAATACCAGTTTCAAGTATTTCAGTTTTGTTAGTCTGCTCGCTAAGTGCTGGTGGTTCGCGGTGAATACTGGCAGTTTTACCCTTTGGCGCCGGCTTGCCATCAATCGGGTCGCCTACTACGTTAAACATGCGGCCTTGGGTTTCGGGACCAACTGGCACAGTAATCGGCGCACCCGTCGCTACTACTGCCTGACCACGCTTTAAACCGTCGGTGCTTTGCATCGAAACAGTGCGCACTGTGTGTTCGTCAAGATGTTGCGCTACTTCAAGCGTTAGTGTGTGATCACCATGGGCAACCTGCAGTGCATCGTAAATTGCTGGCAGCGCTGTGTCGGCAAACTCCACATCAACCACCACGCCCACAATTTGTGTAATCTTACCGTTTACCTGAGTTGTGTTGGTCATAATTATTCTCCTTTATCGTCTTTGGTTGGGTGCAGTTTGTCGTCTAATCTTCCAAGTAAATCTGCTAATTTGCCAAGGAGCTTTTGCCAAGCAGCTCTTTTTGTACGTAATCGTTCATCTATGGTCGGCTGTGCTGGGTTAGTGCGCTCTACTAGGTTAGGTGGTACAATGGCGTACCGGGGCATCTCGCTCAAGCTCATTTCATTGCCTCCACACCTGCGCTAATTTCACTTAGTTCTTGTGTAATCGACCCTTGGCGAGCTTTATTCATAGCCAGCGTGAGGTCGTCAACCAAATCGCTCGCGTTGTCGGTAGCGTTTTTCATGGCCATCATCCGCATACTATGTTCGCTTGCCCGAGCATCTAATAAGGCCTGAAACAAGCGCGCACCGACTAATCGATAGGCGACGGCATCTAGCACTACTTCAGGGTTTGGTTCGTATTTTGCGTCTGCCGCCGAATTGGAGTGGTCGGTTGGCATTACCGAGGTAGCGGTACCACAAGGCAGTAGTCGCATCCATTCAGCCTGTTGAGTAATGCTACTCACAAAATTCGTATAGACTACTGTCACAACATCAACCTGCTTTTCGCGGAACATCGTACAAGCAGTCGACAAAATGGTATGAAACGTTGCACCAGACGGATGGTCGGGCATGTCGTCATAACTACCAACTACTTCAACATTTTTTAGCCGCGACGCAAACTGCGATACCTTACGACCCACAGTAATGGTCACCGACTCAACATCACGAGCTTCATCTTTTTTAAGCAGTTCAAGGTACTTTTTTAGCACATTAGTATTGTACGCACCAGCTAGGCCTTTATCGGCCGCTATTACAATAATCAACCGACGCTTCACGTGCCGACGTTCAAATAACGGGTGAGTGTCAGTGGTACCTTGACTTGCTAGGTACATTAGCAGTTCATCAGCAGCCTTAGCATATGGCGCACTACCTTTAGTGGCATCTTGGGCGCGGCGCATTTTGCTAGCCGCGACCATCTGCATGGCCTTGGTAATCTGCTTGGTAGATTTAACCGAGCGGATGCGGGATTTGAGTTGCTGAGTGCTAGCCATGCATTGCCTCGGCCATTAAACCATCTTTGTATCGTGCTGCTGCTTCAGGATCTGGAAACTTCTCATATGAGACACCTTCGAATGGATTGATACCTGCGTCAAGTAGTAACTTCAGCTGAGCCGCGCGACTCATACGACTCCATACTCGATCAATATACGCGTGTACCTCATAACGAGCAGCTCCCGCTTCGACAGACTGTATTATCTCACGTGTTTCAGCGTCAAACTGATCATCAGCAGCTTGATTGCAAGCTGCGCCTACACGCGTGGACTCCGCTGCTTCACCAACTCGGTAAGCCATACTTATCCTTCAAATCCTTTAGCCACAGAAGTAGCAGTTTTTACTATCAGTTTGCCAACAGGACTATCGTTTGACATTTTTTCTGCACCCTTATTGAGTTCTTGCATGTCTTTTTTGTGGTCTGCCCATAGGCGTGTTAGCATAGCTTTTTGTGCCTGCTTAATTTGGGCGGCAGGTACTTTATCAAACAACCCTTCACTCACAGCAAAAATACTTGCGACTTGCTCCCAAATACTCATCGGTTGGTATTGTGGCTGCTTCAATAATTCGGTCAGGCGTTGGCCGCGCTCGATTTGCGACTTGGTCGCTTCGTCGAGGTCACTGCCAAACTGCGCAAAGCTCGCCAGTTCGCGGAACTGACTCAGGCCAAGTTTTAGGTGGCCACTCACACTTTTTACAGTTTTCGTCTGGGCGTCACCACCCACACGGCTCACTGAAAGTCCAGCACTAATCGCTGGGCGAATACCCTGGTAAAACAAGTCGGTTTCCATAAAAATCTGACCATCGGTGATACTAATCACGTTTGTAGGAATATACGCACTAATGTCGCCAGCCTGTGTTTCAATAATCGGGAGTGCAGTCAAACTACCAGCTCCTAAGTCGTCACTGAGTTTACTAGACCGCTCAAGCAAGCGTGAGTGCAAGTAAAATACGTCACCAGGGAAGGCTTCGCGGCCCGGTGGACGACGTAGCAAGAGCGACATCTGCCGATACGCAACAGCGTGCTTCGTTAAATCGTCATAGATCATTAAGGCGTGTTGGCTATTGTCGCGGAAGTACTCGCCCATAGCAGTCCCAGCATACGGGGCTAGGTATAACAGGGAGGCAGGGTCGCTAGGACCGGTAGCCACAATAATAGTCTGGTCCATGACGCCTTCTTCTTTAAGGCGCTCAACAAGCCGCGCTACTTTACTCAGTTTTTGGCCAATCGCCACATACACATTTACCACACCAGTTTTTTGCTTGGCTTGGTTGATCATAGTGTCAATGGCAATAGCAGTTTTACCAGTTTGACGGTCACCAATAATGAGTTCACGTTGGCCACGACCAATCGGGAACATAGCGTCAATTGCCATAATACCGGTCATGAGCGGTTCATGGACACTTTTTCGGCCCATGACACCTATAGATTCGCGCTCCACCCGGCCGGTTTGCTTGGCGTTAATAGCAGGGCCACCGTCAAGTGGTTCGCCTAGCGGGTTAACCACGCGGCCAAGTAGTTCTGGGCCAACTAGTACGCTCAGCACTTCACCTTTTAATTTTACGGTGTCGCCAGCAGCTACCCCTTGGTCACTACCAAGCAGTACCGCGCCAATTTCGTCTTCCATTAAGTTGAGCGCGAATGCTTCTACCACGCCGTGAGCGGTTTCGATTTGCAATACCTCGCTATACCCAGCGTCTGCAAGGCCATGCACCCACGCCACGCCGTCGCCCACACGTGTAACAATACCTACAGATTCAAGATTATCGCTGAGCTCCAGCTTACTAATCGCATCTCGCAGGCCTTTCGATAGTTCTGTAACTGCTATATCAGCCATCTAGGGTCCTTTCTTTATACTTTAGCTTGGCGCAGTGCCAAGAGTTTACGTGCTACAGTGGCGTCGAGGGTTGCCCCAGGCGTTTCAACGCGAACGCCGCCAATAACAGTGGGGTCTAGTTGCTCACGAATATGCACAGTGCTGGCATTAATCAGCTGAGTAATTGATTGCTGCATACTTTCATGAAGTGGTGTTGCGGTCGTCACTGTCGCTAGCACAATGCCACGTGCAGCCAGCGTGTCTTCGATAGCTCGCACCACCAGTATCGCTTCACGAGTTCGGCGTGTGTCGATTAAATATGCCGCCACTTGGTCAAGTAGTGGCCCAATCGCCGCCCCGGCCTGAATCTGCGTGGCAGCGTAACTAGCAATCGTACGTCGTGAAAGCCGCCCCGCCATGCTTATTTCGCCGCCTTTAGTGCATTCGCTATTACTGTGTTGTCAATCTGTGCATTCATCGCATTACCAACGACTTTTTCGGTTGCAAGTGCCACGAGTTCAATCGTTTCGTTATGCAGCGCTTTTTTAGCAGCCAGCACTTCTTTAGCAATTTCTTCTTGAGCAGAAGCCACGATATGCTCCGCCTGCTGCTTACTCTTTGCTTCAGCATCAGTCATCATACCACTTGCTTCTTCTTTAGCGGTTGCCACAATTTCACGCGCTTCGTTACGTGCCTGCGTAAGCATTGCTTCGATTTTTGCTTGGGTTTTTGCGGCATTTTTTTCAGCATCAACCGCAGCACGAGTACTTTCTTCAATCAGTTCTTGCCGCTTGTCGATTGTGCGAATAAACACCGGAAACACCCATTTACGGAGCGCGAACACCAACAACGCGAACCCGATAATCTGAAAAGTCAGCAACGAAGTATTAATACCTAGTGCCGTAATCGGGTCACTACTTGCCGTGGCTTCAGCGCTTGCAAATTGTGCAAAAAGCATGCCGCAGCCTATCCTTTAGCAATAAACGCAACAATAATACCAATAATCGCCAACGAGTCAGCAAACACGATAGCTGTAATCATCATTGTACGAATGTCTGACATTTTTTCAGGATTGCGACCCAGTGCATTAAGGGCAGCCATACCAATCAGCCCAACGCCGACTGCAGCGCCAAAAGCTGGGATTGCATAGGTTAAACCAAATGCGAGTTCCTTTAGTTCCATAATAGTTACTCCTTTTATTTAATACTTATTATTATGTACGCTTGGTGTCATTCCGTGTCCACTACTTGTTTAGCAGGGGCAGGGGAATGCTCGGTGGTGTGTGAACCGCCATGCGATGCGGTAGCGAGTGACGCAAAAATTAAGGTGAGCATAAAGAATACATACGCCTGAATAAACCCAATAAACAGTTCAAATGCCATGAAAAGTGGCAGGCTAATTGTTGCAAAATACCCGCTCAGCACTCCTACAATCATCAGCAGCACCTCGCCGGCAAATGCGTTGCCAAACAAACGAAGCGCTAGTGCAATCAGGCGACTAAATTCGCCTACGAGTTCTAAAAAGCCCTCAAACGCTCCGATTGGGTTTTTAATTGGGTTGATTAAATAACGGCCAGCGTTACCAAAAAAACCATGGTGCTTAATGGCATAGTACTGCACTGACACCATCGTAATAACGGCCAGTGCAAAGGTAAAGTTCAAGTCAGTCGGCAAGCCGCGTAACAGTTCTTTGCCGCCAACACTCACACTACCAACACCTGGAATAATACTAATCCAATAGGTTGCCAGTACTGTAAAAAATATTGTAAGCGCAAGTGGCGCAATACTACGAGCCATCGCTTTGTCTGGGATGATTTCACGCACCTGACCATACATGCCCTCAAACACCCATTCAATAAACCCTGTAAAACGATTCTTTTTGCCCTCAGAAACTTGCCGCGCCGCTAAACCTAGCACTGCAATCATCACTAATACACCAACACCACCTAACAGCATAGTATTAGTAATCGGCAAGGGGCCAATATGAAACAGTGTGGCAGCAGGCAGGTGAATTTGCACATGTTCCATAGGGTTACACTTCCTTTTGTAATTGTTGTTTAACTAGCCACGCGGCGATGAGCGACCCGATGACGATGCCAGCAATCATGCCAAATGGTTTTATGTGCCAACTTTCGTCAGCGAGACGACCGAGTAATAATAATCCAATTGTTGGTACAAACATACGCCACGTCGTGTCGGCCATCGACAACATTAAAGTGACTGTAGGGGACCCCTTACGGTTGCCCTGGTTTGAATTGTTACTCATGTACCGTTATACTATAGCATTAGAAAAGAGGCTTGCCTAGATGCCACGACGTAATAATACGCCAAAAATTGTTCGCACCCAATTACCTAAGCCTGAACCAGTGAGCAAAGTTCGGCACGCTACTAAACAGGCAGCACTAAATGCAGCGAATAGCGCCATGCGGTATAACCTCGACCTCACACTTAGTGTGTATCAATCGCCTGCCGACAAGGGGTGGTACTTAACTAGTACGAAGTAGCCCGTGAATCGTTTAGAAACTTGCCTAAAATTGGGGTTGAACTATTAGTAGTGGTGCCGTCACCCAGCTGGCCCGTATTATTGTTACCAACTGTATACGTCACTCCGCTCGACGTCAGTATAACCGCACTTCCATAGCCAGCCTGCACCGAAACCGCCCGCCCATTTACCGTGCCGACTACGTTCATGGCAACGGGCGTTGTTTGCGCAGCAGCCGTAGTACCATTGCCTAACTGGCCAAAAGTATTCGACCCAGCACCATACACCTTACCATTATCTCCGACAACATATAGGTTCTGGTATTGATAGTTTTCAGGCGAACTAGAATTTGTATTATATAAATCAACAGCACTTACTCCCGCAGGTAACGCAAATTTGCGCGGATAGGGATTGTATTGCAACTGAGTGCCATCGCCAAACATGCCACTTGTATTGATCCCTGCACTATATACTTCTCCTGTATCAGTCAGCACGCTTAATGACCATTGGTCAGTCGCAATTTTTACAATTTTTTTCGTAAAGCTACCATTCCAGCCAGTCCATGGTACTAATGAAAAGTTACTACCCGCGATTGCTTGATTGGCGCTAAAAAATGGTGCATACAACTTAACAGTAACGTTATTACCGCCTTCATTATCGATCATCTTATTAACAGATCCAATCTGGTAGCTAAAAGGAAATACATATGAAAACTGCTGCGTTGGATCGACAACACAATCCCATAATCCAAGATTGTAGCCATCACCACCGGTATTATCAAGACATTTGCCTGAAGATGTATTATAAAGGAGACTATTGCTGCCATTATGCATCCATCGCTGCCTATTACTCCCATTGCAAGTACCGAATGTAACTGTCACACCATCGCCATTATTATTACCAAGACACCGGTCTTTATATAATAAGAATAACTGCATCGCATCAGTACCGCTTTCTCCGAAAGCATTTAACCCCGCGGAATATACTTTTCCGATATCATCTAATATATAGACGGTATCGCCGTCGAACGCCACCTGGGTCGCCTTAGGCTGACCGCTATTACCGTATGTTCCAAGCTGTACAGGGGTTGATGAATCAATGTGCGTACTATTAGCCAGTTGACCATATTCATTCGCCCCCCATCCATAGACCCTACCACCTTGCATACGCACATAGGCATTAGCACGGTCAAACACAAAGTTGGTGCTCGGCAAGGTATTGGGATCACTGACGTTTGGAGTAGGTAGATTGACTCTTACGTAGTTTGCCCGGTTTGTGCAGCCCGGAATGGTATAGCTGCTGCCTAATATACCCTGGTCGCATTTTCCAGCAGCGTATATATTTCCGTCCGTTGTTACCACATAGTTCACATACATTCCCGGAGCAACATAACTCGCAATCTTGCCTGCTGGTAAGTTAAACTTCATGGGTGTTGTTTGCGCAGAGGAAACTGTGCCGTTACCGAGCTGTCCTACATCATTCAGCCCAGAACCCCACACTTCGCCATTTGCAGTGGTGACAAATAGGCTTGCACTTGTTGCCAAATAATTTGCATACGCACCCGTGATTGGCGAAGCGCTGCCTATAGTATATGGGATCGCCTGAGTTTGATTAGTCGTGTTGCCATTACCAAGCTGACCCCAGTTATTTAACCCACCAACACGCAACTTACCATCACCGCCAAGAGTTGCATAAAAAGCGCCACCAGGATTAAGAACATAACCGAATGCTGTCGACTGAGCTTTAATCTGGCCACCAACTATAGCCTTACCTGTATACGTATATGTTTTCCACGGCAAACCCGAACTCTTACGCAATAACGACACTGTGCCAACAGAAGTCAGTGTTTGCGTGCCATCACCATTTTCAACCACTGCTCCCACCGCGTACTGTGAATAAAACTTTGTATCTACATCTTTTAGCACAAAACACTTGTCGACATTTGTACAAGCAGCGCCTCCAGTACAAGCCGTGTTTGGCCGTAATTGCGAACCTGCCGACCAGCCGGCTACAAATCCATTAGCATTCAAACAATCACTGGCGTGTATCACCCCTGATTCAGCGGCGTCTTTTGCAAGCTGCTGATAATACTGCGTGTCGAGCGCTACCCCCACACTAGTGACCGTGCTTACTGCGGCCACTAGCACCATAAATAATATAACCGATGCTACCACAATGGTCGGCAATGCAAAACCCTTCGACGCATATCGCATAGAGTTCAGTGTAGCTAAAACACAAGCAGATTGCAACCAAACCTCACCTGGCATATACTATAAAAAACGCTAGGAGGAACTATGGCAGACACTAAACCAACCGTTATTTTGTATAGCACGCCCTGGTGTGCATTTTGCAAAACCGAAAAGCAGTACCTAGAACATCTTGGGGTATCATTCGTCGTGAAAGATATCGAAAAAGACGCCAGCGCCATGGAAGAACTAATGGCAAAAGTAGATGGTCAGCATAGCGGCGTACCCGTAACTGATATCGATGGGGTAATTGTTCGTGGCTTCGACCGCAAAAAAATCGATGACACTCTCAGGGCTAAAGGCCTTATTTCGTAAGTTTTTAGAGCTTCACTATGCCACGCCAATTTGAATAACGCTGCCGCCAATTTTATCGCGGAAGTAGTTATCGTGACTGACGTACAATATGGCACCGCTATATTTTTCGAGCGCCGTTTCAAGTTCTTCAATACTCGGTAAGTCGAGGTGGTTCGTTGGCTCGTCGAGGATGAGCAGCTGCGGGTCGTTGGCCAGCATACTAATCAACTGAAAGCGCGCTTTTTGCCCACCGCTCAGGCGCGAGAGGGGAGTCTGCCCGTCGCTCTCGGTAAAAAGATAGTCAGCCAGCAGGTTACGCACTTTCGTATTGTTAATAGCCAGATTTTTGTCGAGATACATACGCTCGATCGCTGCCGCCAGAGGTAGATCAAAATACTGCGGCCCGACCTCTTGCTCATAAACCCCCACCCGCACATGCGAATCGAGGGTGAGCGAGCCGGCAAATTGGGTGAGGCTTTGAGCCCGTGTCGGACTCGCTACAACTTCCTGGACACGCTGCGCAGAAGACAGCTGCTCGGGCTTTCCCTCAGCGGCACTGAACCCGTCTCCTGACGCCAGTCCCAAGACAAGTGCCGATGAGCGGGAAGCCCGAGTGGCTGTCTGAACTAGCGAATTACGTGCCGAAGACGCGTTAGCGCCCGCAGGCGACGACGGGAGCGGGGAAAGCAACGCCTTGATCAGCGTCGTCTTGCCCGCACCATTTCGCCCACGCAGCTCTGCCGCTTCGCCCTCGCGCAAGTCGATATTGATACCCTCAAACAGCGGCACTTCCGCGTACCCCAGCGCCAGATCCTTGGCACTCACCAGCACATGTTTGCTCCGTGATTCATCGCTCTTCAGCTTCATACGAATGTTACGTGCCTTGAACTTCTCGTACTGGCCAGCCACTTTGTAATTGAGATTTTCGACCGATTCTTGGTCGATCCAAAACGTCGGCTTTTCCTTGGCCTGTAGCTCGGCGAGCTCCGTACGGCTCACCATCTCGAGTCGCTTAAACTTCTGGATCGTCGCGGGATTGCGGGCCTTTTCCTTAAGCCGCTGGTAATCAAGCACCTTCACCTTAAGGTTCGCGATACGCTTCTCGACCATCTCAAACTCGTTCATAGCCGTGCCAGTATGCACCGCATTTTGTTTTAAATACGCATCATAATTTCCTTTATAACTTGCGCAACTACCGTCTTTGAGCTCGATAATCCGATCCACCTGCTGCAGCACATCGCGGTCGTGTGTGATGATCAGCATCGCCTCGCGCGCCGTGCCGAGCCAGTCGATAAACTGCTTCTTGGCCACATAGTCCATGTGGTTTGTCGGCTCGTCGAGCAGCGCCAAGTGCGCATCGCTGTGCATGACCTTGACTACCTCCACCAGCCGCTTCTGCCCGCCACTCAAAGAGGCGAGGGGGCGATGCGCCACACCGCTCAGCTGAAATGCCTCCAGCTCCTGCTCGATATCGCTCTCGATCTGGTAATAACCCTTTTGGTCAAATCGCTCCAATGCCTCGCTGTATTCGTTGATCAGGCGCATATTGTCGCCCATAGTCTCGGGGTAGGTCTCAATGATGCGGCTCAGCTCGGCATACTCGGGCAGCCCTGCGAGCACATACTGTAGCACTGTCTGATCCTGGCCCGCGTGGTGCTCCTGCGCCGTCGCCACCACTGTCGTGCCGCGCCGATAGATGACGTCACCAGTGAAGTCCTTGTCCGTACCCGCCAATATACCAAACAGAGTAGACTTGCCCACGCCATTACGCCCCACCACGCCAACTTTCTCACCATCATCCACATGAAATTTAATCCCCGTCATCAACACTTTGGGACCAAACGATTTTTCAGTAATCATTACGTCAGCGATCATCGCTCCTTAGTATAACACGACCTCTGTGATATATTGACATATTTATTAATATCTGCTATAATGCATATACGGTAGTAGCGCATCTGCGCCTACACTCGCCCTCAACAGAATCGAGAAACAAATGAAGCTCGGCAAGTCCAAAAGCAGCTCAGCGTACCTGATTGCTGACATCGCGCTGATTGTCATAGGGGTGATACTTTGGTGGTACCTGTACCAAACAAGCGGCCCAATGGACGGTCGCGTTGACAACACGTACTGGTATCACGGCGTATTCCACGGGTTTTACGCCGTGCCGAACTGGTTCGTGGGATTGTTCAGCAGTGAGCCTCGAACAATCTTCCAGCAGGGAGGTGGCGGCTGGTACCAGTTCTGGTTCATAGTGGGGATTAGCGGGTTGATGCGAATCTCTTCTCGACGCTAACCGCCCCACCTCCGGGGCCGCTCCAGATTCATTTCTGTCGAGCGGCCCCAGGTGCCTACGGGCGGTATTTTATTTTATCTCAAGGGTACGACCCTTGAGATTTTTTAGTTCAACAGAGTAGCGGCTGTAAGGATCTTCTATTAACCAGCTAACTCTTGTTTCATCAACTCAAGTTCGTCGTGCTTGTCTTTATAGTCAGCCACAAAATCTACATATGCCGCGGTGTCATACGAAAACAGTTCTAACACGCGGCCCGGCTTAAGCCAGTGGTTAAAGCGCGTACCCGCATAATTATGGTAGCTCGACCACTTATACGACTCATATGTGTCTGGGTTAAGATGAATATACCGCGTAATATGCATCAGCTGCGCATCATCACTAATACGGACCGCGCGGTACCGCTGCTGAAATACCGGCCCAACACGCTTGTACTTTTTATTAAAATACATACTATACGCCACTGTTACACTGCTCAGCAATTGCCTCATACCATTCACTTCATACTGGTACAAAAACATATGAAAATGATTTTGCAACAAACAGTAGGCAAGCAGGTTTACTTTTTCATCATAACAGGGGTAAGCACAGCCATTTGTCTGGCGCTCGTTGCGGTGCGACGCGTCCAGATATCGCGTTAATAAACTAATAAACCGCGCGTAATCTTCCTCGTCACGAAAAATTGCTTCTTTATTAACACCCCTGTTGTATACGTGATAATACGTATCTTCCAAGTAAACCTTATAGATATTCCTCGCCGGCATAACAAAATCATACTACACCACATTCCCAAAAACCTCAAGGGTACGACCCTTGAGATTTGAGACCTTGAGACCGACCGTTGAGATCCTTGAGATTTGAAGCCATAGTGCCAGTAGCAAAGAGCGCCCGATTACACCTGGTCAATCCGCCGTGCTATATGATGGCGAGGCCTGCCTCGGCAGCGCGATTATATCGATAGTTCTCTCAACTGATATAAAAATAGCGTCAGTGTAGACGCTATTTTTATCATTGTGATGCTGCTATGACTTGGTTGCTCGCAGCTTCTTGGCAATGAGATATACAGATGGCATGCCGAGCAAACCTAGTCCAATCAATAGGATGGTCATATACGCTTGACCGGTCGCTGCAAGAGTACTACCCCCGCCGCCTGCGCCAGCCTGCGGCTGTCCACTATTTGTGGTTGAGGTATCGAGAACATAGACAGGATCGACTACCTTACTATTCGTTGTTCCGTCAAGATCACCTGTGTCGCCATCGGTGACAGTGTAGTGCATAACTGTCGTGGTGACACCGTTGACCGTGGCGTCTGTAAAGGTGACTGATGAGGTCACATCGCCAGTCGTACCATCACTTTTGTCCTTGTATACCTTTAGCTGGGAACTCGTGTATTGTTTGCCTAAATCAACTGTCACGGTTGCCGAGCCACCCGCTTGGGTACAGCTGGTGGTGAAGCCAAAGCCAGCGACAAGCTGCGTCTTGTCTAGTGTGCTAGGAGGTGTTGCGGGCCCAGAGAGGTCGAGGGCGCTACAGGTACCAGCAAGGCTTACCTTTGTGCTGGTGCCATCTGCATTTGTGACATTGAAGGATGTTGGAGGTGTTTGTGGTGGAGTACTGTTGACGGTGACGACGACACCCGTACTAGTCGTAGTGTTGTCGGCGGCATCGTATGCTCGAGCGGTCACAGTGTATGATCCGGCTCCCCACTGAGAGGTAACCGCCGCGGGAATCGTGTAGGTGTATGGGCTCGTTGTGGCGGTCCCGAGCAGGGTTGTATTGACATAGAACTCAACTTTGGCGATACCGACATCGTCTGCGGCGGTCGCCGTGACGACGAGGTCGCCCGACACAGTGGTATTTGCTGCCGGCGCGGTCAATGACACGGTTGGAGCGGTAGTGTCTGCAGTGCTAGCGCCGCCCGCCACAGTAAAGCTATCTGAGAATGGTCCGCCAGAAGCCTCAACATAGTTGACGGTCACACCGGTGTCGGTCACAGTGAACTCGCTAAAGCCCCAGGTCCGGTTGGTGTCATTGGTGCCGACCATCGCATTCGGATCAAAGTAATTATAGTCAGGATCACTTGTCACGATATGGTAGGCAGTAACATTGTCTGGTTCGTCATCGCCTCCAACACCGTTAATGATAACGATAGGGCCGTCACCTTTTACGAACGGGTCTCCCGCGGTGCCTGCGTGGGCGACACAGGCCGCGTTGTAGTTGGTCTTGGTGATACTGGTACAGCCAGCACCCAATGAAAGTTGTTTGCTACGCTGATAGCTGTGCTCGTGACCGAACAGCATGAAGTCGACTTTTTTTGCGACCAGCATGTTGAATAAGTCAGCGTCCATGCCGGAGTCGCTCGCTCCTCCGTGTAATGATCCAGCATTGATGTACGGTTCATGGGCAGAGATAATCACCCATTTGCCGCTTGCTTTTGCTTCGTCTACTTTCTGAGCAACCCAGTTGTAGTGATCGGTGCCAGCAGAGTAATCGTAGCTTTGCCCGCCGTTTAAGTCGAACTGTTGGTCAGGAACAACGTTGATGACTCGCGCAATCGGGTTTGCCACAGGGTAGTCATAGTAGTACTCTTTGCCATAATTGGTTGTCCCAACGGGCTGGTTATCGATATACGGAGACTCAACCACAGGGATCGAGGCCGGCGCGGGCAAGCAACCTGCGGCAGTGAAATCTTCGATAGGGGCACCAGTAGCAGTCGAGCGAGACTCATGGTTACCTGCAACGACGAAGAATGGGAAATTCTCGCCGTAGGCGTTGCCCGAGCTGAAACCTGCGCCGGTATTGATACTATCTTTGACAAATTGGCACCAGCTCGAGGTAGATGTTTGGCCATAGCTGAGGTCGCCGAGGCTTTGGAAAAAACTCAGATTTGACTGGCCAGCTTTTTGAAATACTGCTGGAGCTTGCGTGCCGCTGACATTGTGATCGCCCGCTGCGCCAAATTTGAATGACGTTCCGGCGGCTTGCACAGTCTGATTACTACTGACAAATAGCGATGCTGCGAGTGCGGACACCGTAACAAATGCACTCACTGTTCGTAGCGCACCTAAATACTGTGATCGGTTGATCATAGTTTTTCTCCTTTTCACTTTTTTATTTTCTCTCTTTGATGAATGCGAGTTCATTACATCAATTAATGCTATTCTATCAATAAGCACAAACGCTGTCAAATAAATCCACATATACACTTAACACCTCTGTAGCAAAAAGATAAACCTTTGTAGACTGGAATGAGAACCGCCTAATTACATAAAGGAGCCTATCTACGTAGCAGGTTCAGCGCCATGGCAACAACTGCCCAGGTAACCTACCCTGTATTCCAAGGTGTCTGCGATGCCAATTGTAATACTGGAGATACCAGTAAAGTTTTTCATGAACTCTATGCTCTGCAACAAGAGGCGAAAGACATTCCTGCTAGATACTACGGTTACATCACTCAATGTGTGCATTGTCATTTGGGCGCTGCAGTCTCGTATGCCGAAGAGCAGCGCCCTTCGCCTGAAGCATATCATGAAACCATGCGCCACACTCGCCGCCATTGTCAGCCTAGATCATACAGAACCTCATACCTAGGTAGTATTGTGCTCGCAATACAAACTGGTAGCTGGCTCGCTGGTTACACCTGGGAGAGTACTCGGCGTACACAGCTCGTGACTAAAGGTCAATGAGCGTAAAGACATACCAGCGCGCACCATCTGGCCGCATGAAGTGGATGGTGTCCACTGCCACCAATATGCCAGGTGCATCTACCCACGATCGTTCAATGTGGGCGCGGTACCGTTTCCATTTACTCTCAGAACAGGCGAGTCCCTGGCGACGCAACGTGCGCTTAATACTCGAGAGACAGACGACAATACCCTTGTCGAGTAACTCAAGGTAGATAATCTCTGCACAGCGACCAGTACGCTCTCACTCAGCAACGATGGCTACGACGACGCTACGGAGTTGGTTTGGGTGCGAATGGGCGATCGGCGGTTCGGTTGGGATGAGCTCACGTCCATCGAGCCCTAGGCGTTCACGTTTCTTCACCCATTTGCCAACCGTTGCTCGGTGAATGCCAACACTTCGAGCGACTGCTGCCGCAGACTCACCGTGCAAGAGTACACGGGTGACGGCATCGCGTCTCGCCCGCGGTGTATAAGGGCTGCTAGAATAACTCATAGACCCTCATTTTGTTACTAGTTGGTGCAACTTCTGGTGTACGGCTGAGGGTCATGTTTTATCGCCAAGGGTGTGAGCTGGTACGAGAGACTTGACTTTATTATAATTAGGTGCTATAGTGTATATAACTTCCGGCAAAGGTTGCCAGAAAAGTACCAGAGAGGGAGCTGACTGATGTCAATCCAGCCCACGCCACAAACCATCGACATAAAATCTCGCAGGATGCCCCGCACTAAGTGGGGGGTACGCCGGCGGCACCGCCAGTCGATGCGCGAGACCAAGCAATTGGGTCGCGCAGCGGAGAGGGATATGCGGCGCATACTGGCAGCAGCAGAGTTGCCAGCAGGCCGGGCGGCACGAGTCAACCACCGTGCAGGCCAGATCGCCGAGCTGGCGACTACGGTCGTCACCATCGTCACCGCGATCGTGACGGTGCGGGAAGCTTTGCGGCGTCCCGCGCCAGAACAGTCCACCGTCGACCCACCGGTCGACGAAACATAACCACCCCAAGGGAAGAACCACCCTCGAGACAACACTCGACCGTTCGCCCTCAGGGGTGGTTTTTCCTTGTGATATTTTCCTGCAACACTCCTTATGTTTGCGAAGTATGAGCAGTTTTGCCATAGTAGGAGCAATGGTGCATTATATTCCAACCTCGGCAGTTCAGCGATTTGCATCACGGGCGAGACACGAACTACGCCCGCAACTCGAAGGCCTCGATACCACTACTGAGCGTGTGCAGCGTGTGCGGGCACTTGGCGTGCACGCTGGGTTTTTGGTGCAGCTCGATTGGGGCAGTGACCTGCCGCACCCTGCCGTATCTGCAGAACTACTCAACGTCGCCGCAGATCACTCGGCTGCGATCGACTGGCTGGCGCCAAAACTCACTCTCGACGACACCTATGGCTGCTGGGCAGTGCCGATGGGCGATGAATACGATAGCAAAAACCGCGCCCGCTATCCGACACTCTCGAGCGCAGAGTTCGCAGCCAAAGGCGAGCTGGCTCACCGATTTGTCGTACGCCGACTGTTTGGATCACTTACCACCGAGCAGTACCTCGACCACCTCTGCCGAGCGCATGCCTGTTGCAACCCGATGCACCTCGAAATCGTCACCCATACGACCAATGTTAGACGTGGAGTGGTTGCGCGCAGTCACACAGTACAGCAGCACAGGCTATTTTAGCTTGCAAAAGCCTCCTCGAACTCTCGAAAAGCAGCACTATCATCAGGCATCACTGAGCCGACACCAGCAAGCTGGCCCAGTCGCCGTTTCATTTCACCCGACAACATACTCATCCGCTCCAGGTAGAGATGGTTATTGAATGAGTCTCGAAATAATTGCTCAGCCGCGAGTTTTCGACGCGTCCAGTAGTTATTTGGGTCACCTGGTATATCGAGGATACCTTGCGCAAAACCCAGACCACGCTGCTTCACACTCGCGAGTACATTCTCAGTTTGCTTCTTTATGCTCACATCCCGTCGCTTTGCATGCGGATCTGTGCGACGCTTAGCGCGTTCTGCTTTTATTAATGTAAAGCACGTTTCTACTTCAAATGCCGCCACGCCTTCGAGAGTCGCGAAGCCGTTTCGCCCAGTAGTTGCGATAAAATCCTGCTGCTGATCTGGCCCTAACTCTTCGTCTGTATCGGCATGATATATTTTCCACGCCTCGAAAAGCTCCTTAGCGTCAACCACCATTGAAAAAGGATATTCTTCGACAAGTGCCTGCATCGAGGCTGGATAATCAGTGAACGTAATCGCATCGGCAATTTTATTTGGGTTCACGGCAAAAGCACGCGCGCACTCAACATTTGTATAGCGCTTGCCGGCATTGGCCGCAAGCTGCTTCATCGCGTCATAATATTTGCGAATAGCCCTCGCTTCATCTTGTGGCAGAGGATTCACTCGTGCATTATTCTCAACAAATTGTTCAGGCAGGGCATCGATATAGGTAGGATCGTACTTGACCGAACATTGAAATATCGAATCTGGCGACAACCCGTCACGTTCAATAATCATATCGCCAGCCCGAAGACGCCGCTCGCCTGCAATATGGAATACCCACTTTTGTTCACCGTCAATAACAGTAGAAACAAACTCCTCAAGTTCAAACTTCGTGCCATTTATAAAGTTAAATTCCGCCAAGTAGCGCCTAGCGCTCGCTTCACCGTGAATTCCTTCTATAAGTGGCTCAAGAAGCTTGTATCGCGGTGCTCGCTCAGTCTGTTCATGATCAATCAATTGCATACTCTCCGCCAACTCCGCGAGGGCAACAGGCTCAAACGTGCTTCGTATCTGCGGTAGCACATTAATCACGGACCGTGATATCCATGCGGTCTCTGCTCCAAATTCTGCTATTGGTTTCGGTGACTCGACCCAAACCTCACCATTCCTCACACGCTCCATTACTATCTATTGTATCTAATTCGAAACATGTTGCTAATTGTAGTAAAGTCAACAAGCCTGCTTTCTCTGGGTGCAACGCATAGCAATACTGGTGACCAAAGCTGAAGTCACCGACAATAATCTCATATCCATACTAACCAATTCACAAAGAGTATTAATAAGCATCTCAAGGGTCGTACCCTTGAGATTTTTGGGAATGTGGTGTGGTATGTTTTTTTAAATCTATTGACTTTTATTAGCATTACTGCTATAATAAAATGTACGTTCTTTTAGTTTTCTCCCAGAGAGTAGGCGTATGGAACAACTAAGCCCGGAAGCACAGTGTTTGTGTAGGGCGGTCCGTGCCTTGAAAGTGGCTACCCTACAGCACGGTGAACGGTCGCCAGTAACACAGCGACTGTTAGTGCGAGCAATCGCTGCCAATCGGCGGTGGCTGAATACCTTTAGCCAAGAACCTATCGACACCTAAGGAGACAAGAACTACCTACCGCACTCGAGCGCACCCTAAAAAAGGCCGCAACGGTGCGGTCTTTTATTCTGATATAATACATAGTCACTATGGCCAAAAAAAAATCCGCTGTCTGCACCTCTTCTACGGCCCCGATTGTTAATCGTCGGGCGCGGTTTGATTACGAACTTGGCGACGAAATTGTGGCAGGCTTAGTGCTAACTGGTCCCGAAGTAAGGGCGGCACGCGATGGCCACATTCAACTAAAAGGCTCGTTTGTGAGCCTACGCGGCGGGGAACTGTGGCTTAATAATGCCAGCTTTAGCCTTAAACTAAACGAACATGGTAACCCCAGCGCTCGCACAGTAGACACCGAACCGCGCAAGCTTTTGGCCAGTCGTAAGCAAATTACCGTACTGCAAGCTCATAAAAAAACTGGTATGACTATAGTACCGACTAAATTGCTCAATAAAGGTCGCTACATAAAACTAGTGATTGCTCTTGGTAAGGGCAAAAAAAATTACGACAAGCGCGAAACAATTAAACGGCGCGACATTGACCGCGAACATCGCGCTCAACAAAAATTTCACTAAACTACATAAGGCTATTGACAAAGTTTTATTTTAGTATAAGATAATAGTATACCAAACTGTGCTGCACCCGTAGTACAGTTCGCACCACCGACACCCTAAGGAAGGTAGCTATGCGCCGCTCAGATGAACTGAAGATTTGGTGCGATTATCTTGCCTGGTTGCATGAAGCACTCAGCCTTCTCTACGACAATCTGATACAACAGAGTTGTTTCAGCCTTGAAGAGGCGCAGCTGTATGTGCAGTGCATCAAAGAAGTGGCTAGCCTGCTAGCCACTGCAGCACACATGCGCAATGTGGCACTTGCGCACGAGGCCGCTGCCGAACACCCCTAACACCGCCCCAAACGCAAGCCGCCTCGAGCTACCAGCTCGGCGTTTGCCCACTCGGGGCGGCTTTGTTTTGCTATACTACTATATATGCAGCAGTCTGTAATCATTAACGGCCACACCGTGCAATACTGGGTGTATCATCCCGAAGCCACCCAAACAGCGGTGTTTATTCATGGCTTTACCGGCAGTCATGAAGGGTTTCAATATATTATTCCGCTACTGCCAACTGTGCGTTGCATTGTACTTGATTTGCCTGGTTTCGGCCGCAGCGACTTGCCCCCGCGTACACACTGGTCGGTACAAGGCCTCGCCCAACTTGCGAATGAATGTGTCGCAACACTCGCGCTCCCCACGCCGCCACTTTTAGTAGGCCACAGCATGGGTGGACTGGTAGCGAGCAGCATGGTACACCAAGCACCCCAGTTGTTTGCAAAAAAAATTGTGTTAATTAGCCCTGTTCCTACTGCAATTCGCCGTAACGATAGCCGCCGAGTGGGCGCCCTATTTGGCGCCTTGCAGTACAAAATGGGTTATAAAGTACCAATTTTTGGCGAAAAGTTAGTAAAAAGTCGCCGTATTTCGCAGGCTGCCACAAGGCTCATCACTACGACAAACGATCACACCCTGCGCGCCACGATTAATAGTCATCATCTTAATAACTTAGGCTACATTAGCAATATCGAATTTTACAGTAAACTCCACCACGACATCAATCGCCAAGGTGCTGTTGATGCCGCCGCCGAATTACAGAAAAAAACTGTATTGCTCATA
The DNA here is from genome assembly GCA_049293315.1 of Saccharimonas sp. (SeqCode). GTDB lineage: Bacteria > Patescibacteriota > Saccharimonadia > Saccharimonadales > Saccharimonadaceae > Saccharimonas. The sequence continues at coordinate 20,494 of JBATSN010000014.1, forward strand.
ACAGGCGATGCCGACAACGTCACACCCCTAAAGCACATGAACCGCTTAGCCGCTGCCATTACACCGGCACAATTTGTCGTACTACCCGGCGTGGGGCATTTGCTGCACTATGAACGCCCCAAAGATGTTGCAGAACTCATGCAGGCATTTTTCAGCGCACATTAGTGGCCGCGCGCGGCGGTCTAACTGCGACGTTTCGCGTCGTCATTACTGTCACTCGCTTCGTCTTCACGCGACCAAAACTCCATATATTCTTTTAGTTCGCTTTCTTTAATGCGGTCAACAAACCCAGCTGGCCGTTCGGCAAGTTCTTGCTGCTTTGCGGCAATAGTGCGATTATATAAACTTTCAAACGCTGCTAAGGTGTATTCTAAGTCGTGCGTTTTGGCGATAGCAAGTGAACGGTTGCTCATCTTGGCGCGTAGGTCGGGGTTCGTGATAATTCGAACAATACCTTCAGCCATACCCTCATCGTCGTCAAGAGCAAATAAATACCCGTTTTTGCCATCATGGCATAGTTCACCTAGCGCACCCGCATTGACCGCCACGATCGGCTGACCGCACGCCATAGCTTCTAGAGTGGCGATACTTTGCAGTTCGGCCGGGCTAGGAATCGCGTACACTGCGCCAACGTGTTCAAGGGCAAGCTTGTCTTCGTCTGAAACGCGCCCTGTAAACGTAGCATGCTCGCCAATCCCTAGATCTATAGCCAGGTGCTTCATGTGGTCTAAATCTACTCCAGAACCGACCACCAACAAGTGAGCAGGCGTGGTTTTAAGCACTCTGCGCATTGCTTTAACAAGCACCCACAAGTGTTTTTCGGCATCAACCCGCCCAATGTAGGTCACAATTGGTATGTCGGTAGGCAAGCCATATTTTTTATACACCGCAGCAGGGGCGTGACCGGGCTGATACTCTGTTAAATCGATGCCGTTACTAATGATTTCGACTGGTTTTTGCACCTTTTCAGCATGTTTGCCAAAACTTTGTAGGCCACTTTTCGTCGGTGACGTAATCGCGTCGGACCGGTTATGGAAGCGACGGCCAAAATCTCGTAGCATGTAGTTAATTGGCGCACTTAAGGCCGCAGCTTTTTTTAAGTTGTCCATTAGATTTTCGGCCATGGCATGGCTGGTACTAACGATCGGTATGTCGTACCATCGGCCTAGTAACGTGGCGGCCTGGCCAATGCCCAAAATCATCTGGATATGAATGATATCGGGCTGAAAATCCTGAATTATTTTACGCACTTCAAGCTGGGGTGTCACGCTAATACGAAAGTTTTGGTAAAAGGGGAATATGGTACTTTTGGTGCGATAAATCGTGTAATTACCGTCGATTTCGGTATGTTTTTTTCCGTCTTGACTGGGGGCTATCACCACAACTTCATGGCCACGGGCTGCCATGCCGCGTGCTAGGTTACGACTAAAGGTTGCCACCCCGTTTAAGACTGGCCAGTGAAGGTCGGTCGCTATCAATATTTTCATATATACCTATTGTACCACCCATGCACTGTAGCGGTAGCTCGTTTGCTATACTAACTGTATGAAGGTTATCTACGACGCCCGCTGGTTGCCAGTCGACGGTAAGTTTGACGGCGTAGGCCGCTACAGCCAAGAATTAGGCAACGCTTTAGCCGAACAGCCCGGCGTCACCATTACCTGGCTCGTGTCCGACAAGCGTCAGCTTGCCTTGCTACCAAAACGCCCCTTTATTATCGCGAACGACCCCGGTAATCTGTGGGCTGACTGGCGCCGTTTGCCAGCAGTACTGGCAGCCGAACAACCCGACATTGTGTATTCACCATTCTTTTTGGCAAGCCTTGCTCGTGGTAACTATAAACTTATTGTCACGGTACATGACACTATTTATTACCATTATCGTACACCGCCCCATTGGCTACCGTGGTACGTGCGGCTTGGGTGGTGGCTGTTCCACGCGAGCAGATGGCCGATGCGGTGGTTGCTGCGAAGGGCCGATGCGGTAGCAACGGTCAGCGACACAACTCGGCAAGAAATCACAAATTGGCAGCTTACCACGCGCCCGCTTGGTGTAGTTAAAAATGCCGTGTCGGCCAAGTTCCAAGCAAAACCTTCCTCTGTTGATTCACCATCCCGGGCTAACTCGCCAATTATTGTGCACCATGGGGCCGTTACCCAATATAAAAACGTCGAACTCATTATTGATGCGCTACCACTACTGCCAGACGTCGCGTTTCATATGCTCGGTAGGGTACCAGCTGCGCGCCTACAGGCACTGACTGCTCGCATAACAGCACGTGGGGTAGAAAACCAAGTAACGATTCATAACGGTGTGAGCGACGAAAAGCTGCTCGACATATTAGGCCGCTGCCGCTGCTTGCTCAGCCCTAGCCGTATCGAAGGGTTTGGCTTGCCAGTTATCGAAGCGCAACTGCGCGGTACTCCTGTAGCCTGTAGCGACACGCCTATTTACCGCGAAATCGCTGGTGATTCGGTGCTGTATTTTGACATGAATTCGCCTGAGCAACTGGCCGCGGCTGTTAATCAGCTTGCTAACCCTAGTGTGAATCGTGACTACGTGGCGCGCGGGCTTAAAAATGCTCAGCGCTTTACTTGGGGCAGCAGCGCCAAAGCGGCTGTCGCGCTCTATAGACGCATTTTATAAAAACACATGCTAAAGCCCCGGATATTCCACCGGGGCTAGAGCACCTTGCTTATTACTACTCGCTACTCGCCGAACACCACTTGGCTCAAGAAATCGCACCAGGTTGGCGCAAACTCCAGGTAGTTGATGTGGTTGGTGGGATGCAACAAGTGCCGCGCCGACGGTAGATACTGACGGTAGAACTGACCCGCCAGTGGATGGCGTACAACTTCATTTTCACCAGTCTGCTCGCTGCCAATGCAAGCAAGGTACGTGATGTTGAACTGGCCATCGATCGCCTGCAAAGCCCGTTGCAAGCTGCCATCACGACCAACGCGGGCCATCCAGGCTAGCTCGCTAAAGGCCAGGGTGGGCGTGAATCCCTGCTGAGCTTCGCGCGCTTGTCGCCGCACGTCCTCATTGTACTCCATAGCCTGTTGCAAGGTACGCTTGCCTGGAGGCAATTCGATGATGGCGTTGCGCGCAAGACCTTGGCAAAAGGCCTTAGCGAACTGTCGGCGGCCCCAGGGACCATTCAGCCATTGCGGCAAGCGGCGAAGCTGCGGCACTAGGCTGGTGGCCCAACTCGGCACAGCCTTTAGGCTTTCGGCACCACTCGGTGGGTCGATCAGCACTGCTGAGATGCGCGAACGCAGCTCCGGAGCCAGACCTACCATTTGTTCCATGGTGAACACGGTCACCATGGCACCGAGAGAGCTGCCCACAAGCACAACTGGTTCGTTGCGCATTGCCTTGGCTATGCATGCATTAGCCACAGACTCTGCAATGCTTGCCGGCCTAAAATGAGTGCCAGTATAGTCAACACCAAGCACAGTGCCTTCCGGCAATGCTGGCAACACTGGCAAGTACTGAGACTTGGCATAGCCAAGCCAACCCGGCATCACCAGAGTGCGCCAGGTGTCGTTCGTGCTACCACGCAGCATGCTTACGGCAAATCCGTAATCAGGCTTTGGGAGCATACGCTCACCACCTTAGTGTGAAAGGAACTCTGCCGCAAGGGCAGGGGGTAGCAAGGCGCTACATACATTCATTATATCATATAACTTAATCTTGTGCAAATACACTGCACCCCCGTATAAACCTCACAACCTCTGCAACATTTCCGTAGGTGTCCGTAGCTGTATACCTAAGTGTACACGCTTATGGTTGTAATACTCAAGATAGGCGTCTAGCCTATCTTGCTGGGACTGGAGCGGT
>JBATSN010000015.1:0-1784 GCA_049293315.1 Saccharimonas sp. (SeqCode)
TGACGTGATGCAAACCGGCCTCATATCGGGTGCAGGACAATGATTGGCGGTCAAGCCGTCAGGAGTGGTCATGCATCAGGTTCGTCCCGCAGCCGTTGCCGGCACGTTTTATCCCGGCCAAGCCCAAGCGCTGTCTCGCACCGTGCAGGAGCTGCTTGGGCCGTTTTCCCCTGCCCCGCAGGCCGTGGCGGGGCCGCCCAAGGCGCTGATTGTTCCCCATGCCGGGTACGTCTACTCCGGTGCCACCGCCGCGCAGGCCTATGCCCAACTGACGCCGTGGCGCCAGGCAATCGGTCGCGTGGTGCTGCTCGGGCCGGTGCACCGGGTGCCGGTGCGAGGGCTGGCGTTGCCGGGTGTCGATGCGCTGGCGACCCCGCTGGGCGAAGTCGACATCGACCCGGTGGCCATTGAAGCCCTGCGCCGGCTGCCCCAGGTGGTCATCAGCGCGGCGGCTCATGCACAGGAGCATTCGCTGGAAGTCCAGCTGCCCTTCCTGCAAACGGTGCTGGAGGCGTTCACGCTGGTCCCGCTGGCGGTGGGCGATGCCACGCCCGACGAGGTCAGCCAGGTCCTGGAGTCCGTCTGGGGCGGCCCCGAGACGCTGATCGTGATCAGTTCCGACCTGTCGCACTTCCTGAGCCATGGCCAGGCGACCGCAGTGGACCGCCAGTCGGTCCAGACGCTGCTGGCGCTACAACCCACCCTGGACCATCGCCAGGCCTGCGGCGCCACGCCGATCAACGGCCTGCTTCTGGCCGCCCGCCGGCATCACCTGCGGCCGCAGCTGTTGGCGCTGTGCAATTCGGGCGATACCGCCGGCGATTGGCAAAGGGTGGTCGGCTACGCGGCGGTGGCTTTTTTCGAAGGTGCGGTCGCTGCGATGAAGCCACAGGTCACGGAGGTTGCCTCCGACACCGGCGATGTGCTGCTGGCGCTGGCACGCAACGCCATTGGCAGTGCCTTGGGGGTCGAGACGTCACCCGTGAATACCAGGCAGTCCGCCTGGTTGAAGACCCCGGCCGCCTGTTTCGTCACGCTGACCCAAAACGGGCGGCTGCGCGGGTGTATCGGATCGCTGCAGGCCCATCGGTCGATCCTGGAAGATGTGCAGGCCAATGCCCAGGCGGCGGCCTTTCGGGATCCCCGGTTTGACCCCCTCACGCGCGCCGAACTGGACAGGATCCGGATCGAGGTTTCCTTGCTTTCTGCGCCCGAGCCCCTGAACTTTCGCAGCGAGGCCGATGCGCTGGGACAGCTACACCCCGGTATCGACGGCGTGATCCTGGAATGCGGCGCCGCCCGCAGCACCTTCCTGCCCCAGGTGTGGGAACAGTTGCCCGAACCGGCAGCTTTCATGGCACAGCTCAAGCGCAAGGCCGGGCTGGGCGGCGACTTCTGGTCCGACCAGATCCGCCTGTCGCGTTACACCGTGCGCCATTGGAACGAGTCGGTGCGTCCGGCAGGAGGCCAGCCATGAACAAGCCGTCTGACTGGATGGAAGAGAGCCACTATCCCGCCCGGTGGTGGCACACTCTGGACGATGGCCGCATCCAGTGCGACTTGTGCCCGCGCGACTGCCGCTTGCACGAGGGCCAGCGCGGTGCCTGTTTTGTGCGCATGCGCGAGAGCGACGCCATGGTGCTGACCACCTACGGGCGCTCGTCGGGCTTTTGCATCGACCCGATCGAGAAGAAGCCGCTGAACCAGTTCTACCCCGGCTCCAGTGTGTTGTCGTTCGGCACGGCCGGCTGCAACCTGGCCTGCAAGTTCTGCCAGAACTGGGA